>CAZZKA010000450.1:0-1500 GCA_964654745.1 uncultured Bordetella sp. | reverse complement strand
AAATGGACCTGCCGCAGGCGGACCCGGTGCAGGCCGCAGCGGAGGTCGAGGACGTGATCGGCATCGATGCGACGGATGCGATCCCGGCGAGTGCCAAGACCGGCATGGGCGTCGACGACATCCTCGAGGCGATCGTCAAGCGCATCCCCGCCCCGCGCGGCGATGTGGCTGCGCCGCTCCAGGCGCTCATCATCGATTCCTGGTTCGATAACTACGTCGGCGTCGTGATGCTGGTGCGCGTGGTCAACGGTACGCTCCGACCCAAGGACCGGATTCGCCTCATGGCGAGCGGATTGTCCTACCCTTGCGAGCAGGTGGGCGTATTTACGCCCAAGTCGGTTTCGCGGGAGCGGCTGACTGCGGGGGATGTGGGTTTCGTTATCGCGGGAATCAAGGAACTCAAGGCGGCCCGCGTGGGCGACACCATCACTGCCGAGCGCAGCGGTGCCGAGGTCCCGCTACCCGGTTTCAAGGAAATCAAGCCGTCGGTGTTCGCAGGGCTCTATCCCGTCGAGGCCAACCAGTATGAGGCGATGCGCGAGGCGCTCGAGAAGCTGCAGCTGAACGATGCGTCCCTGCAGTTCGAGCCAGAGGTTTCGCAGGCGCTGGGCTTTGGCTTTCGGTGCGGTTTTCTTGGCCTACTCCACATGGATATTGTCCAGGAGAGGCTCGAGCGCGAATTCGATATGGATCTCATTACGACCGCACCTACGGTTGTCTATGAGGTCCTGATGCGTGACGGAACGCTTCTCCGGGTGGAAAACCCGTCCAAGATGCCGGACCCCTCTAAAATCGAGGAAATCCGTGAACCAGTTGTGTCGGTGACGATTTTCGTCCCGCAGGAATATGTCGGTTCGGTGATGACGCTGTGCACGGGCAAACGCGGAATCCAGACCAATCTGGCCTACCACGGCCGGCAGGTGCACTTGAGCTATGACCTGCCGATGAATGAGATCGTTCTCGACTTTTTCGACAAGCTGAAATCGATCTCGCGCGGCTATGCCTCGATGGACTATGAGTTCCGGGAGTACCGAGCCTCGGATGTGATCAAGATGGACGTCCTCGTCAACGGCGACAAGGTCGACGCGCTGTCACTGATCGTTCACCGGTCGGTCTCGCAAAGCCGCGGGCGCGAGCTGGTCGCCAAGATGAGCGAGCTGATCCCAAGACAGATGTACGACGTAGCCATTCAGGCGGCGATCGGTTCGAACATCATTGCGCGAGAAAATGTTAAAGCCCTTCGCAAGAATGTGCTCGCCAAGTGTTACGGCGGGGATATCACCCGCAAGAAAAAATTACTCGAGAAGCAGAAGGCGGGTAAGAAGCGTATGAAGCAGGTCGGATCGGTTGAGATCCCTCAGGAGGCCTTCCTCGCCGTGCTGCAGGTTGAGGATCGGTGAGCCGGGAGAGGCGAGGATGAATTTTGCGCTGATTCTTTTTCTGCTGGTCGTCGTCACCTTCATCGCCATCCTGGAGATGGTCAAGCGAGGTCGTCTCGTG
>CAZZKA010000449.1:0-1515 GCA_964654745.1 uncultured Bordetella sp. | reverse complement strand
TATCGCTCTCTTCAAGCAGCGCCAGCCCCCAGTCGAGGAAAAACGTTTTGCAGCGTGACAGGTCCTCCGCGCTGAAGGTCACCTCATCAATACCCTGAATATGCATGAATGCACTCCGTCTGCCGACTATTGCGCGATGAGATCATAAGGGTAGCGATGCGGCTGTCAGGACAGGGGGGCTAAAAGCCTCCACGGGCGTCTCGCCACCTCGCCAGAGTTCAACCTCGACCAGCGCACTCATCGCGCTACAACCTTGGGTGAGTCGGGAGCTCCCGATATCGAGCGTCAGCACATTGGGGTTGCCGTGCCGCTCGAGCATCCCGGCACCGGGGTCGAACCACGCCCCGGTCGACATCACCAATACCCCGGTCATGAGACCTGGATCAACTTTCGCGGCACCGAGGCACTGACCCCGATCGTTAAACAGACGAATCAGGTCGCCGTCGCTGATACCACGTATCAGAGCATCATGCGGCGACATGCGTACGATCTGACGCCCCTCGACCTTGCCGGCTCTCGAAACAGAGCCCGCGTCGAGCTGCGAGTGCAGCTTGTCGGGAGGCTGCGAACTGATCAGATGCAAAGGATACCTAGCGGTCACATGCGATCCGAGCCACTCTGCGGGTTCCCGCCATGCGGCATGCGCAGGCATATCCTCGTAGCGCATAGCTGAGATGGTTTCGGAAAAGAGCTCAATACGGCCGCTCGGCGTTCCAAGCGGAAAGCGACTCGGATCCTCGCGAAACGACTCGAATAACACATAGTCCCGATCCGGTTCAGGCAATTCCAGGTACTCGCGCGCCCAGAACTCGTCGAAGCAGGGCCAATTTGAACCAAGCTTGGCAGCGCCGCCAGCGGCTTTGTCATACAAATAGCGAAGCCATCCCAACTCGTCGCGGCCTTCAGTAAATATCTGCTCAAAGCCGAGTCTCGCTGAAAGCTCACGAAAAATATCAAAATCGTTGCGGCTCTGTTGATACGGCCTCAGAGCCTGCTTCATGGCGAGCACAAACCGATCACGCGAGGAAGCACCGATATCGTTGCGTTCGAGGGTAGTGGTGGCCGGCAGCACAATGTCAGCACGGCGTGCAACCGGAGTCCACCAACTGTCATGAACCACAACGGTGGACGGCTTGGCCCACGCCTTCATGAGACGGTTGAGATCCTGGTGATGATGAAATGGATTACCCCCGGCCCAGTAGATGAGATCTACCGCGGGGTAATTATGGCAGCTGCCGTTGAAGTCGTACGCTTTGCCTGGGGAAAGCAGCATGTCCGCGATACGAGCTACCGGAATGCTCTGAGAGGAAGTGTTTCCCAGACTGGGCATTTCAGGAATCGGCAAATTCTGGCGGGGCGTCCCCGCACCGCTGATCGACCCATGGCCGAAAGAAAATCCCCCTCCCGGCAATCCGATCTGCCCCAGCATCGCAGCGAGCGCAATACTGGCCCAGTAAGGCTGCTCGCCCCGGTGCGCTCGCTAGAGCGCGGTCACGACCGCCTTATCCGCGCGCG
>CAZZKA010000448.1:0-1562 GCA_964654745.1 uncultured Bordetella sp. | reverse complement strand
GCGTTACCACCTTGCCAACGGAGGCGCGGCTGTCCTTCGAGGGCGCGGCGCGGCAGCAGATCGAGGCCTCGCAGAGCTTCCTCTTCGCCTTCGGCATGGCGCTGGTGGTGGCTTTCCTGGTGCTGTCGGCCCAGTTCGAGAATTTCCGCCTGCCCGCCATCATCCTGCTGGCCGCGCCGCTGGCGGTGTTCGGCGGCGTGCTGACCATCACGCTGATCGGCATGACGGTGAACGTCTATACCGAGATCGGCCTGATCATGCTGATCGGGATGGTCGCCAAGAACGCCATCCTGATCGTCGAATTCGCCAACCAGCTGCGTGATGCGGGCAAACCACTCGTTGAGGCAACGATCGAAGCGGCCTCGCGCCGTCTGCGTCCGATCCTGATGACAACGGGCGCGATGGTGCTCGGTGCGGTGCCGCTTGCCTACGCCACAGGAGCCGGGGCTGAGAGCCGGATGCAGATCGGACTCGTGATTGTCGGCGGCATGACGTTCGGTACCGTGCTCACCCTGTTCGTTGTCCCGGTGGTTTACACGCTGCTCACGCGAGGGCGTAATGTCGCGCCGGACGCGGTACCCGGGCAGGGACACTCGCCGGACGCGTCGCAGTCCGAGCCGCGGGCCCCGGCGTCGGCGCACGGTTAATCAAACACGTCCCCTGCATGTAATGTCTGCGGTGGGCTGATACCGGCTTCGACAGGCTCATCGTATGGTGCTCAGACAAATCATCCTCGATACGGAGACCACCGGACTCAGCGCCGATGACGGCCACCGCATCATTGAAATCGGCTGCGTCGAACTTGTCGATCGTCGCCCCAGCGGCCGAACGCTTCACCTCTACCTCAATCCCGAGCGCGATATCGACGCCGGCGCGCTGGCGGTGCACGGACTGAGCCGCGACCGGCTCAAGGATGAGCCGCTTTTTGCACAGGTGGCAGAGCGATTGGTCGACTTTGTTGCCGGATCCGAGGTGCTGATTCACAACGCTCCGTTCGACCTGTCGTTCCTCGATGCCGAATTAGATCGGCTCGGCATGCGTCCCTTTGCCGAATGGGCGACTTCGATCACCGACACCTTGAGTCTGGCGCGCAGCCTCCATCCCGGTCGCCGAAACACCCTGGATGCCCTGTGCGAGCGCTATGGGGTCGCCAACTCGCACCGGACCTTCCACGGCGCGCTGCTCGATGCGCAACTGCTCGCCGATGTTTATCTGGCGATGACCCGCGGTCAGGACAGCCTGGCGATTTCGGTCAACTCGCCGCAGCGGACTGCGCCGGGCGCGGCCGCTGCCGGAGCGGAATGGCCGCCCGCCGGGCTCATCACGAGTGCGGCGAGTGCCGATGATCTTGCTGCGCATGAGGCGATCCTTGCCGACATGGCCAGACAATTGTCGCGTCCTTCCCTCTGGAGCGAGCTGGAGTCGGGGGCCGGGCAGGCCGGCGCGGCGTGATTGGTCTAAACTTTCGCGGGTGAGCAGGGTTTTGAGTCATCCATGAAAGAACATCGCAGCGCCCGCGGGCGCGAACGCAAGCCGCATCTATCCCCCGACGCCGAACGTCT
>CAZZKA010000447.1:0-1585 GCA_964654745.1 uncultured Bordetella sp. | reverse complement strand
GGCAGAAGATGGCAAAGCTGGGCGGCCGTGGACCGGAATTCCTCGCGACGCACCCTTCGCCCGAGACCCGCAGCAAAGACCTCGAGGTCTGGTCCGAGCGGGTCATGCCCCTCTACCAGAGCAGATCGGGCAGCCGCTAGCCGCGTTCAGCCCTGCCGGGGCATTGCGGCCGGCGCCGCTCCCGTCGGCGCGCGGTTTTCGGCATTTCGCGAGCGGGGCCTGAACGGCTGAGGGCTCCTCTGAGGAGCGGGCTGCATGGCATAATTGCGGGTTTGATTTCTACCGGTGTGATCTCCATGTCGCTCGCTCTTAGAACGCTCTACGACAAGCTTTGGGATTCCCACGTCGTGCACGCCGAATCCGACGGCACCTCGATCCTCTACATCGATCGTCACCTCACCCACGAGGTGACCAGCCCGCAGGCGTTTGAGGGTCTGCGGATCGCGGGCCGCAAGGTCTGGCGGCTGAGTGCGAACCTTGCCGTCGTCGATCACAACGTCCCGACTACCGACCGCAGCCAGCCTATCGACGATGAGATTGCGCGGCTTCAGGTCGAGACGCTCGACCGCAATGCTCGCGAGCACAAGCTCGTGTATTTCGACATCCACGATCGCCGCCAGGGCATCGTTCATGTGATCGGGCCGGAGCAGGGGGCAACGCTCCCCGGTATGACGGTTGTGTGCGGTGACTCGCATACGAGCACCCATGGCGCGTTTGCCTGCCTGGCTTTCGGCATCGGCACCTCTGAGGTCGAGCATGTGCTTGCCACGCAGACCCTGATGGCGCGCAAGATGAAAAACATGCTGGTCCAGATTGACGGCAATCTGGGTGCCGGCGTGACAGCCAAGGACATCGCTCTGGCGGTTATCGGCAGGATAGGCACCGCCGGCGGAACGGGGTTTGCCATCGAATTCGCCGGTTCGGCGGTGACATCGCTCTCCATGGAAGGTCGAATGACCCTTTGCAACATGGCTATCGAGGCTGGCGCCCGCTCCGGCATGGTTGCTGTCGATGACACGACGATTCGTTATCTGAAGGGTCGTCCGATGTCGCCTTCCGGCCCCCAGTGGGATCAGGCGGTGGCGTTATGGCGTACCTTGCGCTCAGACCCGGGCGCGAAGTTTGACGCTGTGGTCAACATCGAAGGTGCAAGCATCGTCCCTCAGGTGACCTGGGGAACCTCCCCGGAGATGGTCACCACCGTGGAGGGCCGGGTGCCGGACCCCGACAAGGAAAAGGATCCGGTGCGCCGCGAGGGCATGGAGCGCGCACTCGCCTATATGGGCCTCAAGCCCAACACGCCCATTACCGACATCCGGGTTGACAAGGTTTTCATCGGTTCGTGCACCAACTCCAGGATCGAGGACCTCCGCGCCGCGGCGGCTGTCGTCAAGGGCCGCCGCAAGGCCTCCAATATCCGCCTGGCACTGGTTGTTCCCGGGTCGGGACTGGTCAAGGCACAGGCCGAATCCGAAGGGCTCGATAAGATTTTCCGGGACGCGGGCTTCGAATGGCGCGAGCCGGGCTGTTCGATGTGTCTGGGCATGAATGCGGATCGGCTCGAATCGGGCGAACGGTGCGCCTC
>CAZZKA010000446.1:0-1616 GCA_964654745.1 uncultured Bordetella sp. | reverse complement strand
AACACCGCCTCGCAGCGCTGATCGAGGAGCGGCCGAGCCCCACCCGCGGCCGCCCGCGCATCAACGATGGCGTGCGAGCGTAACGTAGCCGTAAACACCGCCTCGCGGCGCTGAACGAGGAGCGAGCCTTTTAGTGAAAATCCCTACTCCGGTTCACCAACTCTCCCAACATCCTCGAGTGATCCATGATGCGCGCAGCCACCAGATGCGTGACGGATCCGCCGCCGTGGTCCTGCCGTTGCCAGGTACCGTATACGGTCATCAGCTGCGCCCCAAGTACCGCTGGCCGGAATCGTTCGAAGACGCTGGCCCAAATGATCACGTTGACGGTACCGGACTCGTCTTCGAGTGTGACGAATAATGTGCCGTGCGCGGTGCCTGGGCGTTGCCGGTGGGTGACCAGTCCGCAGGCACGCGCGATGCGGCCGTCGGGCAGGCTTGCCAGGACTGCTGCAGGCTCTATACGCAGCTCGGACAGCCGGGGCCTCAGCAGGCTCAACGGGTGTCTACCCATCGGGATCCCCAGAGAGCGGTAATCGGCAACAATAGCTTCGCCCTCACCGGGTGGGGTCAGTGCGACGGGTGTTTCGTCAATGCGGCTGCCGTTGAGCAGTCCTGTCGTGAGCCTGCGGCCTTGCGCAGCCCAATGCGCCTGTCTGCGATGGCCAGCCAGCGTGATGAGCGCGCCGGCATCGGCGAGCGCGCGCAGCGCTGTGCTGTCGAGCTGTGCGCACTGGGCGAGGTCCTCGACATCATCAAACGCATACACATCCTGCCGCAGGTCTGCGCAGGTAAATTCGTTGAGGTTGCCAGGCTCGCAAGCCTTGAGTGCAGGCGGCTGTGCTAAATCGGGGTAGCGTTCGTTCAACCGAGCCTCGCGCGCCCGGAGAATCCGGCTGATCGCAGCAGTTGACAGTCCGCGTATCTGCGCGAGGCCCAACCTGACCGCAGGCTGTGCATCCGATTCACCAGGTCGATCATCATCGGTGTATTCGATTGAGCATTGCTCCTGGCTGGCCAGCACATCTACCGGTAGCACCTCAACACCATGCGCGCGGGCATCGCGGACCAGCTGAGCTGGTGCATAAAATCCTAGCGGCTGGCTGTTGAGCATCGCTGCGAGAAACGCAGCGGGTTCGTGGCGTTTGATCCAGCAACTCACATAAACCAGCAGCGCAAAACTGGCTGCGTGGCTTTCGGGAAAACCGTACTCGCCAAAGCCCTCGATCTGTCTGAAGATCCGTTCGGCGAAGTCGCGCTCATAGCCGCGTGCAAGCATGCCGTCGATGACACGCTGCTGGAATGCATCGAGCCCCCCCTTGCGACGCCATGCGGCCATGGCCCGGCGCAGCTGGTCGGCTTCGCCAGCGCTGAAACCTGCAGCGAGCATCGCGATCTGCATGACCTGCTCCTGGAAGATCGGCACGCCCAGAGTACGCTCAAGCGCAGGACGGATTTCAGCGCGTGGGTACTCGACAGGCTCGAGTCCCTGCCGGCGTCGAAGATAGGGGTGAACCATTCCGCCCTGTATCGGGCCGGGACGCACGATCGCGACCTCAATAACCAGGTCGTAAAAACAGCGGGGTTGCAGACGTGGCAGCATGGTGATCTGCGCG
>CAZZKA010000445.1:0-1616 GCA_964654745.1 uncultured Bordetella sp. | reverse complement strand
GAACTCGAGCGCGCGCAGGATCTGCAGTCGCTCGAGCGTACGGTCGCGCAGTCACGCGCTGCTTTCGACCAACACGCAGCGACGCTTTCCCGGGCGCGCCGAACGACCGCATCCCGCCTCGCAAAAGGAGTGACCCAGCTGTTGGGAGAATTGGGCATGAGCGGCGCGGGACTACAGGTCGGAATCGACAGCGCCCCGGCAAGTTCAAGCGGCGTTGACTCGGTCGAGTTCATGATCGCGGGCCACGCCGGAGCGACGCCGAGACCGCTTGCCAAAGTCGCCTCGGGCGGCGAGCTGTCGAGGGTGGGTCTCGCCATCGCAGTCCTCGCTGCGCGGTCCAATCCCGCCCCCACGCTGATCTTTGACGAGGCCGATGCCGGAGTGGGCGGCGCTGTGGCCGAAGTCATCGGCTCACTCATGCGGCGCCTGGGCGCAGACCGTCAGGTGCTGTGCGTCACGCACCTTCCCCAGGTTGCCTCCAGAGCCCATCAGCAGCTAAAGGTCGGTCGGATCAAACGTTCCGGCGGCATCAGCAGCCAGATAGAGCTCCTTTCGAGGACCGAGCGGGTGGAGGAAATCGCGCGCATGCTCGGTGGCGTCGACATTACCGCCACCACTCGCAAGCATGCTCGCGAGATGCTCGCGGCGACCTCGGACTGACCCAAACATCCTGCGAACGCGGCGCCTCAAGCCTTGAACCACTCCGGCGCAGGCAATTCATTGAACACGCGCTTTAACCCCTGGCTCCAGCCATTTCTCAGCGCGCCGAAATAGGCGTCACTTGAGTCCACCCGGTGCCTGAAACCGACCATCAACGCATCGCATCGGATCATCGCTATGTCGATGGGTAGTCCAACCGATAAATTGCTTCGCATGGTCGAATCAAAGGAAACCAGCGCACACTTGAGCGCTTCATCGAGCGAGGTCGACGGCCCGACCACCCGATCAATGATGGGTTTGCCGTATTTGCTCTCGCCGATCTGAAAAAACGGTGTGTCCGCAGTGGTCTCGATAAAGTTGCCCTGAGGGTAGACGAGAAAAAGCCGCGGCGCCTCGCCCGCGATCTGGCCGCCCACCAGAAAGTTCGCGCTGAAGTCCACCCCACTCTGATCGGGGCCGGCTCCCGCCTGGGTTCGGATGACGGCTTTGAGCTCTTCGCCGACGATGCGGGCTGCGTCGAACATCGAGTCGGTACTCATGAGTCCGACACCCGGTTGCGTGCCGGCTGCCTGCTTGCCGAGTCGGCTGACAACACTTTGACTGGTGGCGAGATTGCCTGAGTTGAGGAGCACGATGACTCTTTCGCCTGTGCGCTCAAAAACCGTCATCTTGCAAAACGTGGAGACATGATCCAGGCCGGCATTGGTCCGCGAGTCGGACGCAAACAAGAGGCCCTGGTCGAGGCACATCGCTACGCAATAAGTCATGGGTCAAGTACCTTAACAATCGCGGTGACACCGAGCGACTCGTCACCTCCCCCGGTACGCACGCCGCGTACCGGACAGGCGTCCAGATAGTCCCGACCTACCGCAAGAAGAACATGACCCGCCAAAGCAGGCCGGCCATTGCTTACATCAAAACTTCGCCACCGGCCGTCCACCCAAGCTTGCGCCCAG
>CAZZKA010000444.1:0-1643 GCA_964654745.1 uncultured Bordetella sp. | reverse complement strand
GAGTTTTTGGTCAGCATCCGGCGTGCCGGTGACAAACTCGGGGTTAGTGAGCGTATCGATGAATGGGATGAGAAATTCATCCTTATCCCGGATCGACTTGACCTCGTGATAGGCGTTGAAGATTTCGCCCTCGTCCAGACCCAGCGATTCAACGATGTATTGGTAGGCGTGAGTGTGAATCGCCTCTTCAAACGCTTGGCGAAGCAAAAACTGGCGGCACTCTGGCGCGCTGATATGCCGATACGTGCCAAGAACGATGTTGTTGGCAGCAAGTGAATCGGCCGTGACGAAAAAGCCGAGATTACGCTTGACCAGCCGCCGCTCATCGTCCGTAAGGCCGTCAGGCGATTTCCAGAGCGCGATATCGCGGCTCATGTTGATTTCCTGCGGCATCCAGTGGTTGGCGCAGGTGGCGAGGTATTTTTCCCAAGCCCACTTGTACTTGAACGGCACGAGCTGATTCACATCGGCGCTGCCGTTGATGATGCGCTTGTCCTCGACGCGCACGCGGCGCGAACTCGCTGAAACGGAAGCGTCGGCGCCGCGAGCCGCTACAGGAGCCGGCGCAACCGCACCTGGCATGAGCGACTGTACGCCGGGCATGGCCCCGATCATCGAGGAATCAGGACCCGCGGGTGCGCCCGGCATACGCCGCGCGGTCGGGGTTGCAACTGAAGAATCGTCCCAGGACAACATCTAAGAACTCGCTTTAACTTTTTGATGCAACAACTTGTGAGCGCGAGAGATTTTGATTCACGACCCGAATATTACGGCGGTCTTGATACCCTTGCAACGGGTAGGAATCAAAATTACTGACAGGCTTCACATTCCGGATCGTCGATCGCGCAAAATTTCGGCGCAATCGGCTCAGCGCTGGCGCTCGCTGCGACACCGGCAACAGTGCCCGCAACGCTCGCCGCAGTGCCATAACTGAATCCCGCCGACGCACCGCCATCAGCCGATACCGCGTTGAGCTGACCGATCTTGTCGGTGGTGGATTTCTCTGCGTGAGTCGCTCCCAGCGTGCGCAAATAGTAGGTGGTCTTGAGTCCACGCAACCATGCGAGCATGTAGGTGTCGTGCAGTCGTTTGCCCGATGCGCCCGCCATGTAGATGTTGAGAGACTGAGCCTGATCGATCCACTTCTGACGGCGCGCGGCGCACTCTACGAGCCATGATGGCTCGACTTCAAACGCTGTTGCGTAGATGTCACGAAGTTCGGTCGGAACGCGATCGATCTTGGCAAGTGAACCATCGAAAAACTTCAAGTCGGCGACCATTACCTCGTCCCACAGCCCCATGCGCTTGAGGTCACGAACCAGGTAGTCATTGACAACAGTGAACTCGCCCGAAAGATTGGACTTCACATACAGATTCTGGAAGGTGGGCTCAATACAGGCCGACACGCCGATGATGTTGGAGATCGTTGCGGTGGGCGCGATCGCGATGCAGTTGGAATTGCGCATGCCGTGCTCGCGGATTCTGCTGCGCAGCGTGGTCCAGTCGAGCCTCTCGGACTGGTCGACTTCGACATAGCCGCCGCGCTGATCGCGCAGCAGCGCTATCGTGTCCTGAGGGAGGACGCCCTGGTCCCAGAGCGAGCCCTTGAAGGTCTGGTAGCGGCCGCGTTCCGCGGCCAGTTC
>CAZZKA010000443.1:0-1645 GCA_964654745.1 uncultured Bordetella sp. | reverse complement strand
ACCGGCTGACCGCGCATATCCTGGTCCTCGAGCTGGCGGGGCCACCGCGCTGAGGGATTCCTGATCGCGCGGACGGAGACGCGAGGCGCGTGAAAATGCCGCCCGAAGCACAGGCAATTGATTGTGGCGGGGAGCGGGGGGGTGTTACAATCTTCGTTCAAGCGGGTCGATAAATGCCATAGTTTTCAGTAGCTTTCGATGGGTTTAAAAAGTATTTTCTGGTTTGCGTCAGGCCTGTTTTGCTTGGCGACTGGGGTCGTTGCCGCGCAGACCAAACAGACCGGAACCGTCGCCCCGTCTGCGGGTACGATCGCGACGATCAATGGTGTCTCCATCGGTCAGGCGCAACTCGATCGAGTCGTTGCAAACGCGGTTGCGCAGGGACAGCGTGATACGGCCGAACTGCGCCAGGCCCTCAAGGATGAATTGATCGCCCGAGAGGTTCTGGCTCAGGAGGCCCTCAGGCTGAAGCTCGACCGAACGGGCGACGCAGCGAGCCTGTTGGCTGCTGCCAGGCAGAGTGTGCTGATCGATCTGCTCTTTGCCGATCATCTGGCCAAAAATCCAATATCGGAATCGGAAATCGTGGCCGAGTACAAGCGGCAGATCCGTGATTTTGAGGAGCGCGGCGGCAATCAGCAGTACCGCCTGCGTCAGGTCTCGGTCGCAAGCGAGACAGAGGCCCGCTCAATCATTGCAAGGATTCGGAAGGGCGAGTCGATGGAGGCGATCGCTCGGCTGAGCTCGATTGCGCCGAATAAGGAGCAGGGCGGGTTGCTGGACTGGTTATCCCCGCTTCAGATGCTTCCTGCTGTTTCAAGCGTAGTGGTGAATCTCTCCGCGGGAACACTTGCTGCTGCGCCGATTCTCACCCAGGACGCCTGGAGTGTTGTACGGGTTGAGGAGGTTCGGCCGTTTCAGCCGCCTTCACTTGAGCAGTTGCGTGATCAGTTGCGCGTCGCTCTGATCCGGGAGCGGCAGGGGGCGCTCGTGCGAAAACTGCGTGCCTCCGCCCAAATAAGCGATTGAGTTCCGCTTGGCACTTTGGCCTGCAAGGCGTGACATGAGATGAATGGCCTGATCGGACTAGCGTGGAGACAGCGGTGAAAAAACCTAAGGAAGAATCGATCATCAACGAGTCGCCGAGCCGATTGCCCGATGATTCCCCTGCGAGCGGTGCTCAGGACTCGGTCGTTGGTCGAAGCGTCTTTCTGGTTGAGACTGTGGCGGCCGGCGTATCGGTCCGCACCGTGTTTCTGGCCGAGGATCAGCGCCTGATCGAGATGCCGGCGATCTTCCCCGATCTGCCCTATGCGCTGGGTCAGATCGAGGAGTTGAGGCGGGTAGTCGAGCAGCACTTCGCCCAGGCGGCCAGAGTTGGCGCGCAGGTGATCGCTTCGCAGGCGGGCGCCGCATCCCCACCCCCGGCCGCTGCCACTGATGCGCCACAAAACAACTCTCCGGCAGCCGTCGGCGCTGCGGGCTGAGCGGCCCGGCTCGGGGTCTGGGCAGCGGACCCTAGGGCGAGACGCGGACTTTCCTGAGCCGCGGGGATGCGCGCTGCCCGTCGCCCGGGGTCTGGGCGCGTCCCGAAAACTTTGCCAGCTTCTCGTACTGCTTGCTGTCTCCGTCTCGCCGCTTCGCG
>CAZZKA010000442.1:0-1645 GCA_964654745.1 uncultured Bordetella sp. | reverse complement strand
GCTCGGAATTCGTACGATCGGTGAGCTCGCCGCCGCCGACCCTGCGATGCTGTTCGAACGATTCGGAACCAGCTATGGGGCCTGGTTGAACGAAGCGGCGCACGGAAGCGACGACAGACCCGTGGTGACCTTTAGCGAGCCCCGTTCGATCAGCCGCGAAACCACTTTCGAGCGAGATCTCCATCCCCGCCGCGATCGCGACCAGCTTTCGGTGATCTTTACTCAGTTGTGCGAGAAGCTTGCCGATGACCTGCGGCGAAAGGGCTACCGTGGCCGCACGATCGGCGTAAAGCTGCGTTACGAGGACTTCGCCACCGTCACCCGCGACCATACCTTGCCCGAGGCCACCGACGACGCAAGGGCGATCCGTCATGCCGCAGGCCAGTGCCTCAAGCGCGCGCCACTGGCCCGCCGGCTGCGTTTATTGGGAGTCCGGGTGAGTTCGCTCGAGGCATCGGCGCATGGCACCAGTACCGACGCGGCGCATGATTACGCCCTGCCGAAAACGGGCAATGCGACGATGGCTGCTGAGCCGGGCAGCGACTCCGATACGCAGTTACCCTTATTCGGTACCGGCCCCGACTGACCCTGGCAGCGCCTGCTCAAACCGCCGTTGCCCCCCGGATCAGCCTCAAGGGATAGGGATCCAGGCCTGCTCAGCCGTGTTGCGCGCGAGCGAGCGCCGCACCTTTTACCAGCGCATCAAGTTTTCGAAGCGCGACATCGCGATTCATCGGCGCCATGCCGCAGTTGGTGCAGGCAATCAGGTGCCGGGACGGAACGTGTTGCAGCGCCCGGCCGATGGTATGAGCAACCTCCTGCGGCGTCTCAACCTGATTGCTCGCAACATCGATCACACCAAGCAGGACATCCTTACCCTCGAGCAACCCCAAGAGCTCGATCGGCACGCGTGAATTAATGCACTCGAGCGATATCTGACCGATCCGACTCTGGGCAAGCGCCGGGAAGATTTTTTCGTACTGTCGCCACTCATTGCCGAGCGTGCGTTTCCAGTCGATGTTGGCCTGGATGCCGTAGCCATAGCAGATATGGACCGCGGTAGTGCAGCGAAGTCCTTCGATAGCGCGGTGCAGCGCCTCGATCCCCCAGGTGCAGACATCATCCATGTAAACGTTGAAGGCCGGTTCGTCGAACTGGATCACGTCAACGCCATCGTCCTGCAGCCCCCGTGCCTCCTGGTTGAGGAGATCGGCGAAAGCCATCGCCATTTTGACGCGGTCGCCGTAATAGCGATCGGCGATCGTATCGATGATCGTCATCGGCCCCGGTAGGGTGAATTTGATACGCCTTTGGGTATGGGCACGAAGCAGTACGGCCTCGGTCTGGTGAACGCGCCCGCGAAGTCGCAGTGCCCCGACGACCTGCGGCACCATCGCGTCATAGCGGTTGTTGCGAATCCCCATCTTCACCTTATTTTCGAAGTCGATTCCGTCAACGGCCTCGAGAAATCCGTGGACAAAGTGCTGCCGCGACTGTTCGCCGTCCCCAACGATATCCAGCCCCGCCCGCTCCTGCAGCTTCAGCCACACCAGCGTCGCGTCATGTTTGGCGCGGGCAAGGTCCTCCCCCTGCGGCAACCAGCGTGGCCCGAGTTTCACGGTCTCGGCGAGCCACCACGGCTTGG
>CAZZKA010000441.1:0-1652 GCA_964654745.1 uncultured Bordetella sp. | reverse complement strand
AGTTCGAGGTCAAACGCGGCAAATGGTCTTTTGCCAACCTGCCGGTAATCCCGCCCCATTTCGACCTCAACCCCATCGACAAGACGCAAGACCGGCTCAAACTTCTCAGCCGCCTCATCCGCAGAAAAGATGTGAGCGCTCTGATCAACGCCTGCGACGCCGGGCGCGAAGGCGAACTCATCTTTCGCCTGATTGTGCAGCACGCCAAAGCCAAGCAGCCAATCCGGCGACTGTGGCTTCAGTCGATGGAAAAAGACGCCATCCGAAAGGCGTTTGAGCAGTTGCGTGACGATCAGGAAATGCTACCGCTCGCCGATGCGGCTCGCTGCCGCTCGGAGGCTGACTGGCTGGTCGGGATCAACGGCACGCGGGCGATGACCGCCTTCAATTCCCGCGATGGCGGCTTCTACCTCACCACCGTCGGGCGCGTCCAGACCCCTACGCTGGCCATCGTCGTCGAGCGGGATGAGCGCATCCGAAACTTCGTGCCCAGGGACTACTTCGAGGTCAAGGCGAGCTTCCAGGCGCAAGCCGGCGCCTACGAGGGCCGCTGGTTTGCCCCTGGCTTCAAAAAAGACGAGCAGGATCCTGAGCTGCGCGCTGAGCGGCTATGGGACCGGGCAACGGCCGAGGCCGTTGTCGCAGCCTGCCGAGGCGGCAAGGCAAGCGTCACCGATGAGTCGCGCCCAACCACGCAGCTCTCGCCCGCGCTCTTCGACCTCACTTCGCTGCAGCGCGAAGCCAACTCCCGTTTCGGGTTTTCTGCGCGAACCACCTTATCCATCGCGCAGGCGCTCTACGAAAAACACAAGGCGCTCACCTATCCCAGGACCGCCTCGCGAGCGCTCCCGGAAGACTACCTGGACATCGCGCGGCAAACCACCGCCGTCCTCGCCGAGCAGCCCGCCTATCAGACCTTCGCCCAGCAGATCCTGGACTCGAGCTGGGTGCGGCCCAATCGCCGCATCTTTGACAACACCAAGGTAAGCGACCACTTCGCGATCATCCCGACGCTGCAGTCGCCGCGCGCGCTCACTGATGCCGAGCAACGCATCTACGATCTGGTGGCCAAGCGCTTTCTCGCGGTATTTTTCCCAGCCGCCGAATCGCTGGTGACCACCCGACTGAGCCGAGTCGGCGAGCACACCTTCAAGACAGAGGGGCGGGTCCTGGTCAACCCTGGCTGGCAGGCCATCTACGGGCGTCAGGGCGCCGACGATACGCTGCCCCCGGTCGCCGCCGGCGAGTCAGTCGCGGTCGCCGAAATCGACTGTCACGCGCTCAGCACTCGCCCGCCCGCCCGTTACAACGAGGCGACCCTGCTCTCGGCAATGGAAGGGGCCGGCAAGCTCGTCGACGATGATGACCTGCGCGCCGCGATGGCCGATAAGGGTCTCGGCACCCCTGCGACCCGCGCCTCAGTCATCGAAGGCCTGATCGCAGAAAACTACCTGCTTCGCGACGGCAAAGACCTGCTTGCCACGACCAAGGCATTCCAGCTGATGCGCCTGCTGCGCGGCTTGGGCGTGGCCGAGCTCACCGCCCCCGAGCTCACCGGCGAGTGGGAGCACAAGCTTGCTGAAATGGAGCGCGGGCGGCTCGCGCGCGATGAGTTCATGGAGCAGATTGCCGGTATGACCCGGCAGATCGTC
>CAZZKA010000440.1:0-1670 GCA_964654745.1 uncultured Bordetella sp. | reverse complement strand
TCGGCCACAGATACCAGGGAATGTTTCGAATGAGGAACGTGAGCGTGCGTTCCGAGGCTAGACCCAGTTCGGAAACATTCCAGCCGAGCCACGCATCCAACCAGCCCGCGCCCTCGGGCCCGGCGTGCTGCATGAGGAGGATCGGCCAGGGCAGGATGAGCAGCGCAGCGGCGGCGATCGCTGACGCAAGCATGGGGCGGGCCACGATTCGGAAGCGTTGCGCGCAGAGAGGCAATAGCAGGAGAGCAAGGAGCAGTGCCCCGCCTGTTGGGAGCCCGCGTGTCAGCGCGCTTGCGGCCAGCGCGGCGCCTGCAATCAGCCCTCCCTTGACGGGCCGGTCGATTGCGGTTGCAGCGCCGAGCAGCCACGCCGCAGTCCAGGAGAACTGCAGCGCCATGGGCGTCGTTTCGTGCACCCTCGCGATCAGTCCGCAGCTCGCCATGGTGACGAGCAGCGCTGCGTCGGCGACCGCTCGGCCGATGGCAGTGGGGGAGGCGGAAGCCTCGAAGGGATCGGAGGGCTGAACTTCGGGGCGAGACGCCAGTCGCGCGGTGGCAAGCCAGGTCCAGTAGAGCCCGAACGCGACTGTCGCGCCGGTCGCAAGGCGCGCCCCAGCCTGCTCACCGATCATCGAACCGAGGGTAAGGATTCCCAGGGCTCCGATCCATCCGCCCAGGGGCCCCTCTCGCGCAAACTCCAGGCCAAAGATATTCGGGGCCAGCCAGTCGATCAGCCCGCCGGTCGCCATCGTCAAGGCGACGCCCAGACCCTCGCCATCCGCGCCGCCCCAGGGGTCGCGAAAGAGGAGCCCTGGAATCAGGTAAAGCACGCCGAGGAGCAGGATCAGCGCGAGCGGCAGGCGCCTGGCTTCAGCCTGGGTGACGATGTAGGCGCGCATTCAGGAAATCGTTTGCGAGGCAACGCCTGTAAAGACGAAAGCCGGCACGCGCGATGCTGCGTTGCCGGCTTTCAGGGCCGCCCGATCTCGGGCAGCGGGAAAATCAGGAAGGTTTGGCCGAGGAGCGAGCAAACTTTTGACGAAACTTCTCGACGCGGCCCGTTTCGATGATGCGCTGCTGTGCGCCGGTGTAAAACGGATGCGACTCGGACGTGACATCAAGCTTGAAAAGCGGATAGTCCTTGCCATCGTCCATCTTGATGGTCTCGCGCGTATTGATCGTCGAACGCGTGACGAATTTAAAGCCGCTGGCCATGTCGAGAAACACGACCTCCCGGTATTCGGGATGGATGCCGTCTTTCATGATGTATCTCGGATTACGGAAAACCCAGGATTATAAGCCGGGAGGCCTGATTTCCGCAAAAAGGCCTTCGAGACGGGATCTCAGACGTAGCGCGCCTGCACCACAAACGGCTGCGCCTCGCGCGGCAGGACCGTAATCCGCACCCAGGCGCTGTTGAAGGGGCTGCCGAAACTCTCGACGCGGACAAGCCGCGGGGCGATCCGGTTCACCCGATGCCGGTGCGTATCTCCGTGCAGCAGGAGCACCTGCCCGGGAAACCTTTCCAGCACCTGTACCAGATCGCGTGGGGCGCCTATGCGGTCCAAGGCGGTGTGGATGTACTCCAGCAATTGGGCGCAGGTTGCCCACCCTTTGGGCGATGGCGCGACGATGACCGCACGCGACCACTTCATCTCGGAACGCTGGGAC
>CAZZKA010000439.1:0-1681 GCA_964654745.1 uncultured Bordetella sp. | reverse complement strand
CAGGCGGCGATGCAGGCCTTCGCATCGGGAGATCTCAAGGTCCTGGTAGCTACGACGGTGATCGAGGTAGGGGTCGACGTGCCCAATGCATCGCTGATGGTGGTCGAGCACGCTGAGCGGTTCGGCCTCGCGCAACTGCACCAGTTGCGCGGTCGGGTAGGGCGCGGCGCTGAGCGAAGCGTCTGTGTGCTGCTCTACCACGGGCCGCTCTCCCCCGGCGCGCGCGAGCGGCTTCGTGCGATGCATGACACCACTGACGGTTTCGAGATTGCCCGCCGCGATCTGAGGCTGCGCGGCCCGGGGGAATTCCTCGGGCCGAGACAGTCGGGGCAGGCGTTTTTGCGCTTTGCCGATCTGGAGCGCGACGTCGATCTGGTGGAGGCGGCGAGGGACTGTGCGGCGCAGATGCTCAATGATGAGCCCGAACTCGCAGCGGCACATATTGCCCGTTGGCTGGGCGAGCGGGAAGATTTTCTCAAGGCCTGAGCGCATCAACATCGCAGCGATGCGCAGTAGTCCGCCCCCGGGGGCGCGGATTGGTATCATTCCGCGATGACGCTCACCGAACTCAAGTACATCGTGGCGGTCGCACGGGAACGCCATTTCGGGCGTGCGGCCGAGGCTTGTTTCGTCAGCCAGCCGACCTTGTCGGTTGCGATCCGCAAACTTGAGGATGAGCTCGGTGTTCAGCTTTTTGAGCGCGGTTCGTCCGAGATCTCGGTCACCCCGATCGGCGAGCAGGTCGTCGAGCAGGCGCAGCGAGTGCTGGAACAGGCGAGCGCCATCCGCGAGATAGCCAAACAGGGCAAAGACCCCCTCGATGGCCCGCTTAAGGTCGGGGTGATTTACACCATAGGCCCCTACCTCCTGCCCGCGTTGGTGCGGCAGATGATCAGCGATGCGCCGCACATGCCGATGCTGCTGCAGGAGAATTACACGATCAAGCTGCTCGAGCTTCTCAGGCAGGGGGAGATCGATGTGGCGATCCTCGCGGATCCGTTTAACGCGCAGGGGCTTGTGAGCCAGCCCCTCTATGACGAGCCCTTCGTTGTCGCTGTTCCTGCCGGGCACCCGCTATCCAAGCGACGATCGGTTCCCGCTTCTAACCTCAAGAGCGAGACCATGCTCTTGCTTGGGACCGGGCATTGTTTCCGGGACCAGGTGCTTGAGGTTTGCCCGGAGCTGCTGCGGTTTTCCCAGACCAGTGCGGGCATTCAGAAAACCTTTGAGGGCTCATCGCTTGAGACGATCCGGCATATGGTCGCTTCTGGAATAGGTATCACGGTATTGCCGCGCATGGCCATTCCGGCGCAGCCCAAATCCGACCCTCTGTTGCGCTACGTGCGTTTCGAGGAGCCCGTACCGTCGCGGCGCGTGACGATTGCCTGGCGAAAGAGCTACTCGCGCGCGGCTGCCGTTCGCAAGCTTCGCGAGGCGGTTCTCGCGCTTGATCTCGAGGGCGTGACCATGCTGCCTCGGGAGCCGGCCGTTTCACACTGAAGCCGTGCGGCGCCGCGCCTGCTGCATACTCCAACGCCATGCATTGAGTCCCCGCCATGCCCAACCCGACTCGCTATCCGACGATCGATGCCACCATTGGCGCTACGCCGCTGGTGAGGCTGCAGCGACTGCCCGGCGCTGACAACGCACGTCGGGGCAACCTCATCCTCGGCAAGCTCGA
>CAZZKA010000438.1:0-1731 GCA_964654745.1 uncultured Bordetella sp. | reverse complement strand
CGATCAAGGCCTCGGCAAACGCGCGCGACCTTTCCGGTTCAACGACGCCCGCACTGTAGCGCACAAACTTGTCGATGAGTTGCTCAGATGTCGGCGGTCTAGCCGGATCGCCCTCGAGGGTGTCAACGCTCACCTGGTGCTGGGTCGTACCCGAGCAGACCGAGAGGGTCGCGGTGCGGGTGCCGGTTGCGCCGGCATCGGGAATTGCCTCAATGTTCACGAGCCGCTCTAGTCTTCTCAGTTCCCTGTCGTGGAATTCTTCGCTCCGGAACAACTCTGGCCGCATGCCGCCAAAGCGAAGTCCGGCGGCGACACCTAGCGACAGGCTGAACTGGCCCGTGATGGCTGCCATTGGGTTCCGGTTACCCGCATAACGCGTTGCTTCCTCGTAGATCCTGAGATGAACAGATTGGATCGTGCGCGTATCGCTGGCGAGCCGCGCGCGAATGATCGCCGCGGCTTCGAGGCCGTAGTGTGCATGCCGTACGCCCGCGTGCGGCTTGAAATACGCTTCGAGTATGAAGGCGCGGGAATCAGTCGGAGCGGGTCGGCCGTCGGGTATCGCGTGCTCGCGGGCTATTTCAAGCAGTACGTCGTCGGGCGCGCCAATGCCTGCCCGGGCGCCCTGAACGGCCATGAGCCCCAGCAGGGCGGCGTGGGCAGAGTACAGGTTGCGGGCATCATCGCCGCTTCGAATGGGCGAGTAGAGGCTGGCCGGCAGTTGGCAGGCAACGGCGCTCACCGCCCGCCAGCGTTGTTGTGGCGACAGTCCGAGCAGAACCCCTACCCCTGCGGCAACGCCCAAGGCGGGCCAATTGCCGTCGACGTGCATGCCAGGCCGGATCCTCAGCCAGCCCCCGGCGCGGGCGCTCGTCTCGTAGCCTGCGATCAACGAATCGATCAGGGCGTCGAGGCTCGCCCCGCGCTCAATTGCGACGGGCAGCAATGCGCCAACAAGAGCCAGGGCCGGCCGGCCATGCGCGTAGGGCAAGCCTTCGCACGCCTCGTCCCAGGCGCTAGCTGCCGCGACGACCATCGAGGCGGATACGTTCGAAAGAGCAGGGCCGCCCGGCAGGCGAAACAGGCCGGGATCCGATTCTGCCAGAGCGAGTTCCAGGGACTGCATCTCGGCCGCCTTTCGGCCTGAGAATGCGCAGGAAAGCGTATCGAGAAGGATTCTTCTCGCCTTGGCACGCACGGCGGGCGAGTTCGCAAGATGCGAAGCCGCTCCCTTTACTATGCGACGGACTGCCTCGAGGTGGGCGAGATTGAAAGCCTCCGCGTCAGCGGAGATCGCGCGCGGAGTCATGACGGGCGCAGTCGCCCCGCGCTTACTTCCTGCGCGGCTTGTTCATCCAGTTGGCGATGACGAAAAGGCAGAAGACGACAAAGGCGATGACGGCGATGGTGTCGTTCACGGCAGCTCCCGAGGAAACAAATTTTGAGAATTGTCGCACCGCTGCTCCGGCACCTGACAATTAACCCCTGCCCTCAGTCTGCCAAGCGGGTCAGGGGCTCTGGCCCAGTCAGACAGACGGTACCGAAGGCGGGCGTGGCCTTAGCAGCGGCGGCAACACAGCCAGACATGCGAGCAGCATCCCGAACTCGATCGCGTAGACGCCAAGGTAGCCGGGCAACGGTCCCGAAAATGCAGCGATGAGATCGCGCAGCAGCCCACACCTGGCCCTGGCAAGACCGGCGGCAGAAGCCTGAACCGCGCCCCACGCGCCG
>CAZZKA010000437.1:0-1742 GCA_964654745.1 uncultured Bordetella sp. | reverse complement strand
GGCTATGAACTCGCCGTATCCAGACCCAAGCCGCGGCTCAAACTCGTCGCGGGGGAGCGTCACGAGCCCTACGAAACGCTCACGATGGATTTGGAGGATGCGCATCAGGGTGCGGTGATGGAGTTGCTCGGGCGCCGGCGCGGCGAGCTTGCCGGCATGGAGCCGGACGGTCGCGGTCGCGTCCGACTGGACTACCGGGTGCCGGCGCGCGGTCTGATCGGATTTCATTCCGAATTTCTGAATCTCACTCGCGGCACCGGGATCGCGAGCCATGTATTTGACAGCTACGGTCCATGGGCAGGAGAGATCGAGGCTCGCCGCAACGGCGTGCTGATTTCGCAGGACGACGGCGCCGCCGTCGCTTATGCGCTCTGGAAGCTGCAAGATCGTGGTCGCATGTTCGTCAAGCCCAATGATCCCGTCTATGAGGGCATGGTGATCGGGATTCACACGCGCGACAACGACCTGGTGGTCAATCCCATCCGAGAGAAAAAGCTAACCAATGTTCGCGCCTCTGGCAAGGATGAAAACATACAGCTGACCCCTCCGATCGAACTGACCCTGGAGAAGGCAGTCGAGTTCATCGCCGAGGACGAACTGGTCGAAATCACGCCCGAATCGATCCGTCTGCGCAAGCGCTTTCTCAAGGAGCATGAACGCAAACGCGCCGCGCGCGAGGGCGAGGCAGCGTGATCCGGCGGCGCTCCGGCGATAAAACAGTGCTTCTTCGGAACAACAGGGATAAAAATTCCTTGGATTCCCCTATTGGCGCCGAGCGAGTTATACGGCATTCTTCTGCCTTGCATGGTCTCTGATTCTGCGCGAGGTGGGTTAGCCCAGATTCTGAGACCGGCAACACAGCCACCCACCACCGGATTGGAATCAGGAGAGTCGAGTATGGCAACAGCCAAGAAGGCCGCGAAGAAACCCGCAGCCAAAAAAGCTCCGGCGAAGAAAGCCGCAGCAAAGAAACCCGCAGCCAAGAAAGCCGTAAAGAAAGCTGCACCGGCGAAAAAGCCCGCTGCGAAAAAGGCCGCCAAGAAAGCAGCACCGAAAAAGCCCCGTACCCCGAACGCCGCATTCATGAAGCCGCTCACCCCGAGCGCCGCGCTTGCGGCCGTGGTGGGTGACAAGCCTCTCGCGCGCACCGAGGTCGTCAAGAAGATGTGGGACTACATCAAGAAGCACAAGCTCCAGGACGCTAACAACAAGCGTCAGATCAATGCCGACGACAAGCTCAAAGCTGTCTTCGGCCGTGCTTCGGTCAACATGTTTGAGATGACCAAGCTGGTCGGCAAGCATCTGAGCTGACGGACCGGGCCGCAGCAGGACCGCTACCATTCGGGGTGGTCCTCAAGGCTCGATGAAAAAGGCGACCGAAAGGTCGCCTTTTTCATTGTCCGAACCGGCCGGTCAGCGGCTTCGTTCGGTGCGGTCCTCGGGGCGTAGTTGCTCGTTGACGGCCTCGGACGCCTTAGGCCGGATGTAGTCGCCTTCGATGACCTCGGGCGGCGCGGGGGACTGTGGCGCGGAAGCCGCCTGCTCGCGACGTTCAGCCATTTTTTTCTCGGCCTCATCGAAAGCCGCGCGCAGTTCGCGGCGGACGCGTCGCGTGCGCCACCATAACCAACCACCTGCGACCACGGCGACTACCGCAAGTCCGGCGACCAGAAATACCGAAAGGAAAACTGCTGCAATCACCAGGGCGCCGGCGATGACGGCCGTGACAATCTTTGCGACAG
>CAZZKA010000436.1:0-1747 GCA_964654745.1 uncultured Bordetella sp. | reverse complement strand
CTCGGCTGCGGGGTACCCCGATATGCGCTATCTCATCGAAGGACTAGCTGTCGCAGTGGGCCTTGCATTGAGCGGCGGTTTCAGCGCGCTCGCTCAGACCCCTCCCTCAGCGCCGGTGACTTACTCGGTGCTGATGCGTGGTGAAGCGGCGGGCAGCCTGGTCCGGAGCGGCTCAGACAACCGCATCCAGTCGGAGTACCGGTTCGTCGATAACGGTCGCGGTCCCCTTATTCGGGAGAGCTGGGCGGCAGACATTTTCGGGCGCCCAGTTGACTATCACGCCGAGGGCCACTCGACGCTCGGCGCAGAGATCTTCGAGAGTTTCAGATTCAGCGAACCAGGCAGGGTTCGTTGGCAATCCCGTATCGACTCTGGTGATGAGGCGGCAGCCGAACGTGCGTTATTCGTCCCGCTCGAGCCTTCGCCTGCGCTAATGGGACAGATTGCCAACGCTCTTCTGCGATCTCCGTCTCTCAAAGCCCCGCTAGTCGGCGGCGCGACCGCTCAGGCGGAAATCGGTCGCGCGATCTCCCTCAATCTTAGGGGACGGATCGTCATAGCTCGGTTGATTGTCATCAGCGGAATCGATCCTGACCCTTGGCTGATCTGGATGCGGAACTCCCCGGAGCCTGATCTATTCGCACTCGTGGACAGCCGGATTCAGGTCGTCGAGCAGGGGGCGGAGGACTCGGTGCAAATACTCCTTGCCGAGCAAACCCGTTTCGAAGAGGAGCGGCTGTCGAGAATGCGAGACCGGTTGTCGACGCCGCTCGATGGCACGACGCTGATTCGCAATGTCCGGTGGTTCGACTCGGCCTCGGGCCAGCTTGAGGGTCCGTCAGACATCTGGCTGTTCGACGGCGCGATCTCCACCATCACCCCGCCCGGTATGGCACGAATCCGCTCGGATCACCTGATCGATGGAACCGGACTGACGTTGCTCCCGGGCCTCATCGATACCCACGTCCATTACTCCGCCGATCAGGGCCTCTACCGCCTCGCCTCGGGTATCACGAGCGTAAGGGAGATGGGGGGCAGCAACACCACCCTGACGAGACTGCAATCGCAGCTTGAAGTTGGACGCCTGCCAGGGCCCAGGCTCGAACTCGCCGGATTCCTCGAGGGGCGCAGTCGCTTTTCGAGTCGTAACGGTTTCGTTGTCGACTCTCTCGAGCAAGCAAGGCAGGCCGTCGACTGGTATGCCGTCAATGGCTACCAAACACTCAAGCTTTACAGTTCCATCAAGCCCGAATGGGTGAGGCCTATCGTCAGGCGGGCCAAGCGTCAGGGCATGCGCATCACAGGCCACGTACCCGCATTTATGCGAGCCGAAGAGGCTGTACTGGCGGGTTTTGACGAGCTTACCCATATCAACCAGATCCTGCTGAATTTCCTGGTCAAGCCCGGTGATGACACGCGGACAATGCTACGGTTTTCCCGAGTCGGCGAAGACGGTCACACGATAGACGCCGAGGCTCGCAACATCAGGGGATTCATCGATTTACTGCGCCGTCAGGGTACGGTGGTCGATCCAACCCTCGTTGCCTTCGAAGCCATGTTCACCCAGAGAAACGGGCAACCCAACCCGACCTTCGCAGCGGTCGTTGATCACCTTCCGCTACGCTGGCAAAGGGAAATGCGATCGGCGGAGATCGATCTGGATGATCGGCAGGCGGCCGCCTACCGGGCCAGCTTTGAACGAATGCTCGACATGACGCGTGCAATGCACGAGGGCGGCGTCCCACTG
>CAZZKA010000435.1:0-1765 GCA_964654745.1 uncultured Bordetella sp. | reverse complement strand
CGCTTCAGGGCATGCCCAACAAGGTCGCCGTGCGCGGGCACACCGACAGTCTGGGATTTGCCCCGGGCACCGGGCGCAACAACTGGACGCTCTCCACGGAGCGGGCTGACGCCACCCGCAGGCTCATGGAGGCCAGTGGCGTACCAACTCGCCGCTTCGAGCGGCTCGAAGGCGTGGCCGACACGATCCCCTTCATTCCGTCCAATCCCGCCGACCCCCGAAACCGTCGCGTGAGCATTACCGTACTCAATCAGTAGCGGATTGGGGGCTCGTTACCATGTAGGGGGCAGAGCCGGATTTGGCGGCGCGCCTGCAACGCCGTGTGACAGTTCAACCACCCCCTCGGGGCGGCGATCACCGCAGAGGTGGTGCCGGCTACCTGACTCGAACAGGTGACCTACCGCTTACAAGGCGGTTGCTCTACCAACTGAGCTAAGCCGGCGAGAAAGAAATCTTTCGGATGATAACCGCCTGAGGCGCTGCGCTGCGCGCTACTTCACGCGCTTGAGGCGAGGGCGCCCCCCTGCGGGCGCCGGGTCGTTGGGCGGTGTCGGGTCGGGGTTATCGTCCGGGGCATGACTGCCACCCGCAGCGCCCTTCTCGGGCCCCGTCTGAGCCGCGCCGCGCGGTTCGGCCGCGTGCACGGAGGCTCCCTCTGGGGATGCGCCCGAAGGTACCGCTGCGAGCTTGCCGCGTCGGCGGCGCGGGCCGCCGCCTCGAGCAGGGCGGTCCGCTTGCCCATCGTCGCCAGACTTCACCGCCTGCAGTTTGGTGACCTTAGCCATCGTGGTGTCGCCGCCCTGCGAGTTGTCGTCAACCGATGACTTGCCCGACTGCGAAGGCTTGGGCACCAGCTTGGGCCGCTGCGTCTGCCTCGGCTCGGTGGAAGTTGAACGGCTGGACGGCTGCGCGCGTTCAGGCGGGTGAGCGAGGGCTTTTGGGACATCGAAAGCCATACCGTGGCCGGTTTCCTGCGCATAGATCGCCGAAACGTTTTCGATCGGGATGGAAACCTCCCGTACTGCGCCCGAAAACCTGGCCTCAAATTCGATCAGCTCGTTCCCGAGCACCAGCCGGTTGGTCGCCGCTGCTGAGACGTTGAGCACGATCTCGCCGTTGCGCACGAACTCTCTGGGCACGATCGTGCGGTCATCGACTGCAACCGCAATGTAGGGCCGATAACCGCTGTCCTCGCACCACTCATGAATGGCGCGAATCAGGTAGGGCTTGGTCGAGAGTTCAGCCATGGAGAGCGGCCGCCGAAACCATCAACGCCGCATTACCTTCTCCGAGGGCGTGAGCGCCTCGATATAAGCCGGCCTCGAAAAGATACGCTCGGCGTAGCGAAGGAGCGGTGCAGCCGTCTTGGGCATCTCGATGCCGTAGTGGTCGAGTCGCCAGAGCAGCGGCGCGATCGCCACATCGAGCATCGAAAAATCCTCGCCCAGCATGTGCTTGTTTTTGATGAAGATGGGCGTCAGCTGCGTGAGCCGGTCCCGAATCTGTTGGCGCGCCCTGTCCTGCGCCTTGGCTGCATCCTTGGATCCATCGCGGCGCTCAAGGGTCTGCACATGCACGAACAATTCGCGCTCGAAGTTGAAGAGAAAGAGCCGTGCCCTCGCGCGCATCACCGGATCGGCAGGCATCAACTGAGGGTGGGGAAACCGCTCGTCGATGTACTCGTTGATGATGTTGGATTCGTAAAGGATCAGATCGCGTTCGACCAGGATGGGTACCTGCCCGTACGGGTTCATGATCGAGATGT
>CAZZKA010000434.1:0-1787 GCA_964654745.1 uncultured Bordetella sp. | reverse complement strand
TCATCCAAGGCCCGCCGTCGAGCAGCTGCGCACCAAACTCCTTCTGCGCGAGGCCATAGCCCCAATCGCGGAAAGCGCCCTCGGTGAACTTCATGATGTTGCCCTTGTGCACCAGGGTGACCGACGGTTTGTCATTATCGATCGCGTATTGCATCGCTTTGCGCACCAGACGCTCGGTGCCCTCTCGCGACACCGGCTTGATGCCGATCCCCGACGTGGAGGGAAAACGGATTTTCTTGACGCCCATCTGCTTGACCAGAAAGTCAACGACCTTTTTGGCGCCTTCGGATTCCGCGGCCCACTCGATGCCGGCGTAGATGTCCTCGGAGTTTTCGCGAAAGATGACCATATCGGTCTTCTCGGGCTCCTTGAGGGGTGAGGGCACGCCTTTGAAATAGCGCACCGGGCGCAGGCAAACATAGAGGTCGAGTTCCTGCCGCAGCGCCACGTTGAGTGACCGGATGCCGCCGCCAACCGGAGTCGTGAGCGGTCCCTTTATCGACACGACGTAATCCTTGACCGCGTGCAGCGTCTCTTCAGGCAACCACACATCCGGACCATAGATCTTGGTTGACTTCTCGCCAGCGAAGACCTCCATCCAGTGGATCTTGCGCTTGGCGCCATAGCATTTGGCGACCGCTGCGTCGACTACCTTCAACATCACCGGCGTGATGTCAAAGCCTGTACCGTCGCCTTCGATGTAAGGAATGACGACCTGGTCGGGAACCTGCAAAGAAAAGTCTGCGTTGACGCGGATCTTCTCGCCCGCCGCAGGGATCTTGATATGCTGATACATGAATGAAAGTCCTTCCTGAGACAGCGTATGGTTTTATTTGGAGATTGGCTTGCTGAACGCCGCGCGAATTATGCCGCAAGCGGGCTTGCGCCGGATAGCCGGGGCACTACCGATGAGCTTGATCTGGCTTAAAGCCTCCCGGACGGACAACAGGCGGCCGGCACCCGCCAAAGAAGGGACAGTAGGGGCCTGGGCGGCACCTCGGTCGCAACTCGCTCGACGCATGGTCGAATCGGCGCTCGCTTCGGCTTTATGCACCGCCGCGCTCGCCCAGACCGGCCCGCAGCAGGGCCTTCCCAAAGTTGAGATAACCGCCGGCATGCACCGCATCGTTGCCGAGGTCGCAGCCGATACCAATACTCGCGGGATCGGGCTCATGTTCCGCAAATCGCTGGCGCCCAACCACGGCATGTTGTTCGTGTTCCAGGAAAAGTCGCCCCAGTGCTTTTGGATGCGCAACACCTATATCGCGCTGTCGATCGCCTTCCTTGATGACGACGGCCGCATCGTCAACATCGAGGACATGGCGCCGCTGACTGAAAACAGTCATTGCTCGCGGGAGCCGGTGCGCTTGGCCCTCGAAATGGAACAGGGCTGGTTTGCCCGGCGCGGCCTGAGCGCAGGTGACCGCTTGAGCGGCAAAGAGGTGTTCAAAGCCCGCTGACGGGCTCGCTCCTCGGCCACCGCTGCGAGGCGGTGCTTTGGCGTCGCGTTGAACGCGCGTTGTCGACCCAGGCTGACGCTGGGGTTCGTTTCGTCTCGGCAGTGCGAAGGGGGCTCGAGCGCCCTGACACCCTGCATTCAATGGTCAGCGCGCTACGGCTTGAGCGTGGGCGGCCGCGGGTGGGGCTCGGCCGCTCCGCTCAACTGCCATAGGCAGATTCGCTCCGGACCGACCCCACCCACGTCCACCCCTAAGAGAGGTCGCGGCGCACAGGCTTCGAGCGGGGTGTAATCGACGCGTACGAATTGGCTCCGCCACCAGCTGCCC
>CAZZKA010000433.1:0-1808 GCA_964654745.1 uncultured Bordetella sp. | reverse complement strand
CTGCCTCGCCTCGAGCGCGAACTCGCCCTGGTCAGAGCGCGAGGCTATGCACGCGACAACGAAGAGCTTGAACTCGGCGTTCGCTGCATCGCTGCCGGAATCCGCGACGACAGCGCCAAGCTCGTCGCCGGATTGTCGATCTCAGCGCCCGCGGACTTCGTGCAGGACGACTGGATCGATCTGGTGTGCCGAACCGCAGCAGAGATCTCGGCCTCACTCGGCTTTGAGGAACAAGCAGCGTCCTGACCGGTCGGGCAGGCGCTCAGTGCGACTCGTGCGCGACTCTCAGCGGGGCGACCGAGGGGGCCGCCGGTACCGGTCGCGAGCGCGCGGCCTCGTGCAGATCCTGCCTTTCCAGCCAAGCCCGGATGCGCTGCGCGTCTCCGAATCGGGCAAGCTTGCCGGAAGCATCGAGCAGCACAAATATCGTCTGCCGCCCCTCGACATTCGCGAGCATCACGAGACAGTTGCCTGCCTCGGAAATGAAGCCGGTCTTCTGCAAACCGATCGACCACCCGGCGGTGGAGATCAGACGGTTGGTGTTGTAGAAGCCGAGCGGTTCATGAGCCGGTTGAACCGTGAGCGAGCGGGCGGTCGAGTAGTGGCGAATCGCCGGATAGGCCGATGCGGCACGGACCATGCGCGCGAGGTCCCTCGCGCTCGCCACATTGGCGCTGGATAGTCCGGTCGGCTCGACAAATCGGGTATCGCTCATGCCCAGGCTTCGTGCCTTGGCATTCATGGCCGCTACAAAAGCGGGCATACCGCCCGGATAGTGCCGCCCTAGCGCATTGGCCGCCCGATTTTCAGATGCCATCAATGCGAGCTGCAGCAGCTC
The DNA here is from genome assembly GCA_964654745.1 of uncultured Bordetella sp. Classification (GTDB taxonomy): domain Bacteria; phylum Pseudomonadota; class Gammaproteobacteria; order Burkholderiales; family Burkholderiaceae_E; genus SYIM01. The sequence goes on along the minus strand of CAZZKA010000433.1, from coordinate 970 downwards.
TCCCCTCGACAGGCGCGCGCCGGGATGAAGTCTCGAACTCGTGTGGCGCATGCGGTCTACATCTTCACGACTGATCTGGAGCCGCTCGCCAAGCGGCAGTCCGGCGTCAAGCACGACCATCGCGGTCATGAGCTTGGTGATGGAGGCGATGGGCAGCACGGCGTTCGAATTCTTCCCGACCAGAACGTCGCCAGTGCGCACATCGATGACGAGCGCGACCGACGACTGCAGCGCAAGCGGATCGTAGGTACGTTTGAGCCCGGTCACCTCGCCGACCGAGGGGCGTGACGGTGGAGCCGGCCCGGCAGGCGCTGCCGAGGCAACCGACGCTACAGCTGGACCACCCGGCGTACCCGGGCTCGCCGCACCGGCCGGCGTACCCGGGCTCGCCGCACCGGCCGCGGTCGCCGTCAGCGCGACCCCTCCGGCCAGGCCGGCCGCAGCCAGTGCGGACGGCGTGGCCGGGCGCGCCGGAGGCTTAGGATCATCGGCTGCCCGGGGTTTTTTCTGTTTGGGCCGGCGCTTCGCCTTGGCGTCAACGCGCTGCGGGGACGATGCCTCGGCCGGTTTCCGGGAGGCGGGTCCCCCAGCCGACCTCGGGCCGGCGGCTCCTCCCGCAGTTCCTTGGGCCGAAGCGCCCTCGGTGGAGCGCGAGTTCTGTGCCGCGCAGTCCGCGGCAGCGCCGAACACTCCCAGAAGTGCCGACAGGATCGCGAAGCCTCTTAAAAGACACGGAAAATTAGGCACTTGCAGAACATCTCTCAGACGTCGCCTGAGATATATTCGCCCGCCGGACTGCCGGTGTCAACCCATCACTGGAAAAAAGCTGCGTTCGGCCACGCGCCCCCGCATTTCAGCGCCAAAAACGGCTGAAATTCTCCACCGGCTCACGCTCGCTGATCAGCGCATTCTCGGGCGCGCTCATATCGGCATAGCCCAGCGACATGCCGCACACGACCTGCTCGTGCTC
>CAZZKA010000432.1:0-1838 GCA_964654745.1 uncultured Bordetella sp. | reverse complement strand
TCGATGAAACGCGGATATTTGTAAGGCGCAAGCCGATCTTTGACGAAAGCCTTGAGTTCGGCCTCATCCGTGCGAGCGCCGGGCTTGAGGACGACAAAGGCCTTGGTCTTGGTGAGACCGTCCGCGTCCTCCTTGCCGATCACGGCTGCCTCGAGCACGGCAGGGTGCTGGATCAGGGTCGCCTCGACTTCGAAGGGACTGACATAAATGCCGCTCACCTTCAGCATGTCGTCGCTGCGACCGGCATAGGTATAACTGCCGTCGGCATTGCGGACATATTTGTCACCGCTTTTGGTCCACCCGCCCTGGAAGGTATCGCGCGTTTTCGCGCGGTTACCCCAATACATCATTGCCGATGAGGGGCCATGGATGTAGAGGTCACCGGTATCGCCGTCGGCGACCGGCGTCCCATCTTCACCGCGCAATTCCACCGTGTAGCCGGGAACAGGCCAGCCCGTCGTGCCGTAGCGCACCCGGTCAGGAGTATTCGAAAGAAAGATATGCAGCATTTCGGTCGAACCGATGCCGTCGACGATATCGATGCCAAAGTGTCGCTTGAACCGCTCGCCCAGCTCGGCGGGAAGCGCCTCACCGGCCGATGATGCAAGGCGAAGCGACACCGCCTCGCGCGCAGGCAGCGCAGGGTGGGCGAGCATGCCCGCAAAGCCTGTTGGCGCACCGAAGAAGACCGTTGGGCGCGCCCCGCCTATCTCACCGCTCCAGCGCTTGAAGGTGGCCTCGGGTGTCGGGCGCTCCGCCATCAGCAGCGTCGTTGCACCGACGCTCAGCGGAAAGCTGAGCCCGTTGCCAAGCCCGTAGGCAAAAAATAGTTTCGCTGCGGAAAAACAGACATCGTCTTCGCGCAGTCCGAGGACGCGACGCCCATAGAGCTCAGCGGTCCAATAGGGGTTGGCATGCGAATGCACCGTGCCCTTGGGTCGGCCGGTGGATCCGGAGGAGTAGAGCCAGAAAGCGGGATCATCAGCGCCGGTCGCCGCTGCGCGGGGCGCGGGCGGATGCGACTTGAGGAAGGCTTCCAGATCGACCGCTTCAGCGCCCAGGGGCGCCACGGGCCGCGACACGATGACCTGGGTCACTTCATGATCCGCTTTGGTGAGTGCGGCAGCGAGCGTCGCCTGCAGGGCACCTGAGACGATCGCAGCCTGCGCCCGCGAGTGCTCGAGCATGTAGGCGTAGTCGTCGGCGGTGAGCAGGGTGTTAACGGCCACTGGCACCACGCCCGCATACAGCGCCCCCAGAAAGCTCACGGGCCAGTCGTTGCAGTCGTGCATCAGCAGCAGGACCCGCTCCTCGCGCCGCACGCCGATGGCCCGAAGGCCCGATGCCAGTTTCCGGGCGCGCTCCTCGAGCTCGCCGAACGAAAGTGCCCCCTGGTCGTCGACGTAGGCGGGCCGCCCGGCGCGGGCCGCATTGAGCGCAAACAGGTGCTGGGCAAAGTTGAAACGTTCGCCGGGCGCGGCAACGTCAGACGCAGTGCGGTTCATGAAATTAGTCTCCCTGGAATGTTGTCGAGGCCCGGCCCTCTCAAACCTGCACCGGGTACGCGGGGCCACCATGGCTTGCCCCAGACCAAAACATGCAGTATTGTGCATGAATTCCTCGATCACTCCAAGCCCCATGGCCAAAACCACGACCGCCCGGACCCCCTCCCCCCCTGCGCATGAGGCAGATGCCCTCGGGCCCGCTCACTCCGCTAAAAGCGCAGCCCGCGCCGCCAAAAGCGCCGTTCGCCCCGCGCCAGCGCCAGAGCAGCCATCAGCCAAAGCAACACAGCCAGCCGAGGCCGAAATACAGGCAGATGAAGCGGGCACGCCCGG
>CAZZKA010000431.1:0-1857 GCA_964654745.1 uncultured Bordetella sp. | reverse complement strand
GCGCAGCCCGACTGGCCGTGCCCGGCAAGGAGTTCCCGGCTCCGCCGAAGAGCGTCTGCGCGAGCCAACCCGACTGCCAGACCGAATCGAACAGTGCGTCGAAGACCGGTTGCTGCTCCGGTGCATCCGTAAGCACGCCGGCGAGCGCCGAGTGGACGTCGTCGCGGCGTTGGACACCGACCAGGGCGAGCGCGGTCACTGCGAGTTGCGCGCGGTCGGTACCGGCTGATACGCCCGCCTAACGAAGCAACCGGATGAATACCAACAGGTTACGGCCGAGCTGGCCGGACAAGGCGGGTGCCGCAGGCGTCGCGGTCACCGCCGCCCCTCGCTTGTCGCACCGGTCGCGCGCATCGCAGGTATCGCAGGCATCGCAGGCATCGCAGGTATCGCAGGCATCGCAGGTATTTATGGGCCCGGATCGAGGGTTGTTGCGCGATGTTTTACTGCTCGCCGCGCGGTGAGGGCGTCGCGGCGGCTTCGTGGGTAGCGTTCAGCCGCTCGATGTCTTCCTGGTGCTTGACCAGTACGCCCAGCGTGGCATCGATCCGCTCGCGGTCGAGCGCAACCGTGTCGAGCGCCTGCAACGCGCGCACCCACTCGATTGACTCGGCAACACCCGGAGGCTTGAACAGACCCTGCTCGCGCGCACGCTGCACGAAGTCGACTGCCTGTCGGCTCAGGGATTCGCTTGCCTCGGGAACACGGCGCCGAATGATCGCAAGCTCGCGCGAGGGGTCGGGGTAGTCGAGCCAGTGGTAGAGGCAGCGACGCTTTAGCGCATCCCTCACTTCGCGCGTACGGTTGGAGGTGATGATCACATGCGGCGGGTGCTCGGCGCGAAGCGTGCCAAGCTCGGGGATTGTGATCTGCTGTTCCCCGAGCATTTCAAGCAGAAAGGCTTCGAAGGGCTCATCTGCACGGTCGAGTTCGTCGATAAGTAGCACGGCCCGCGTGGGCGCGAGCAGCGCTTTCAGGAGCGGCCGTTCGATGAGCAGTTCGCGTCGGTAGAGATCCCGGGCAAGCTTGGAGGCGTCTACCGCGCCGGTCGCTTCGGCGAGCCGGATCTCCAGCAGTTGTCGCGCGACATTCCATTCGTACGCTGCCTGCGCGATATCCAGTCCCTCATAGCACTGCAACCGGATGAGCGGGGCGCCGAGCAGCGAGGCGAGCGTTTTGGCAAGCTCGGTCTTGCCAACGCCTGCTTCACCCTCGAGCAGCAGCGGTCGTTCCATTCTGAGCGCGAGGAATACAACGGTTGCGAGCCGGCGATCGCACAGATAGTCGTGGCCGGCGAGCCCCTCGACCAAGTCGTCGATGGAGTCCAAGGCGGGATGCCGGGAGGGGTCAGAGGACGGGGAAACTGGCACGACGCAGCCTTTCAAGCGGTCAACACGGGTGTGGTCGGTCGCAAAGCGGAAGGAGAAAGTCATCTGGCCGGCGCACGGCCGGCCGCACCCGCCTGTTTGAAACGACCGCCGCAGCGGGTAATCGTTTGATTTTAATGCTTTTTCAAAGGCGGGCTGGGCTGCTCCGACGGAGCGCCTGCAGGCCTGGCCGCGAGTGCGGCGCGAGCCCGTATCGCGTGCACCGACCCGGTTTGGAAGATACCGCCCGCGGGTAGGCAAACCTGCGCTGACCCAGTATGATCCTTCCAGACCCGGGACGACCCGGCTGACTGTCAAAAAGACGGAGACACGGATGCAGAAATCGCTGCACATCAATCCGGACAAGTGCACCGGCTGCCTGCAGTGCGAAATGGCCTGCAGCTTCGAAAACTACGGCCAGTTCAATACCGCCAAGTCGCGCATCAAGGTGTTCGACTTCCACCACACGGGGCGCAAGGTGCCCTACACC
>CAZZKA010000430.1:0-1882 GCA_964654745.1 uncultured Bordetella sp. | reverse complement strand
ACCCGATCCCACCTATCACGATCACCACGAAAGCAAGAATGAGAATACTGTCGCCCATGCCGACCTGGATCGCGAGAAGGGGACCGAGCAGCGCGCCCGCTACGGCACAGAGCGCTGCGCCGACGCCAAACACGGCAGTAAACAGTGCCCGGATGTTGACACCCATCGCCATAGCCATTTCCCGGTTCGAGGCGCCGGCGCGCACCAAGGCCCCCACCCGGGTACGGGTGACCAGAAACCAGAGCAGCACGGCTATGACCAGCCCGACGGCGATGATCATCAGACGGTAGCTGGGATAGTAAAGGCCTGACATCAACTCGATCGGTCCCGACAGGGCCTGCGGCGTCGGCAGCGACATATCCGAGCCCCAGATCATCCGCACCGACTCGTTGAGGATGAGGATTAGCGCAAAGGTGGCAAGTACCTGCGAAAGATGGTCCCGCTGGTAAAGGGTCCGCAGCAGGCTTGCCTCGAGCGCCATGCCGACCAGCGCGGTGAGTGGCACGGCGAGAATGACCGCGATCCAGAAGGAATGGACCAGCGGAAAAAGCCACGCGGCAAAGAACGCGCCGACCATGTAGAGCGCGCCATGGGCGAGATTGATCATATCCATGATGCCGAACACCAGCGTCAATCCGGACGCAAGCAGAAACAGCATCAGACCGAATTGCAGGCCATTGAGGGCCTGCTCGACAAGCAGGATGAAACTCATTGTTGGAGTGGGGTCGCCCCGGACGGGGCGACCCGCAAGCGGTCGCCGGATAGGGCGATCACTTCATCGGGCAATCCTGCACATAGGCATCGCCACGGTTAGCCATGACCGGCTTCTGCTCGATGACGCGGTTGACCAGGCGTCCCTGCTCGTCTTTTTGGACTTCGCGCAGGTAGTAGTTCTGCACCGGGTACTGGTTGGTGTTGAACTTGAACTCACCGCGGACCGATTCAAACTTGGCGGCTTTGATCGCACTCCGTACGGCTTCCTTGTCCTCGATCTTTCCGCCAACCGCCTTGATTGCCGAGTCGATCAGCATCGCCGTGTCGTAAGCCTGGGCCGCGTAGCCCGAGGGCAGGCGCTTGTACTCCTTTTCGAACTCAGCCACGAAACGCTTGTTGGCGGCATTGTCGATGTTCATCGCCCAGTGCGCCGTATCCTGCAGACCCAGCATCGCATCGCCAACGGCACGGATGATGTCCTGATCGGCACCGAACCCGGGTAGCAGCAGCCGGGTCTGTTTGTTGAGCCCCGCGGCGACGAACTGCTTGATGAAATTCGTGCCCATGCCACCTGGCAGGAATGCGTAGAGCACATCCGGCTTGGCGGCGCGGATTTCGGCGAGTTCGGCTGAGTAGTCGAGCTGTCCGAGCTTGGTGTACACCTCGGCGACGACCTTGCCATTGTAGAAGCGCTTGAACCCCGCGAGTGAATCCTTGCCGGCCTGATAGTTGGGCGCAACCAGGTAGGCGTTCTTGAAGCCCTGATTGGCGGCGTGCTGGCCTGCCGCCTCGTGGTACGCATCATTGGGCCAGGAGACAGCAAAGAAGAAGGGCGAGCACTCCTTGCCCGCAATCGGCGAAGGCGCGGCGTTCGGGCTCAGGTAGAAGGTCTTGCCCTCGATCGCCTCGGGCAGACCCGCAAGCATGATGTTGGAGAACACAACGCCGGTCATGAAATCGACGCGGTCGCGTTTGACCATGCGCTCGAAGAGCTGCTTGCCCACATCGGGCTTGAACTGATCATCGGCGATCATCACCTCGGCGGGGAGCCCGCCGAGCCGGCCGCCGTTGAGCTTGACCGCGAGCATGAAAGCGTCACGAATGTCGGTACCGAGCGCGGCATTGGGACCCGACAGCGTGCTGACCAGTCCGATCTTGACCCGGTCCG
>CAZZKA010000429.1:0-1915 GCA_964654745.1 uncultured Bordetella sp. | reverse complement strand
GAGGGCACTGAGCCCTGAGCAGGTTGATGCACTGCAGCAACAAATCCCCATGGGTCGCTTTGGCGACCCAGGCGACGTGGCGAGCGCGGTTCGGTTTCTGGCCTCAAAGGAGGCGGGTTACATCACCGGGGTCACCCTGCATGTGAACGGTGGGATGTACATGGAGTAGGTCGGCAACTGCTATACAATCGCGCCGCGTCCGAGTCAGTCGGACCGGCCTCTTGATTTCCCAGGAGAACCAGCATGGAAAACATTGAACAACGCGTCCGAAAAATTGTTGCCGAGCAGCTCGGCGTCAATGAGGCCGACATCAAAAATGAGTCGTCGTTCGTCGACGACCTCGGTGCCGACTCGCTCGACACCGTCGAGCTCGTCATGGCACTCGAGGAAGAGTTCGAAACCGAGATTCCTGACGAAGAAGCCGAAAAGATCACTACGGTCCAGCAGGCGATCGACTACGTCAACAAGGCCTCGGCCAAAAAGAGCTGAGTCGCCGGGCCGACCGTCGCGGCGCGTGACGCCGCGCCGCCTCAATCCGCTGCGGAGAGTATGCCGTGACCCGTCGAGTCGTCGTAACTGGCCTTGGAATCATCAGCCCGGTCGGCAATGACATTGCCGGCGCGTGGTCCAGCGTGCTTGCGGGCAAATCGGGCATCGGCCCGGTCTCGCGGTTTGACGCGTCGACTTTTCCCACCCGCATCGCCGGCGAGGTCCGCGACTTCGATGTTTCGGCCTACATGTCGCCGAAAGAAGCCCGCCATTTCGATACCTTTATCCACTACGGTATCGCGGCAGGCACCCAGGCACTGCGCGACAGCGGACTCGAGGTCAACGACAGCAATGCCGACCGTATCGGCGTGGTGATCGGCTCGGGGATCGGTGGACTGCCGATGATCGAGGACACGCACGGCGAACTCACCAGTCGGGGCGTGCGCCGGGTATCACCGTTCTTCGTTCCCGGGTCGATCATCAACATGATCTCGGGGCAGTTGTCCATCATGTTCGGGCTGCGCGGGCCGAACTACGCGGTGGTAAGTGCCTGTACGACGGGCTTGCACTGCATTGGCGATGCCGCCCGCTTGATCCAGCATGATGATGCCGATGTCATCGTCGCGGGCGGTGCCGAGTCGACCATCTCGCCGCTGGGTCTGGGCGGGTTTTGCGCGGCCCGCGCATTGTCGACGCGCAACGACGATCCGCAGGCTGCGAGTCGGCCCTGGGACAGGGATAGAGATGGGTTCGTTCTGGGCGAGGGCGCCGGAGTAATGGTTCTCGAAGAATACGAGCATGCCCGTCGCCGCGGAGCGCGCATATACGCCGAGATTTCGGGCTTCGGCATGAGCGCCGACGCGCACCACATTACGGCACCTGACATGGATGGTCCGCGCCGGTGCATGTTGGCGGCTCTGCGAAGCGCCGGTCTGAATGCGGATCAGATCCACTACATCAATGCTCACGGTACTTCGACTCCGCTTGGAGATCGGAACGAGACGCAGGCCATCAAAGCAGCCCTCGGCGACTCGGCTGCGAGGGCGCTGGTCGTGAATTCGACAAAATCCATGACGGGCCACGCCTTGGGAGGGGCGGGTGGAATCGAGACTGTGTTCACCGTGTTAGCCGTCCATCATCAGATTTCGCCGCCCACCATCAACCTCGACAATCCCGATCCGGAGTGTGACCTGGACTACTGTGCGAATGCGGCCAGACCGATGCGGATCGATGCAGCGCTCAAAAACTCCTTCGGTTTCGGCGGTACCAACGGCACCCTGGTGATCCGTCGGGTCTGAAGCCTTTCCCGCCCGCAGTCCGGTAGCCCTGTGGCGACCTTCGAATGAGCCTTGCGTTTTCGCTGACCTGCGATGAACGCCCGCGGCGCGCGCGCGCGCGTGGCGCAGCACCAGTGTTCCTGCGTGTC
>CAZZKA010000428.1:0-1917 GCA_964654745.1 uncultured Bordetella sp. | reverse complement strand
CCTGCTCGTGCTCCGGCAGCTCGAGCTCCGCGCTGAGGATCCGGTGAAACTGTGCGAAGGCGGCCTGCGGGCAGGTATCAAGCCCGCGTGCGCGGGCGGCAACCATGATGTTTTGCAGGAACATGCCGTAGTCCAGCCAACTGCCGATCTCAAGCCGGCGGTCGATGGTGAAGACCAGTCCCACGGGCGCGTCGAAGAAGCGGAAATTGCGCGCGTGCTGCGCGTGCATCTTGGCCTTCTCGCCCTTGGCTATCCCCAGCAGGGCATAGAGCGCGTAGCCCACCGTTCGCCGGCGCTCGATATAAGGGGAAAACCACTGCTTGGGGTAGTAGTTGTACTCCTCTGAGTGCTGCGCGTTGACTGCGGGATCGTCAAAAGCCGCAACGACCCGCTCGCACACCACGCGCCGCTTCTCGCCGGTCAGGACGTGTACGCGCCAGGGCTGCATGTTGGTCCCCGACGGCGCGCGGCGCGCCACATCTAGGATGTCGCTCACGATCTCGTCGCCGACCGGCTTGGGCAGGTAGGCCCGGATCGAATGCCGGCTGATGATGGCATCGTCAACGAATCGATAACTGTGCGGATAGTCCATAAATTCTCCGTTTGAAGAGCCTGCCTCAGGCGAGGCTCAGTTCCTGCAATACCGACCGAAGCGCTGCAGGCAAGGGCACCGGCCTGCGCGTCTGCCGATCAACGTAGACATGAATAAAGTGGCCCTGGGCCGCGGGCTCGATCTCGTCGTTCCGAAAGAGCCCCACCTCGTAGCGCACGCTACTCGTCCCCAGACGCGTTACGCCCAGGCCCGCAACGACGACATCCGGAAAAGCAATCGGTGAAAAATACTTGCAGCCGGTCTCGACGACCAGCCCGATTACCGCACCGCTATGAATATCGAGCACGCCCCGCTGGATCAAAAACGTATTGACCACCGTATCGAAGTACGAGTAGTAAACGACGTTATTGACGTGGCCATAGACGTCATTGTCCATCCAGCGCGTCACGATGGACTGCGTGTGAGGATAGCGCGCCCGACACCGATGCGCCGGGTCGTCGGCCGCTACAGCCTGATCGGAATTTGATGGAAGCTTCATCGGGTTTGAGGCAACGCAGGAGAACGGGTCTTCGCGCCGAATTGTCTCACCTCGGCTCCGGGCTTCCCTCGCGCACCGTTCCGGTCTCGCCGCTTTGCACAAGCGCGACGCCCATCGCAGCGAAGACCATTCCCGCCGCGGCCAGCCACCCGTAGGACTCATCGAACAGCATCCAGGCGAAGAGCGCAGTCGATGGCGGCACCAGGTACATCAGCGAGGTAACCGCGGTTGCCGAACCCCGGTCTATCAACCGGTACAGCATGAAGATCGCGCCTATGGACAGGGCGAGTACCGCCCAGGCCAGCGACAGAATCAGTTCAGCATTCCAGTCAAAGGGCTTGTCTTCAAGCGTGAGCGCAAGCGGCAGGACCGCGATCAGCGCCGCTGCATATTGAATGAGGCTCCCGGTCCTCAGATCAAAGCGAGGAATCATTTTTTTCTGGTACAGAGTCCCTGCTGTAATGCCGGCAAGCCCGAGCAGGCACAGGGCGATGTTGGTCGGGCTCACGCCTTCGGACTGCCACTTGCTCGCGACGACGAGTCCAACACCGGCCATTCCAAGCGCGAGCCCCAGCCACTGTCTCCGGCTGACCCGCTCCCCGATCCAGGCGACCCACAGCGCGGTAAAGATCGGCTGCATATTGACGATCAGGGCCGACATTGCTGCCGGCATCCCATGCTCGATCGCGGCCCAGACCCCCGAGAGATAGATTGCGTGAACCAGCAGTCCTGCCACCATCAGGTGCATTGCCTGCCTCGGGGTGGGCCACTGCGCCCGAACCAGGATGATCAGCGGGATGAGCGCCGCGATGGTGAGCGCGGCGAA
>CAZZKA010000427.1:0-1939 GCA_964654745.1 uncultured Bordetella sp. | reverse complement strand
CATCCTGGTTGTTGAGGGCCAAAACGACATCGCCAGGTCGGATGCCCGCCCTGGCTGCCGCGCCATCGGCGGATTCAACGAGCAAACCCTGCTTAATGCGCAGCTGTTGTCGCTTGTCCTCCGGGATGTCGCTGACGACCAGACCCAGGGCGTTCGATCCTCCTTTATCGGCGTTATCGTTGGGGGCGGACCGCCCGGCACGCGCCGACCGCTCTGGCTCCAGCTCGGCAACCGTGACGGTCAGATCCCGGTTGGAACCTTTCCGCCAGACCTGGACCGCAGCCTGCGAGCCGGGCCGCGTGCCGCCAACCAGGCGTGGCAGGTCGCTCGACCGCTCGATCACCCGACCGTCAAAGCGGGTGATGATGTCACCGACCTCAATGCCGCCTCGTTCGGCCGGGCTGCCCGCCTCGACCGAGCGGACCAGCGCGCCGCTCGCGCGTGGCAGGCCGAGCGCTTCTGCCACGTCCTTGGTGACCTCGGCGATGCCAACTCCGATGCGGCCGCGGGTGACGCGACCGGAATCACGCAACTGGTCAGCAACCCGCATCGCCTCATCGATGGGAATCGCAAATGAGATTCCCATGAATCCACCGGTACGGCTGTAGATCTGCGAATTGATTCCCACAACCTCACCCGCGAGGTTCAGGAGGGGTCCGCCTGAGTTGCCGGGGTTGACCGCGACGTCAGTCTGAATAAAGGGGAGGTAGTCTCCGGTATCCCGCCCCTTGGCCGAAACGATGCCCGCGGTGACGGTATTGTCCAGACCAAACGGCGACCCGATCGCCATCACCCACTCACCGACCCGCAGCCGGGTGGGATTACCGATTGGCAGATTTGGCAGGCCAGTCGCCTCAACCTTCACCAAAGCAACATCGGTGCGGCGGTCCGAACCGACCAGACGGCCTCGAAGCTCGCGCTTATCGGTCAAGGTGACGTAGATCTCATCGGCGCCATCCACAACGTGGTGGTTGGTCAGCAAAAAGCCGTCGGCGCTGATAATGAAACCCGAACCAACGCCGCGAGGAACCTCGTCTCCGGGACCCCGCCCGCGGGGCTGCGGGCGCTGACCGGGCGGGAAGAACCGTCTGAAAAACTCGAAGAAGGGGTCACCTTCCTCCATGCCCTCTGGCGCCTGGGGCCCACGCGGGGCCGGGCCGGCGTTCTCCCTGACCCGCTCGGTCGTCCGGATGTTGACGACCGCGGGGCCAGCCTTTTCGGCAAGGTCGGCGAAGTCCGGCAGCCGCGTTTGCGCGACCGCAGTCGAGCCGCCAACGACGACCGGAGCAAGACCGACGCTCATCAGCGAGGCGAACAGACCCAGGAGGAGGAATTTTTTCATGGTGGAGGTCCGGGTAAAACGAGCATTGTGTCGATATGGGGGGCGGAACGCCTGCAATCAAGCCTCGCCGATAAGGGCTATTGCGGGCTCGCCCTGCGTTCTAGCCACATCAGCCAGCGGCAGACCGCCGCCCAATCCCGCACATTGAGTTCGCGCGCGACCAGGGTCAAATCGACCGGACAGGTGGCGTCCGCGGCGAGCGGGACAAATCTGATCCAGGCGCGAGCCTCGCCCCTGTGCCAACGTGCTACCGCCACCTCGATCGCCGCCGAATTGCGGGTCAGGCTGAGCCCGCGGTGGCTGGAGCCCGTGAAATCGGGGCCGGATGGCTGCACACCGGGTACGGGCGATGCGGCCTCAGGTATCCAGAAGGTCCTCCCGCGCGCATCGACATGGAGGACGCCGCAACCCGCCGAGCCCCTTACGGGTTTGACTCCCCCGAGGCGCAGGGACGCGACGACCGTTCCGGCCAGCCCGAGCATCCCCAAGACGATGAGCCATGGCGCGGGGTAGCGATCCCAACCCCCCCGATCCAGGAGCACAAATGACCATACCGAAGCGACAAGCAGGAACACTGATGCTGCGCCACGCGCGCGC
>CAZZKA010000426.1:0-1963 GCA_964654745.1 uncultured Bordetella sp. | reverse complement strand
CGATCGTCGCTCGCGTTCCTTCGGCGGCTGATCTGTTGACCTGACCCGGCGCTTTGCGGCTACGGGTCTTCGCGCGGCATCCTGGCCTTCGGATGCTGCCTCAGGTCGCCCGGTGTTTCGCCGGGCGGCTTGCTGATGGCGAATGCGTTGGGGTCCGCTCTGTATTCCGGTCCCCGTTGCGCCTTTGCTCTGGCCCCTACATGCCCGTGTAGTTCGGCCCTCCGCCCCCTTCGGGCGTCACCCACACGATGTTCTGCGTGGGATCCTTGATATCGCAGGTCTTGCAGTGCACGCAGTTTTGCGCGTTGATCTGCAGCCGATCCGATCCGGCGTCATCCTTGACATACTCATAGACCCCCGCCGGGCAGTAGCGCGCTTCGGGGCCTGCAAATTTTGAAAGATTGACGGACACCGGTACCGACGCGTCCTTGAGCGTGAGGTGACTGGGTTGGTTCTCCTCGTGGTTGGTACTTGCGATGAAGACCGAGGACAGGCGGTCGAAGCTGAGTTTGCCATCCGGCTTGGGGTAGGCAATGGGCGTGCAGGCATCGGCGGGCTTGAGGTACGCATGGTCGGGCTTGCGGCTGTGCAGCGTGAACGGCGCTCGGCCGCGAAAGAGCACCTGATCGATACCGACAAGCGTAGTGCCCATCCACAGGCCCTTGCTCATGGCGGGTTTGAAATTGCGCGCCCGATACAGCTCATCACGCAACCATGAGCGATTGAAGCTCTCCGAGTATCCCGACAGCTCATCGTGCGAGCGCCCTGACCCCAGAGCCTCGAAAGCGGCATCTGCTGCGAGCATGCCGGTCTTGATCGCAGCATGGCTGCCCTTGATCCGCGAGGCGTTTAGAAAACCGGCATCGCAGCCAATCAGTGCTCCGCCCGGGAACACAAACCGCGGCAGGCTGTTGAGTCCGCCAGCGGTGATCGCGCGTGCACCATAGGCAATACGCTTGCCGCCCTCCAGAAAGGCGCTGATCGCGGAGTGGGTTTTGTAGCGCTGGAATTCTTCAAACGGCGATAGCCAGGGATTGGTGTAGTTAAGGCCGACCACGAAGCCGACCGCTACCTTGTTGTCGTCAAAGTGATAGAGAAATGATCCGCCGTAGGTGGCGCTGTCGAGCGGCCAGCCCGCGGTGTGCATCACCAGCCCCGACTTGAAGCGCGAGGGCTCGACCTCCCAGAGTTCCTTCAGACCAATCCCGTAGCTCTGCGGATCGCGGCCCTCGTCGAGCTGAAAACGAGCGATCAGCTGTTTGCCGAGGTGGCCCCGGGCTCCTTCCGCAAAGAACGTGTATTTCGCATGCAGTTCCATGCCTGGCTGAAAATTATCAGTCGGTGCGCCATCGCGGCCCACGCCCATGTTGCCGGTTGCCACGCCCCGGACCGAGCCGTCCTCGTCGAAGAGAATTTCGGCGGCTGCGAAACCCGGATAGATCTCGATACCGAGTTGCTCAGCCTGCTGGCCGAGCCAGCGCACTACGTTACCGAGGCTGATCACATAGTTGCCATGATTGCGAAAGCAGTCGGGCAACATCCAGTCCGGCACTCGGGTGGCGCCTTGCTTCTTCAGAAATAAAAACCGGTCTTCGCTTACTGGCGTATTGAGTGGCGCGCCCATTTCTTTCCATGCAGGAAAAAGCTCGCTGATGGCTATCGGATCCATCACGGCGCCCGACAGGACGTGAGCACCGATCTCTGAGCCTTTTTCCAGAACGCAGACGCTCACCTCGCGACCGCTCTCGACGGCGAGTTGCTTGAGGCGAATGGCAGCCGACAGACCTGCCGGACCGCCACCGACGATCACCACGTCATATTCCATTGCGTCGCGTTCGATTTCCATGAGACCTCCGGTCGATCGCCTTGCCCGACGAGCGAGGGCGTTTGCGCTGTGCTCCCGCCATGGCGCGAGCGGTTGGGAGCGGCTGCCGTCCTGTTTGGCACCGGCCTCTTTTTGCTG
>CAZZKA010000425.1:0-1979 GCA_964654745.1 uncultured Bordetella sp. | reverse complement strand
CCGACCGGAGTAGCTGGTGCGGGCGTGCTGATCACCGAGGGAGTACGAGGTGAGGGAGGCATTCTGCTCAACAAGCACGGCGAGCGCTTCATGGAGCGCTATGCGCCAACGCTCAAGGACCTCGCGCCGCGTGACTTTGTATCGCGGTCGATGGACCAGGAGATCAAGGAGGGCCGCGGCTGCGGACCCGACGGCGACCATGTTCTGCTCAAGCTCGACCATCTGGGCGCCGACACCATCATGAAGCGTCTGCCCTCCATTCGCGAAATCGCGATCAAGTTTGCCAACGTCGACCCCATTCGCGATCCGATTCCGGTCGTGCCGACAATCCATTACCAGATGGGTGGCATCCCCACCAATGTCTACGGTCAGGTGGTGATACCCAAAAGCGGCAACCCCAATTCGATCGTCAACGGTCTATACGCGATTGGCGAATGTGCCTGCGTATCGGTGCATGGAGCCAATCGCCTTGGCACCAACTCGCTGCTTGACCTGGTGGTGTTTGGACGCGCGGCGGGCAACCATATCGTCAAAGAAAATCGTCGAGCCTCGGAGCACAAGCCCCTACCAGCCGACGGCGGGGATGCGACGCTCGCGCGCCTTGCGCGGCTCGACGGCTCAGACTCCGGGGAGAACGCGCAGGATATTGCCAACGACATTCGCCGCACCATGCAGGCACATTGCGGCGTGTTTCGCACCTCTGAACTCCTGACAGAAGGCGTGTCGATGATCATGGAGATCGGCGAGCGGGTGAAAAACATTCATCTGCAGGATAAGTCCAAAGTATTCAATACCGCGCGGATTGAGGCGCTCGAGGTCGATAACCTGATCGAGACCGCCAAGGCGACCATTGTTTCAGCCGAGGCGCGCAAAGAAAGTCGCGGGGCCCATGCCCATCGTGATTTCCCGACGCGGGATGACGCCAACTGGATTCGTCATTCGCTCTGGTATTCCGAGGGCAATCGACTTGACTACAAGCCGGTCAACATGAAACCGCTGACCGTCGAGACCTTCAAGCCCAAGGCGCGTACTTTCTGAACCCGCCAGTCCTGATTTGTTTTCGGAGCAGTCATGAACGCAGTCGTTGAAAATCCCCAGAGTCTTGCGGCGGCAGCCCAGGGCAAGCGCGTCGTACGCTTTTCGATCTATCGCTACGATCCCGATCGGGACGACAAGCCCCGGATGCAGAACATCGAAGTCGAACTGCAGCCCACCGACAAGATGCTCCTTGACGCGCTGATGCGCATCAAGTCTTCGACCGATGACTCGCTATCGTTTCGGCGTTCCTGCCGCGAGGGCGTTTGCGGGTCGGATGCGATGAACATCAACGGCAAAAACGGGCTCGCCTGCATCACCAATCTGCGCGATCTGAAAGAACCGATCGTATTGAAGCCGCTGCCCGGTTTGCCTGTCATCCGCGATCTGATCGTCGATATGACGCAGTTCTTCAAGCAATATCACTCAATCAGCCCGTTCCTGATCAATGACGCGCCGCCGCCGGAGAAGGAGCGGCTGCAGTCTCCGCAGGAACGCGAAGAGCTCGACGGACTTTATGAGTGCATCCTCTGTGCCTGCTGCTCGACGTCGTGCCCGTCGTTTTGGTGGAATCCGGACAAGTTCGTGGGGCCCGCGGGGCTCCTGCAGGCGTATCGATTCATCGCTGACAGCCGTGATCAGGCAACGAGTCAGCGTCTGGATAACCTAGAGGATCCGTACCGTCTGTTCCGCTGTCATACGATCATGAACTGCGTGGACGTATGCCCTAAGGGTCTGAACCCGACCCGGGCGATCGGCAAGATCAAAGAACTCATGGTCCGGCGCGCGGTCTGACCGAGGCCGGTACCGGAATGATGAGCGAGACGTCAGCCAATTCAGTCAGCGACGAGCGTATGCGGCGTCTGAGATGGCGCTCGCGCCGCGGCCTGCTCGAAAACGATCTTTTACTTGAAAAATTTTTCGAGCGGCACGGTCGCGCTCTG
>CAZZKA010000424.1:0-2023 GCA_964654745.1 uncultured Bordetella sp. | reverse complement strand
CACGGTAAGGCTTGAGTTGGCCTCGGTAAGGATGGAGACGACCCCCGATGCCTGGCTCGCTTCCGCGCTGCTCGCACCGCCCTGCACGCCGGATCCGAGTTCGATGGTCGGTGCAACAGGTGCGGTCGTGTCGGTGCTCTTAGGGTCGAGGCTCTCTGAGGCGCTTTTGACGTAGCTCGCGCTCTGCAGGGTACGTAGTGATGCGGCGCTCGCCGGCGCGACGCCGGACGTTACATCCTGGACTGCCTTTGCGAGTTGGACTTGCGCGAAGACCTGAGCGGCGGCGGTGGCCTCAAGCGCCGCTTTGGCATTGGCGCCGGTTGCGCCTGCTACCGTCGCGTTGATTGCCACTGCGGCCTTGGCGAACTCGGCCGCGTTGGCCGCTGACGCCCCGATTGCGGTAAACAGGCCGGCCACGACGGATGCATCGTCCATGGCGAGGGCGCTTGCCGGGTTGTCGGAGATTTTCTTGACGAGCGCTTCGATCATCTTGGAGGCGGCCAACAGCTGGCCGTCGGCTCCGCTGCCGGTTGCCGCGCCGGCGATGATCAGGTTCGCGACCTGGACTGCTTTCTTGTGGTCGGCGAGAGCCTTGGCGTCGCCCTCCAGTGCTAGCTTGTAGGTGTCATAGGAGGTGAGATCGATACCCTCAGTCAGGCCGAGCGCCTTGACGACCGCCGCTTTCGCTTCGGCGAGCGATTTGCCCCCCAGGGATTTCTCCATCAGGGCTGCGACCAGCGTGGTGAGCGGGTTGATGACGGTACTTCCGCTTGGCGCAGCAAGCAGGCCTGTGAAGCTCTTGTTGGTGGTGACGTCGGTGCCGCCCTTGGCGAGCAGCGCGTGGCCGAGTTGGCTCGCGTTGAGGACGATATCGGCATAGCCGTCGTCGGTCGTGGTGCCTACTAATGGTTCGTTTGTATCGACCTCGCCGTCGCCGTCCAGGTCGACGTAGACCTTGGCTCCCTTGACGGGGCCGTCGACTACGCGAGTACGAAGCTGCTGCGTGCTGGACCCGCTGTCCATCGACGAGACGGCGGCGCCGGTCAGCGCCACGGGTATCAGCCAGCCCCATGACGCGGCACCCGCGGCCGCGCCAGCTGCAGCGGTCCCCGACGCGGCGGTCGCACTGGCCGCTGAACCGGCGGACGAGGCCGGCGCGGCCTCTGTGCCCGCCTGGGCAAAAAGCGGGAGAGCGGATGCGTCTGCGGCCGGTAGCGCAGGCGTTGAGGATTCAGAGAATTCGAATACTTCCCCGTCGTCGGGATCGCCGGAGCCCGTCTTGCGCAGCCCAAACCGGAGGTTGGATGGCTTGACGGCTGCGTCGGGCTGCGCGGCAGCCGCTGCCGGCTCGCGACCCGATAGGGGAGGCAGGCCGGGTTCCTGAACCGCCTCCTGGGCCTGGGCCAGGGCACGACCGTCCGAACCGCGTCGGGCAGCCGATGCCGAACCACGGCGCGGGGAAGCCGCATCCGGGGCCAGGGCATCAGAGCGCGACTGAGCCGCCGACGCTCGCAGGCCGTCGACAGGGCTGGTCGGGTCGGCGGGGCGGTCGGTGTGAGTCGGTTTGGTCATTTCGGTTTCCCGTTTTGGCAGCGGTTTGGTTAACGACGGAGCATAGCGGTATTCGACCGACCTTTGGGTACTTTCGCGGGCCAAAAGCGTGGCGACTGCAACATGGTTCTCGAAAATGCAGATTCGGCGCGGCGATCGCCGGACCGGTTCTGGGCTTACGCAAGGGGGGCGCCGCGGCTATGATGGGGAACACGTGATCGCGAAGGAAATTTCAACCGTGCCGCAGCTGCACCAAATTTGAGCAGCATGGATCCGATCGTCTTTCTGCAGGCGCTGATCAGCGGAATTTCGATTGGCTGCATCTATGCGTTGGTCGCTCTGGGCTTTGTGCTCGTCTACAAGGCTACCGAGGTCGTCAACTTTGCGCCGGGCGACCTCATGCTGGTCGGGGCGTTTTTCGCGTCCAGCATCGTTGACCTTGGCGGCGTTGCGTTCCTGTGTACTTGTCGCG
>CAZZKA010000423.1:0-2025 GCA_964654745.1 uncultured Bordetella sp. | reverse complement strand
AGACGCCGCTCAAGCTCGCGCTTGCGCTGGAGGCCAACGGTGTTCCCATCATCGGCACCTCGCCCGAGTCGATCGACGTTGCGGAGGACCGTGAGCGTTTCCAAAAGCTGCTCTTTGAACTCGGTCTCAAACAACCACCCAACCGTACGGCTCGTACCGAAGCCGCCGCTATCGAACTCGCAGCCGAAATCGGTTATCCGCTGGTCGTAAGACCGAGCTATGTGCTCGGTGGTCGTGCGATGGAAATCGTCCATGAGCAGCGTGACCTTGAGCGCTACATGCGCGAAGCCGTCAAGGTCTCCGAGGACAGCCCGGTGCTGCTCGACCGGTTTCTCAACGACGCGATTGAGGTCGACGTCGATTGCCTGTCGGACGGCGCGGCGGTGTTCATCGGCGGAGTGATGGAACACATCGAACAAGCCGGTGTGCATTCGGGCGATTCGGCCTGCTCGCTGCCGCCGTACTCGCTTTCGCCCGCACTCGTTGCTGAACTAAAGCGGCAGACTGCGGTGATGGCCCGCGCCCTGGGTGTCTGCGGACTCATGAATGTGCAGTTCGCGATTCAGCGCAGCCTCGACGACGAAGCGACGGTCTTTGTCCTGGAGGTTAATCCGCGCGCCTCCCGGACCGTCCCCTACGTTTCCAAGGCGACAGGCATGCAGCTTGCCAAGATCGCTGCGCGCTGCATGGTCGGTCGCAGCCTGGCTGCGCAGGGTGTGCGCGAGGAAATCACGCCGTCCTACTACAGCGTCAAAGAAGCCGTGTTTCCCTTCGTTAAGTTTCCCGGTGTGGACACCATCCTCGGCCCCGAGATGAAGTCGACCGGCGAGGTCATGGGAGTGGGTCATACGTTCGGCGAGGCCTTCGTCAAATCACAACTCGGCGCCGGAGTGCGTCTTCCCACGGGCGGGACGGCCTTCGTGTCGGTGCGTAACGCAGACAAGGCCCGGGCGGTCGAAGTCGCCCGGGGCCTGCATGAACTGGGTTTCGGCCTGGTCGCAACGCGTGGGACCGCGGCAGCGATCGCTGCTGCCGGAATTCCGGTCAGCGCGGTGAATAAGGTGCAGGAAGGCCGGCCGCATGTGGTCGACATGCTTAAAAACGGCGAAATCGCGCTGGTGATCAATACCGTCGAAGAAAAGCGCGGAGCGATCGCCGACTCCCGTTCCATCCGTACCACCGCGCTGTCGCAACGGGTGAGCTACTACACCACGATCGCCGGGGCGAGCGCTGCCGTCGAAGGCATGCGCCACCTCAATGAACTTGATGTTTACAGTTTGCAGTCGCTGCATGCGGCGATGACGCCGGTTTGACCCTGCGCAGCGGATTTGACGGAATTTTTCCATGCCGACCATACCTTTGACGATCCGCGGTGCCGAACTCCTTCGCGAAGAACTCCACCGGCTCAAACATGTCGAGCGCCCGGCGGTGATTACTGCCATCGCTGAGGCGCGTGCCCAGGGCGATCTGTCGGAAAATGCCGAATACGATGCTGCGCGCGAGCGGCAGGCCTTTGTCGAAGGCAGGATCGTTGAGATCGAATCCAAGCTCTCAAACGCCCAGATCATCGACCCCCGTCTGGTCGATGCTGATGGCCGGGTGGTATTTGGCGCTACCGTGCAGCTTGAGGACGTCGAGTCGGGTGAGTCTGTGACGTATCAAATCGTTGGAGACGACGAGGCCGACATCAAAGCGAGCAAGATTTCGGTGTCGAGCCCCATCGCCAGGGCGTTGATCGGACGCAGCGTCGGCGATATGACAACGGTGTCCGCACCGGGCGGTGCACGCGAGTACGAAATCCTCGACGTCCGTTACGAGTAGTCCGGTGCGTCGGGCCGCGATTCAGCGGCTCCGGCCTTTGCGGGCACGCGGCCCCGCAGAACTTGATCCCTTCGAGCGTGGTCCAGCAGAGCGTGGTCCTGCAGAGCGCTGTCCCGGCTTGCTCGGTGCCGCAGCGCGCGCCAAGACCCCGGCCCTGCGCATCACCGGCATCGAGCGTTGGATGGCCAAGGTTGACCCGCAAAA
>CAZZKA010000422.1:0-2033 GCA_964654745.1 uncultured Bordetella sp. | reverse complement strand
GTCTGGGGGCTGCGAGTCGGCGCAGCCTGGCGGCATCGGGCCCGAGCTCCTCCGGGTGATCACTGTGAAACCGGCTGAGCGCGGCAAGCGCCTGTTCGCCTATCGCCCGCGCATGCTCGGCCGACAGGGCGAGGAGCGAATCGGCGGCCTGCGCGAGGAGCGCAGGCTCGCCTGATGCAGCCCCTGACGTGGCGGCTGCCGTCACAACTGGGGGGCTGACTGTGAGGCCGCTCGCCCGGCGCAATCGCGCCAGATCCACGCCGGTTGATGAAGCGCGGATGAGCGCGGACTCACGCACTGTCACATCATCCATTGCGAGCGCGCCAAGTTCGGCAAGCCGCTGAGTTGTTCGACGGTAGCGGCTCGGCGCATACGGGTCGAGGACCGTGCCGCCAGCAATCGTTCGGCTCGCGGATGCATCACGAAGCACCACGCGATCGCCGCGCCAGGCGGCCATCGGCGCATGCAGAACAAGCTGTGCGCGGGCGGTGCCGCCGGGCGCAAGCACATCGCTGTCTTCAAGCAACACCACTGAACCCGTCACCGCGCTTGCGCCCAGATGAACATGGACCGATGCGCCCGAGCGAAGCGCTCGAGGCTCACCCGGCCACAAGCGAACCGTTACATCTATTCGCTGCGTGGCAAGCGCCACCTCGGGCGACACCAGCCATTGACCGCGCGAGATCGACTCGCGGGCAATACCTGCCAACCCCAATGCACAACGCTCGCCCGGGCCGGCTACAGCCACTGGCCGACTCTGTGCATGAACGCTGCGCACCCGTGCGCTCACGGTCGAGCCTGCGCCGGGCGCAAGTGAGAGCACATCGCCCACGCGCACCTGGCCTGCATGCACGGTACCGGTCACCACAGTACCCGTACCCTCCACGACAAACACACGATCGATCGCCAGCCGAAATCCAAGACCCGACGGGCTCCGGGCGGCAAAGCCCGCGTGAAGATCGAACAGGTGTTGACGCAGCGTGCTGACGCCTGCGCCATCGATTGCGCTCACCTCATGGATCGGCGCATCGGCAAGCGGGGTGTCCTGCGCAAGCGCGGTGATTTGAGCGCGTACCCGCTCGATTTGCCCGTGCTCGGCGCGATCGGTCTTGGTGATCACGAAGCTCGCAGAGCGCATGCCGAGGAGCACCATGACGGCAAAATGCTCACGGGTTTGCGGCATGACGCCGTCATCGGCCGCCACGAGCACGAGCGCATGATCGATGCCGGTGGCGCCCGCAAGCATGGTGTGAACCAGGCGCTCGTGGCCCGGAACATCGATGAAACCCAGGCGTCTGCCGTCGGGTGCATCGAGAAAGGCATAACCCAGTTCGATACTGATGCCGCGCCGCTTCTCTTCCGGCAGCCGATCGGTGTCCACGCCGGTGAGCGCCCGCACCAGCGTCGTCTTGCCGTGGTCGATATGGCCTGCCGTGCCGATAATCAAGCCAGTGCCTCGGCAAGCGCAGGAAGTTGATCGAGCAAATCGGCTTCGCGCTCCAGGCAACGCAAATCAAGCAGTAAGCGCTGCTCGGCGATGCGCCCGATCACAGGCACCGCCAAGGCGCGCAGCGCCGTCTCGAGACGGTCGAGCGCGCGTCCGGCGCCGCGCCGGGCAACGGGCGCTATCGCAAGGCCAGCTGAGGCAAGCGACTCGACCGGAAGCGACCCCGATCCGATCTGACCCATGAGTGAAACGCGAGCAACCGTGTAGCGTGCACCCACGGCCTGGGCGAGTGCGGGAAGCACGCGGTCGGCTAGAGCCTCGATGTCGGTCAGCGGCCTTGTGAGCAGGCGTAGCGTCGGCAGGTCCTGCTGCAGCCGCTCTGGCCGCAGATACAGGCGCAGCGTGGCTTCCAGCGCCGCGAGCGGCAGCTTGCTCATGCGGAAGGCGCGCTTCATCGGGTAGCGGCGGATGCGGGAAATGGCCTTGCGCGAGCCGACGATCAGGCCGGCCTGAGGACCGCCGAGCAGCTTGTCGCCGCTGAAGGTGACGACATCGCATCCGGCTGCGAGTTTGTCCTGGGGCAAAG
>CAZZKA010000421.1:0-2041 GCA_964654745.1 uncultured Bordetella sp. | reverse complement strand
CGGCGGTGCTGCACCACACGGAGGCGGTGCCTTCTCAGGCAAAGATCCCTCCAAGGTGGACCGCTCAGCCGCCTACGCGGCACGCTACGTCGCCAAGAACGTGGTCGCGGCCGGGCTCGCCAGCCGCTGCCTGGTTCAGGTGTCCTACGCCATTGGTGTTGCCCGGCCCACCTCGGTGTGGATCACCACCCAGGGCACGGGCAAGGTCTCTGATCAGCGGATCGCGGAACTTGTTCAGCAGCACTTTGATCTGCGCCCCAAGGGCATCGTCAAGATGCTGGACCTGCTGCGGCCGATTTACCGCAAGAGCGCCGCCTATGGCCATTTCGGCCGCGATGAGCCCGAGTTCAGCTGGGAGCGCACCGACCGGGCAGAGGTTCTCAAAGCCTCGGCATGATCGGCGTCAAAGCCCTGCGCGACGCAATTTGCGTTAATGCAGGGTATGGTCATCCCGCGTGAACATCTGATCAATTCCGAGGCGCCGCCCGCCGGGGCGGCCCTGGAAAAGCCGCGAGCCTCACCTGCGGTCATGCCGGCCGGCGCCCTGTTGTCCTGTCAGGTCGTCGATGCTCTGGCGGGCGACTGCCGGAGCGCGCTCGGCGCGCGCCTGCGCAGCGTTGAGGCTCAATGCGGCTTTGGTACCCGCTGCTCGCGCGGGTGCGCGGACTTGGCGCCGTCGGGCCATGGATTCGCGGGCGCAGGCAGAGTGCGCTTCAATCAGGTGGCGCGGGCCGCGGAGGCAGGTAAAGCCGTCAACGACGCCGGGTTTTGACCTGGCGCGGTCCGTCGGCTTGTATACTTGAAAGTTGTCCGCTTCGAGGAGCGCTGCGACGCAGCCGTCATGCTGCTGCCAGGCTCGAAGCATCGGAACCCGACGCCCGGTCCTCCGGCCATCGCGGTCCCGCTCCAAACGGCGCTCGTTGACCTGCGGTCGGTTCGCAGTCGACGGGCTCCCCCGACTCGAACCGCTCGCATCATCCCTGATGGAGTGCGTTTATGTCCGCCGTTCTGAAGTCTTCTTCCAAAGTCGACTACCACGTCGCCGATATCACCTTGGCCGCCTGGGGCCGCAAGGAAATCCGCATCGCCGAGACCGAGATGCCCGGTCTGATGGCCATCCGCGAAGAGTTCGCGCGCAGCCAGCCCCTCAAGGGCGCGCGCATCACCGGATCGCTTCACATGACCATTCAGACCGCGGTGCTGATTGAAACGCTGGCCGCGCTGGGCGCAGAGGTCCGCTGGGCCTCGTGCAATATCTTCTCCACGCAAGACCACGCCGCTGCGGCGATCGCGGCCGCCGGCATTCCGGTGTTTGCCTACAAGGGCGAATCCCTCGAGGAATACTGGGACTTCACGCATCGCATCTTTGAGTGGCCCGATGCACAGCCGAGCAACATGATTCTGGACGACGGCGGCGATGCAACGCTCCTGCTCCATCTGGGCTCGCGCGCTGCACGGGATGCTTCGATTCTCGCCAATCCGCAGAGCGAAGAAGAGATTTCGCTCTTCGAGTCGATCAAAAAACGTCTTGCCACCGACCCGGGCTGGTATGAGCGCCAGCTCAAATCCATCGTCGGCGTGACCGAGGAAACCACCACCGGGGTCAAGCGGCTCTATCAGATGTCCGAGCGCGGCGAACTCGCGTTTCGCGCGATCAATGTCAATGACTCGGTCACGAAGAGCAAATTCGACAACCTGTACGGCTGCCGCGAGTCGCTCGTCGACGGCATCAAGCGCGCCACCGACGTCATGGTCGCGGGCAAGGTCGCTGTCGTCGCCGGCTACGGCGACGTAGGCAAAGGTTCGGCGCAGGCGTTACGCGCGCTCTCCGCGCAGGTCTGGGTCACCGAGATTGATCCGATCTGCGCGCTGCAGGCGGCAATGGAGGGCTATCGCATCGTGACGATGGAGTACGCCGCCGACAAGGCCGATATCTTCGTCACCGCTACCGGTAACCGCGATGTGATCACCTTTGACCACATGCGGCAGATGAAGGATCAGGCGATCGTCTGCAACATCGGCCACTTCGACAACGAGATCG
>CAZZKA010000420.1:0-2044 GCA_964654745.1 uncultured Bordetella sp. | reverse complement strand
GCGCACCCTTTCACCAATCTCTACGGACCCAAAGCCGCTGAGAAGCGCGTGACGGCCACCGTGGGCGGCAATGTGCGTGTGACCGAGGTCGGCAAAGACTATGACACGCACCATATCGTGCTCGATTTCGGCCGTATGCCGTTTCCGGTGCTGGAGGGCCAGTCGATCGGCATCATCCCACCCGGAGTCGATGAACAAGGCCGCCCACACCATCCGCGCCAATATTCAATAGCCAGCCCCCGCAATGGGGAACGTCCGGGCTATAACAATCTCTCGCTGACCGTGAAACGCGTGCTCGAGGACCATCAGGGTCAGCCGGTGCGCGGGGTCGCGAGCAACTATCTCTGCGACCTCAAGGTTGGCGATTCCGTCGAGGTGGTGGGTCCCTTTGGCGCAAGCTTCCTGATGCCCAATCATCCGCGCAGCCATATCGTGATGATCTGCACCGGGACCGGCAGTGCCCCCATGCGGGCCATGACCGAATGGCGGCGGCGTCTGCGCGCAAGCGGCAAGTTCGAAAGCGGCAAGCTGATGCTTTTTTTCGGCGCTCGCACAAGGGAAGAACTCCCCTACTTCGGACCGCTGCAGAGCCTGCCCAAGGACTTCATCGATATCAATTTTGCGTTTTCGCGCACCAGTGGCGCGCCCAAACGCTATGTTCAGGATGCGATGCGCGAGCGCACGGCTGACCTCGCGCGGCTACTGTCAGACCCCAACGCGTATTTCTATGTGTGCGGTCTCAAAGCAATGGAAGAGGGCGTGGTGCTCGCCCTTCGCGACATTGCCACCCAAGCTGGGCTAAACTGGGATGACGTTGCTAGCTCTCTCAAGCGCGAAGCAAGGCTCCATCTCGAAACCTATTGATGAGTGACGAAACCCGATTTGGTTTCGTCCTGAACGGCGAACCAGTCGAGGTATCCGCCCTCAGCGACGAGCCGCTGCTTTATGTTCTGCGCGACAGGCTCGGGCTACGAGGCACGCGCTTTGGCTGCGGCCTCAATCAATGCGGAGCGTGCCGGATCGAGGTCGACGGTCGACTCGTTCCAGCTTGTGACACACCCATCTGGTCGGTGGCCGGCCGCGCCGTCACCACCATCGAGGGCATCTCCGAAGCCGGGATTCACCCCGTCCAGGCAGCGCTCGAGCGCTTTCAGGCGGGTCAGTGCGGGGCGTGTCTGTCGGGCATTGTCATGACGCTTCGCCACCTCATCGACCGTGGTGAAGCGCTCGACGAACGGACGATTCGCGCAAGGCTCGATGAGCACCTGTGCCGGTGCGGCTCGCACCCGCGAATCGTTGCGGCAGCCCTGTCGCTATTGAATCCTCCTGCATGAATCTCGCCTATCGCCTCGCGCAGGGACCCGCTCCCCGCCCCGACCTGCCTGCGAGCCTCGCGGTCAACCCCGATCGTGCACGCTGGCTGCGCTGGTGCGACGACGGGGTGCTCGAAGTCCGTACGGGCAAGGTGGAAATCGGTCAGGGCATCCATACCGCGCTCGCACAGATTGCCGCTCAGGCGCTCCGCCTGCCGCTGTCGCGCATCCGTATGGTTGCGGCAAGCACTGCCTTTTCGCCCGATGAGGCGGTCACCTCCGGGAGTCTGTCGGTGCAGGAGTCCGGCATGGCCGTCCGGGTGGTCTGCGTTGAGCTGCGCGACCGCCTGGTCGAGCGTGCGGCCCGGCAATGGGGAGTTGCACCCGATCACTGCGAGGCGCGCGATGGCCTGGTCCTCGAGCGGGCAGGCACGCGCAGCATTGACTTTCACGAGCTCTCTCCCCAGGAACTGATTGAAGGCGAAGTCGCGCAGGAGGCGCCAGCGCGCGCACTCGCTGAAATGCTGAATCCCGTGGCAAAAGGGCCGGTCGGTGAGTCCGTTCCCCGGCTGGATTTGCCGCCCAAACTGCGCGGCGCGCCGGTGTATGTGCACGACATGGTGCTCCCCGGCATGGTGCACGCGCGGATGCTGCGGTCGTCGCTCCCGGGAACCACGCTCACATCGATCGATGACACAGTGCTCCGTAGGTTTGGCGATCGCGTCGCACTC
>CAZZKA010000419.1:0-2057 GCA_964654745.1 uncultured Bordetella sp. | reverse complement strand
GGAAGGCGCCATCGCCCGCAACCGCGACCTGATGGGGGCAACGGACCCGCGCAAGGCGGCGGCGGGGACGATCCGGGCCGATTTTGCCGACAGCATCGACGCCAACGCCGTGCACGGTTCGGACGGCGAGGACACCGCCCGCGTTGAAGTGGCCTTTTTCTTTCCCGGCATCGATCTTCACTCCCGCTGAAACCATGCTACCCCCCCGCACCTGCCTGACCGGTCGGTTCCCTCCTCCAGACGGGCGTCAATGAGGGGCGGCGCATGCAGGCACCGGTCGATCTTCTCGGCCTTTCTCCCAGCGAGTTAACCGCAGCCTGCGGGGCCTGGGGCCAAAAACCGTTCAGGGCCAGGCAGCTGCTCCGCTGGATGCACCAGCGGGGGGAGCACGACTTTTCTCGCATGACCGACCTCGCGCGGGAGTTCCGGGAGAGGCTGCTCGCGAGCGCCCGGGTGTCGGCTCCGCCCGTCCTCAAGGATCACCTGTCCCGCGATGGGACCCGCAAATGGTTGCTCGACGTGGGTGCGGGCAATGCCATCGAAACGGTCTTCATACCGGAACGCTCCCGTGGCACGCTTTGCGTTTCCACTCAGGCGGGTTGTGCGGTCAATTGCAGGTTCTGCTCGACGGGGCACCAGGGTTTTTCTCGAAACCTGACCCCGGGAGAAATCGTCGGCCAACTCTGGCTCGCCCAGCGTTTACTCGAGCGGGACGGCGTCCAGGGGCAGGTGCCTGAGGACACTGACTCGATTGACGAATTCGACGAATCAGAGCGCCAACGTGCGCATCGCCCGGGTTCGCGGCCTGTGACCAACGTCGTCTTCATGGGTATGGGCGAGCCGCTGCAGAACTACGAGGCGACGCTTGCTGCGCTGCGTCTGATGCTCGATGACAATGCCTACGGCCTGTCGCGCCGGCGCGTGACGGTATCGACCTCGGGTGTGGTTCCTATGATCGACCGCTTGCGAGAGGATTGTCCGGTGGCGCTCGCGGTATCGCTGCATGCTCCGGACGACCGCCTGCGCGACGAGCTGGTGCCGCTCAACCGCAAATATCCGTTGCGGGAACTGCTCGGCGCCTGCCTGCGCTACCTCGATCGTGCGCCGCGCGACTTCATTACCTTCGAGTACGTGATGCTGGACGGCATCAACGATTCGCCGGCGCATGCCGAGTGCCTGCTCGAGCTGGTGCGGCGAGTGCCTTGCAAGTTCAACCTCATTCCCTTCAATCCGTTTGCGGGATCGGGTCTGCGCAAGTCGCCGCCTGAGCGGGTGAGGACGTTTGCCCGGCTGCTTTCCGATGGAGGTCGAGTCACTACGGTGCGACGTACCCGTGGCGACGATATCGACGCCGCCTGCGGACAGCTCGCCGGTGATGTTCGCGATCGAACCCGCGTGGCCGAGCGCAACCGCGGGCGTGTGATCGAATTGACGAGGGCAGTATGAATCCCGAAGGACCGGGGCGCGCGCCGGATGGCCGTGGCGGCGGGGCGGAGGATACGACTTCCGGCCGACTCGCAGCCGATCCCGGTCGGGCAATCGATTCAGCAGAGGCCGGTCGGGCAATGGTTTCGGCAGAGCCCGGCGCGCCCGGGACTGCCGAGGCCGCGGTACCGACCGGTGACAAAGCGCCTGAAAATTCATCGATGATCGCCGCGGATGTGCTCGAGGGGGCGGTGCTCAAGGGGCCTACAGAACCGGCTCCTCAGCCACCGGTCGATTCGACAGCGGCGCTGGCCCGGGCGCGCCATGCAAAGGGCATGGAAATCTCGCTGGTGTCTTCGCGGTTACGGTTGGCTCCGCGGCAGATCGTTGCCCTCGAATCCGCCGATTGGGCAAGCCTGCCCGGTCGAACCTTTATCCGCGCGAGCCTGCGCTCCTACGGGAGGCTGCTCGAGGTGGATGTCGAGCCCCTGCTCGCCGCCATCGATCCCGACCTGCCTGGGGCTGAGGTTCTCAAGGCCCAAAACGATCTCCGCCACCCCATGCCCCGGCAAGGGGCCCTCGGCTTTGGCGCGAGCGGGTCGGGCAGCCGGTGGGTCTGGATGATGCTCCTC
>CAZZKA010000418.1:0-2059 GCA_964654745.1 uncultured Bordetella sp. | reverse complement strand
GCCTGCTTCTGGGCAACGATCACGAATACCATCGCTGGCGTTAAGTACGTCGATCCGCTGTTGCTCAGGGCCGCGCAGAGCATGGACACTACAAGGATGGGAATCTTTATCGGGGTCATTCTTCCCGCTGCGTTACCGCGGATCTTCTCGGGCTTGAAGGTAAGTCTTGCTATCGCGTTTATGGTGATCGTGGCCGCGGAAATGTTCGCTACGGTCTACGGGCTAGGGTCGCTTATAAACGAGGCGCGAACCTGGTTCCGCACCGATATAACGATGGTTGGCATGGCTGTAATCGGAGCGATCGGGTTCACAGCGTCGTTATCGCTGGACTGGATTGAGCGGCGGCTGATGCCTTGGAGTAATGCGGCTCGGAGGGAAGAATGATCCGCGCCTTCGGTCGAGCCCGTGACATGGTTCCGCTGTTGGCAATCGCCGCGATATTACTGTGCTGGCAGGTTGCCGCGTCGAATGGATGGATTAACAGAACGGTTCTGGCGAGTCCCTCGGAGGTGCTGGCGATCGCGATCGCACAAGTGGCTGACGGAAGCCTAGCCCTGCACTGCGGCGTTAGCTTTGCGAGAGTATTGGCTGGATTCACGCTAGGCGCGACACTCGGCGTAGCGCTCGGAGTGGTGATGGGACGAATCGAGATCTTCCGAAGCGCTATCAATCCGATCGTCGAAATCATGCGTCCGATTCCGCCGTTAGCATGGATTCCACTAGCGATAATTTGGTTCGGAATAGGCGAAGCGTCCAAAGTCTTCCTCATCGCGGTCACGGTCTTCTTTCCAGTTGTGGTCAATACCTTCAAGGGAGTGACGCAGATCGACCCTGTAGTGATCCGGGCGGCCCGTACACTCGATGCCCGAGTTGGGGCGGTCCTAGTCCAGGTGGCACTTCCTGCAGCGACGCCAGATATCGCGACCGGTCTCCGTGTCGGCTGGAGCCTCTCTTGGGCAGTTCTGGTCGCGGCCGAGATGCTGGCTGCGAAGTCGGGGCTCGGTTTCTTAGTGACAGAGGCCATGAACGTCGGCCGTTTCGATCGCGTGGCTTTCGGGATTATCGTAATCGGCGCAGTCAGCGTCATATCGGACTTTATCCTGCGCGCGATCATCGACCGTTACCTGCTGTCCTGGCACCAGGGCGCCGACAAAGCGAGGGACTGAATCGATGGTTTCAGCGTTTGGGGCTCTAAGGTCGGCTCAGGGTGACGGCCGCCAACCGAACTTCGTGCTGATCTGCACCGACCAGCACCGGGCCGACTACCTAGGGTGTGCAGGTCACCCGATTTTGCGCACGCCGCATATTGACGCATTAGCTGGCCGCGGGGGCATCCAGTTCACGCGCTGCTACGTGGCTACGCCTCAGTGCATGCCTAACCGCGCAACTATGATGACCGGCAGGCTGCCAAGCGCTCACGGTTCGCGAACCAACGGGATCCCTCTTTCACGCAAGGCGAACGTTTTCGTCGATCTGCTCCGCGCTGCGCGCTACAGGACCGCCCTTATCGGCAAGAGCCACCTTCAGACGATGCTGCCGACGCCCCCTGACCGAATCCCAGCTGATGTCCGGGAGCGATCGTCCAGCCGCGATTCTGGACTCGCTCAGGCGTGGCGACCAGAGCCTAGCAGAGACTATCGCCGGGAACGGCCGTATTCCTGGCGCACCACCGGTGGTGCGATCAGCGCAGACGCTTACTATGGGTTCGAGCATATCGACCTTTGCACTCTGCATGGCGACATGGTCGGGGGCGACTACGAGCGGTGGCTGAAGTCACAGCACTACGATGCACTCCGCCTGCGTGGCCGACAGGCAGGTCTCGCGCATTCGTACACGTGTCCCCAGGTCTGGCGAACAGCTTTGCCCGAAGCCCTATACCCGACTCGTTACATCCAAGACCAGACGCTTCGATGGCTGAGGGAGAATGGAAACCATCGGGACGGTAGACCGTTTTTCCTGATGGTGTCCTTTCCCGACCCTCACCATCCGTTTACGCCACCGGGCCGTTACTGGGACATGTACCGCCCTGAAGATATGCCAGTGCCGCCTTCGATGCGCG
>CAZZKA010000417.1:0-2059 GCA_964654745.1 uncultured Bordetella sp. | reverse complement strand
TTTCTCGACTTCGAAGACGAGGTGCTCGCCCAGGACAAGCCAATCATCGAATCCCAGCGGCCAATCTGGTTCCACCTGTCCGGTGCTCCGGTGGGCGAACGCGAAATCCCGGTTCGCCATGCTGATGTGGTGACGGTCGAATATCGCAGGTGGCTAGCGAGTCTTCTTTCTGCAGCCGCATGAAGAACCTGATATCAGCCGCCATCAGGCATCGCTTCGTTGACGGGTCCGGGGTTCAACTTCACGTGATCGAGTTCGCTACGGGCGCCTCTATTGACCAGAGCGACAGGCCTCCCCTCCTGCTGCTGCACGGCGTTACGGGTCATGCCTGGCTTTGGCACGATGTGGCGACAGCGCTGAGCACATCCCACCGTGTGATTGCGCTCGACCTCCGAGGGCATGGCGATAGCGAGTGGTCTTCGGTGGCAGCGTACGAAACAGCGGATCATGTGGCTGATCTTGAGGCGGTGGTCAACGCGCTTGAGCTATCGAAATTTTCTCTGGCAGGCCTATCCTGGGGAGGCCTGATTGCCATAGGTTATGCGACAAGGTTCGCTGACCGCCTCGAGCGCGTCGCAATCATTGATGTCGAGGCATCCTTTGCTCAGCCGCCCGATGCAGTCCCCGAGCGGCCCGGCGAGTTCGATTCACTCGAATCCGTCGAGGCATGGGAGCGTCAGGCGAACCCTCGCGCCGGCGCTGAAGCGATCGCACGCGCCGCTCGAAACTCTGTTCGACCGGCAGCGGCGGGGCATTGGGTCCGTAAGCACGATCCTTTTTTTCTCCGTACCTGGCCTTTTCGCCACGATGATCGCTGGGCTGAGCTCAGGCGGCTAAGAGCGCCCGCCCTCTTCATCAGTGCGGAGAATAGTTTTGTCCGCGCCAATGTCATGCAGGAAATGGCTGCGTGCACTCCCAGGGCAAAGTTTGCCTCCATACCGAACTGCGGTCATTTGATTCCCCTGGAAGCACCCACAGCGCTGGCTGCGCGACTTCGCCAATTTTTCAGCTGAGGCTTCATTGTTGGTGCATACCCTGTGTGGCTCCTCTTCATCAAGTGCCCCTGTCTCCCTAACGTCCGAACCAGGAGTTTCTTCATGAATACCTTCCGAAATATCGCCCGAGCCCTTTTACTTGGCGGTGTGCTTGCGTCGGCGCAGGCCGATGTCGTCGCGCAGACAAAAATCCGGTTTCAGCTTGACTGGGTGACCGAAGGACAACACGCGCCGTTTTGGGTGGCTCAGTACAAGGGCTATTTCAAGGACGAAGGACTCGATGTTCAGCTCGATCTAGGATCCGGCTCTGCCGTAGTGGTACAGCGACTCGCCTCCGGCGTCTACGACATGGGCTACGGCGACATTACGGCTTTAATCGAGTTCCTCAGCCAGAACCCCAATAATCCAGCTGGTCAGATCCAGGCGGTTTATATGGTTCAGGCGGAAACGCCAGCTGGGATGGTCTTCAAGACCCGCTCCAGTATCTCATCGCCCAACGATCTGCCCGGAAAAACTTTCGGTGCACCCGTATTCGACACCGGACGTAAGCTCTGGCCGTTATTTGCAAGGGCCCAGGGGCTGGATCCTGCTTCGATCAAGTGGCAGAACATCGAACCCGCTTTACGGGCGCAGATGTTAGCCCGTGATCAGGTTGATGTAGTCACCGGATTTCAACCGTCGACTCAGATGGCCGTGATCGCTGTCGGGGCCAAAGCCGAGGAAGTCAGGGCGTGGAATTACAAGGACTACGGCGTCAAAATTTATGGCAACGCCTTGCTGGCCAGGCCCAGGTTCATTGCAGAGCAGCCCAAGGCGGTCGCAGGATTTGTTCGGGCATTTAACCGTGCACTGCGCGAAACAATCGCCAATCCTGAAGCGGTCATCAAGTACGTTAAGCAGCGTGAGCCTCTGGTCGACGAAGCGCTCGAACTGCGGCGGCTCAAGGGCATGCTAGATGAGTTCATTGCGACGCCAGGCGCACGGGCGAGTGGGCTGGGCCCGGTTGATAACGCGCGCCTCGACGAGCAGGTAAAGCAGGTGTCAGAGGCGCTGAAGCTCAACGC
>CAZZKA010000416.1:0-2061 GCA_964654745.1 uncultured Bordetella sp. | reverse complement strand
GACATGCTCAAGCAGAAGATCGCCCACCCGCAGTCCGGTGCCAACACCGCCTGGTGCGCCGTCGCCAGCCCGAGCCACTTTGTGAGCGCCTCTGGCGCCCGCTCTGCCTGTCCGCGCTCAATACCGCGTCGGCAAACGCGTGCGCGCGGACGCTGGTCACGATTCTCCGAGATACCCTGGGCAGCGACGCTTCCGCCTGCGATTTCATCATCCCGCACACCAACCTGGGCGATTGTTTGCCGCGGCCGGCTCTGACCTGGCTTGCCGCGCGTGACATCACGCCCGAGTGGAGTGTGACGGCGCGCTCACTGCGGGCCGGCGAGCGCGGATGGACAATCGTCACACGCGAGCAGACGATCGGGGCTCGCTCGCTGATCCTCGCTCTTCCACCCGCTCAGGCGGCTCGGCTGCTCGAATCGTTCGATCACGCAGGGCTCACCGCGATCGCAAGGCGGTGGGTCTCGGCGCTCAGCGGGCTCGCGCCGGCGCCGATCACGACGGTGTACGCCGCATGGCCGACATCCGCCCTACCCGCGCTGCCCGACTGGCTGATGCTGAACTCGTCAGGGCCCGGGGAGTGGCTCTTCGACCGCGGTGAGCACCGCGACCATCGTATCGCCGCCATCGTGGCAAGCGGGTGCGATGCCCAAGGGCATGGCTCGCCGTCCGCCTTCGCCCGGGAGATCGCCGGATGCGCCGCACGGGCGGCCGGTCTGCCTGCGCCCCGCTACGCCGAAGCGATCGTCGAAAAGCGCGCGACCTTTTCCTGCGTGCCGGATCGGCCGCGCATCGATCAGCCCGAGGCGGGTCACCTGCCCGGACTCTGGCTTGCAGGCGATTACACCGAGGCCTGGTATCCGGCGACGCTCGAATCGGCTGTTCGCAGTGGCAGTCGCGCCGCGCATCTGGCGAGCCACTGGCTGGTGCGCCAGGCCTGAGTGCTCCGGGTCGGCTCTATGCCCAGGCCGATGAGAGCGCCTGGTCAATGCGGTCGACAGCCAGGATCTCGAGGCCCTCGGGTGATTTGCGCGGCGCGTTCGCCTGCGGAATCAGCAGCCTCGGAAAACCCAGTTTGCCCGCCTCGCGTAATCGCTCCTGACCGCGGGGCGCAGGCCGTATTTCTCCTGCAAGACCGATTTCACCGAACACCGCAAAACCTTCGGGTAGCGGCCGGTCTCGAAGCGAAGAAACAATGGCGAGCAGCACAGCAAGGTCCGCAGCAGGTTCGGAGATACGCACGCCGCCCACCACATTGACGAAGACGTCCTGGTCGTAACAGGCAATGCCAGCATGGCGATGCAGGACCGCGAGCAGCATGGCGAGCCGGTTGCCCTCGAGCCCCACCGATAGCCGGCGCGGATTGGGAACGTGCGCCGTGTCAACGAGAGCCTGCACCTCGACGAGAAGCGGTCGGCTCCCCTCGAGCGAGACCAGCACGCAGGAACCCGGAACGCGTTGTCCTCGAGGAGATAAAAAAATCGCGGAAGGATTCGCAACCGCCCGCAAGCCGCGGTCCGTCATCGCGAAAACGCCCAATTCGTTGACCGCACCAAATCGATTTTTGAATGCCCGCACCATCCGGAATGACGAGTGTTGCTCGCCCTCAAAATACAGAACGGTATCGACGATGTGCTCAAGTACGCGCGGCCCCGCCAGCGTGCCTTCCTTCGTCACATGGCCAATCATCACCAGAGCGATGCCGCTCTGCTTGGCGATCCTGGTGAGTTGCGCCGCGCATTCGCGCACTTGCGCGACCGAGCCCGGCGCCGACTGCAGCTGGCTTGAACACATCGTCTGGATCGAGTCGATCACCGCAACGGTAGGGCGCGTCTTGTCGATCTCGGCGCAAATCCGCTCGAGCTCAATCTCCGCAAGGTCGGGCATGGCCACCTCGCCCAGCCCCAGTCTGCGCGCCCGAAGCGCGATCTGACCGACCGATTCCTCCCCGCTCACATACAGCACGGGGTGCGATACGCATAGATGGGCAAGCGCCTGCAGCAGCAGCGTCGATTTACCGATACCCGGATCGCCGCCGATCAGGACCACCGACCCCGCTACCAG
>CAZZKA010000415.1:0-2067 GCA_964654745.1 uncultured Bordetella sp. | reverse complement strand
GCGAGAACCAGGATGCGCTCCAGCACGATGCGCGACATCGCCTGGGTCACAGCGCCGCCGTCGCTCGCGCTCACCAGCACATCAACGTGGTTACCAGGCAAAGCAAAACCGGCGACACCGACGACTTCATTCACCCTCACCGTCATCGCACGCTTGCCGGGTGCGATCACGGCTGCGAGCCCCCCTCGGGCCCCTTCCGGAGCGAGCTTTGCCGTGAGGATGGGCTCGCCCCGCACGATAGGGGCGCGCGGTACGCGGCCCAGCAGGTTGCCGGCATCGCTGAGTGACCCGGGCGGCAGTGCTGAACTCGGCCAGGACACCATTTGAACCGCTGTGGCATCCAGCATCTGCCCGGCCTCGATATCACGCGCGGCGACCACCACGGCGGTCATGGGCGTCGAGCGCTGTGACCCCAGCCAGCCCGCTGCGAGGAGCGTCGCCGAGGCTCCCGCTGCCAACGAGACGCCAAAAATCAACCATCCGGTTCGAATCATGGGTGCATCGCCTCCAGGCTTTTAGGGCCGAACAGGCCAATCCAGGCACGCGTCAAGGCGTGGAGGTCGGGGGTGACGCTGCGCCCCTGGTATCGCGCTTCATCCTCGACGCGCCGTAAAAGTTCAAAGGGGATCGATGCCAGCCTCGGAACACGGCTGCGCCCGTGCAGGGCGTCGATCGCGCCCGTTACAACCGCCTCCTCGACGCCGGGCGCAAGTCGGTTGGCTGCAGACCGGATGGCGCGGCGATAGGTCTCCGGTCGCAGCGCTGGCAGCGCCACAGCGGGTCCGAAGCGCGCGCCGTTGCGGTGATAGCCGTCCCTCCATGGCGGTCGGGAGCCGACCGCTACCAGCCTGCAATGGACGGGAACCCTGGCATCGCTGCCATCCGGTAAGCGCAGCATCTCGACCTGGGACTGCACCGCTGCGGCCAAGCGGGTCAACAACGCACGCCGGGTCCGCAAGCTTCCCATCGCGTCGTCGACGACCATCCAGCCTTGCGCGGCCCGTATATGGAGCGGTGCAAGGATCGCGCCGCTGATCGCATCGGTCCTTGCATCGAAAGCTTGTACTCCGTGCCCGGCGCCCGCTACAACGAGCGGAGTCCTGACGAATACCCAACGCTCGTCGAACGATCGGCAACCTGAGGTGCCCGGCATAGCGGGCCGCTGTAGACCTGAGTCATCGCTGAAACCTTCGGCTGATCTGAAACCATCCGTGCAGCCCCCGGCGCCGACCGGTCGATGCAGGTCGGGGTCGTAAACCAGCATCACCTGATCTCCGACCAACAGCGCGCGGGGCAGCCACAGTCCCTCAGGCTCCAGTTCGCCAAGCGCAGAGACCAAGGCGCTCCGCCCGCTGCCCGGCCGGCCGTGAATGACGAAACCTCGACCGGAAGCGAGCGCACCGGCCAGCTGTTCGAGTGTTTCGGGCTCAAGCGCGAGACCGTTGAAGGCCGAATCAAGGCAGGTCTGCTTGACCGAGTGTGTCGGCTGCTGCAGAGCCAGGCCTCGCTGATAGTCGGCCAGCGAGACTGGCGCGGGGCCGAGGTAGCGGCCCGCCGCGCGCGCCTCGGCAGCCAGCCGTCGGCCAGCCGCCGAAAGCGCCCAGGAGCCAGCACCGCTGTAATCGGGAGCACAGAGTGGTTCGACGACTCCGGCTGCGCGCAGGCGATTCAGCAACGACTGAATCACCACAACCGGCAACGCAAGTCCCTGAGCGAGTTGTCCCGCAGCGCTCTCGCCCCTTGCGTACAGATGCCTGAGCATCAGATTACTGAGGAACGACTGGGGGAGGCCCGTATCCGAAATCTTGCGTGGCGAGTGCGGCGTGAAGCGCAACAGGTCGACCGGACCGCTGGTCGCATCCGTACCTCGCAAACTCAAATCCATCCTGTTGTTCTCCAATCTTGGTGGGTCAGTTGAAATAGGTTTGATAAACCCCAAGCCCGTACGTCGCGCACCCGGCCGAGATCGCCAGTGCAAACGGCAATCGGCGATCGCCGTCTTTGCCGGGCCCCGAGATCTCAAGCAGCGCAAGTCCCGGCATTCCCAGCAGCCGAAACGCCAAAGCT
>CAZZKA010000414.1:0-2070 GCA_964654745.1 uncultured Bordetella sp. | reverse complement strand
TGAACAGGATGATCCTTCCCTCGTCGGCCGCGACCTCCTTGAGCACTGCCTTGAGCCGTTCCTCGAACTCACCGCGAAACTTTGCTCCCGCGAGAAGGCCTGCCATGTCGAGTACCAAAACGCGTTTGTCGCGAAGCGAGTCGGGAACCTCGCCATTGACGATCCGCTGCGCGAGTCCTTCGACGATCGCCGTCTTGCCGACGCCGGGCTCGCCGATCAAAACTGGATTGTTCTTGGTTCGACGCTGCAAAATCTGAATCGAGCGCCGGATTTCGTCATCACGACCAATCACCGGGTCGAGCTTGCCCTGCCTCGCCCGATCGGTCAGGTCTATGGTGTATTTCTTGAGCGCCTCGCGCTGCCCTTCGGCCTCGGCGCTCGAAACCTTGGCGCCACCACGGACGGCTTCGATCGCTGCCTCCAGGGTCTTCTTGGAAAGGCCCGACTCACGGAGCACCCGGCCCGCTTCGCCCTTGTCTTCGGCGAGCGCGAGCAGAAACATCTCGGTCGCAACGTACTGGTCCCCCCGCTTCATCGATTCCTTTTCGGCGAGATTGAGCAGGTTGACCAGCTCTCTGCCGACCTGGACCTCCCCGCCAGTCCCAGAGACCTGGGGGAGACGCCTGATCGCAGCCTCAGCGGCCGAACGGACCGCCGCCACCCTGACTCCAGCCCGCTCAAGCAGGGCCCTCCCGGAACCGTCGGTTTGAGCCAACAGCGCGGCGAGAAGGTGGAGGGGGTCGATGTACTGATTGTCCCCGGCCAGTGCCAGACTTTGCGCTTCGGCAAGCGCCTGTTGCAGCTGCGTGGTCAGTTTGTCGATACGCATGTCAAGGTATCCTTGGTGAAGGCAGCCGACCGGCATCGGTCGCAGTCTGCCGCAATCATCCTTGACTTGCGGGTCGGGAGCGATGATTTCAAGACCTGCGGAGCCTTTTCATGACAGCAAGACTGTTCCAGCCCCTCTCACTGCGCTCGCTGCGCCTTCCCAATCGGGTCGTCATTGCACCCATGTGCCAGTACTCGGCGGTCGATGGATGCGCTCAGGCCTGGCATTACGCCCATCTGGGCCAGCTTGCGATGAGCGGAGCGGGGCTGCTCATTCTCGAAGCCACCGCCGTCAGCCCGCAAGCTCGAATCACCGCCGGCTGCCTGGGTCTGTACGACGACGCCACTGAGGAGGCGCTTGCCGGGGTGGTGCGCATGGTGCGCAGCGTCGCACCGATTCCGCTGGCCATCCAGATCGGTCACGCCGGGCGCAAGGCCTCGAGCGCGCGCCCCTGGGAAGGTGGCGCTCTCATCGAAGACGCGGATGGCGGATGGCGCAGGGTGGCGCCCAGTGCACTTGCTCTCAAGGATGGCGAGAGTGCACCGGATGCGCTCGGTCACGACGATCTCGCCGAGATCCGCGCACGGTTCGTTGAGACTGCAGTCCGCGCCGACCGGCTGGGGTTCGATGCGCTAGAACTGCATGCCGCTCACGGCTATCTGCTGCACGAATTCCTCTCGCCCGTCGCCAATCAACGGTCGGATCAGTACGGCGGTCCGCTCGAGAACCGGATGCGCTTTCCGCTCGAACTGCTCGCCGCAGTCCGGGCTGCATGGCCCGCGCACAAGCCGTTGGGCGTCAGGCTCTCAGCGACCGACTGGATCGAGGCGAGCAGTTGGGCTATCCCAGAATCTACCGAGTTCGCCCGGCGCTGCGCCGCCCTGGGCGCCGACTGGATCGATGTATCCAGTGCAGGGATCTCGCCAAGCCAACAGATCGCGATTGGGCCAGGGTATCAGGTGCCCTTTGCCAAGGCGATCAAGCCAGCGATCAACATCCCTGTGATGGCGGTCGGGATGATCACCAGCGGGACCCAGGCTGAAGCCATTTTGGCCGACGACAGCGCCGACCTGATTGGCGTTGCCCGCGCGATGCTCTACGACCCGCGTTGGGTATGGCGCGCCGCAGCTGAACTTGGCGAGAGTGTCACCGCACCGCGGCAATATTGGCGTTGCCAGCCGCGCGAATATCCAAAGCTGTTCGGGGACGCACGCACGGCCCAACGCTGACCCCGGTCCGGC
>CAZZKA010000413.1:0-2071 GCA_964654745.1 uncultured Bordetella sp. | reverse complement strand
ATTAAGAACCTGATGCTCCCGGCGGCCGCTGACGGCAGCCGCGAAGAAGGCGGTGTCACCTTGCTGCAGCCCTCCGGGGAAAAGCTCGCGATCTACGATGCCGCCATGCGCTACATCGCACAGGGAACGC
The DNA here is from genome assembly GCA_964654745.1 of uncultured Bordetella sp. Lineage (GTDB taxonomy): Bacteria > Pseudomonadota > Gammaproteobacteria > Burkholderiales > Burkholderiaceae_E > SYIM01. The sequence continues at coordinate 1,941 of CAZZKA010000413.1, read as the reverse complement.
CCACCGTCATCTTCGGTGGCGAGGAGTACGGCACCGGCTCTTCGCGCGACTGGGCGGCCAAAGGTACGCAACTGCTCGGCATCCGCGCGGTCGTCGCCCGCAGCTTCGAACGCATCCATCGCTCCAATCTGGTCGGAATGGGTGTCCTGCCACTGCAGTTCAAGGGGGCGGACTCGTGGCAATCGCTGGGCATCAACGGAACCGAGAGCTTTGACATCGAGGTCCCGGGCAATCTCAGGCCCCAGCAGGACATCACTTTGATCATCCGCCGGGCCAACGGCAACGCCCAGCGTGTCACCCTGCTGTCGCGCATCGACACGGCGATCGAGGTCGACTACTACCGCCACGGGGGGATTCTGCCCTACGTGCTGCGCGATCTGCTCGCCGCCTGAGGCCCGCCCGAGCAGGGCGCCCTGAACCCGTTCAGTCCGGATGGTCTCAGCGGGTCGGGCGGCCGCTCCCGGCAGGCTGCAAAGCCTGCCAGCGCTGCCAGCCGGCCTGATCATCGACATCCCAGAGTGTCCGCATCAGGCTGTACCGGAGACCCGCGCGCTCCAGGCGGTCAACCGTCTGCGCGAGCACGCCTGAGGTGCTCCACGGCATGTCGCCGAACACCGGGGGCAGCGACCGGGCCGCGCCGATCAGCGCGTAGCCGCCGTCCTCGCTTGGCGCGAGTACCACCTCGACCCGAGCAAGCCGATCAAAGGCCTCAGACAGATCTCCGGGGGCCAGAACCGGACAGTCCGAGCCAACGATCACCGTGCGCTCGCCCCGGGCAAGGCCCGCGCTAAGCGCGCTCGCCATACGATCCCCCAGATCTCCGCAGTCCTGCCGCGAGAGCATCATGCCGTGACGTTCGGCCAGCGCGGCACATTCACCCTGGCTGTCCTCCCCCGCGATGCAGAGTTCGGCTGCCGTGCGGGCCCGCTCCGCCCGCTCCGAGCGCGCGGTAAAGGTCGCTACGACGGCGATCGTATGCATGAGGAGTTCCCTGTGCGCAGCGAGTGCACCGGCCGCTCCGATCCCCTTCTCCAGGCGGGTCTTGACCTTGCCGAGTTCCGGAACGCGTGCGAAGACAAGGACCCGGCATGGCGAACGATCCGAGATCAGGTCTGCGGGTCCACTGGTCATCGGTTTCGGTAGTAGAGGCGGTGCAGGTACGGTGGAGAAACGCCCAGCGCATGCAAAGCGCGCAGGCTCCACATGAGGAGAATGGTTCGCACAAGCCCGTCTCGTTCCCAGCGACGCGGGGACACGCTCACCCGCTCGCTGAGACACGCCGGGCGAAATCCTTCTCGGCGCAGGCGCGACGAGAGCCGGATATCCTCCATCAGCGCAACCTCCGGCCAACCTCCGCAAAGGTGCCAGGCCCCGCGTGTCAAAAAAATCGACTGATCGCCCGTCGCGATACCGGTCAGACGGGAGCGAAGATTCATCAGGTCGGCGACTATCCTCAACCCGAGGCGCTCCGACTCGAGCGTTACATCAAACCGGCCCCAGCGCGAGCCTGCCGCCACCGCCTGCTCGATCGCCTCGCGCCAGCGAGGCGGCATGACGACGTCCGCGTGCACGAACACCAACACATCCGCCTGCGCACAGCAGCGCGCGCCAGCATTCATCTGCACTGCGCGTCCCCGCTCCGATTCGATCACCTCGGCACCGAGTTGCGCGGCAATTGAGCGGGACTCGTCCCGGCTGCCCCCGTCGACGACCACGACGCGATCCGCGACCGATAGCAAGGGCGCGAGGCTCGCGTCAAGGCGCGCCGCCTCGTCGATCACCGGCATCACGACCGCGATATTCATCGGCGTCGAAAATGGTGCCAGCGTTCGAGGAAAACATCGGTCCAGGCCGGTATGCGGTCGCGCTGCCACAGCGATGCCGCGGCGCGTGCCGCATCAGCCCATCCCGGATAGGCGGTCATAAGGCCGAGGAACCGCC
>CAZZKA010000412.1:0-2113 GCA_964654745.1 uncultured Bordetella sp. | reverse complement strand
GCTCACCCTTGAGCGTCACCGTGCGCTCGCCATCGACAAATACGGGCGCAACCGGCGCCTCATCGGCACCCGGGAGCGATATGCCGATATCCGCATGCTTGCTTTCGCCCGGCCCGTTGACCACGCAGCCCATGACCGCAACCTGCATCGATTCGACACCCGGATAGCGCAACTTCCAGACCGGCATCTGCTCGCGCAGGAAGGTTTGTATGCTCGCCGCAAGTTCCTGAAAAAATGTACTGCTCGTACGCCCGCATCCCGGACACGCCACCACCAGAGGCGTGAAGGAACGCAGCCCCATCGTTTGCAAAAGTTCCTGGGCTACGATCACCTCGCGAGTACGATCCCCACCCGGCTCAGGGGTGAGCGAAACCCGGATGGTGTCGCCTATGCCTTCCTGAAGCAGGACCGCCATCGCCGCCGATGACGCGACGATCCCCTTGCTGCCCATGCCCGCCTCGGTGAGCCCGAGGTGAAGCGGATAGTCGCAGCGCGCAGCAAGCGAGCGATAGACGGCCACAAGGTCCTGAACGTTGGAGACCTTTGCCGACAGCGTGATCGCGTTACCTGGCAATCCCAAGGATTCTGCTCGGGCAGCGCTTTCGAGCGCTGAAGTCACCAGAGCCTCGCGCATGACGCTCTGCGCATCCCACGGACGCTCGCGCGCCGCATTGACATCCATCAGCCGCGCAAGCAGGTCTTGATCGAGGCTGCCCCAGTTGACGCCAATCCGCACGGGTTTGCGATAGCGACAGGCGACCTCGATCATCTGAGCGAAATTGTCGTCGCGACGACGACCCGCTCCGACATTGCCGGGATTGATGCGGTATTTGGAGAGTGCTTCGGCGCAGCCCGGATACTGCAGCAGCAGTTTGTGGCCGTTGTAGTGAAAATCGCCAACCAGCGGGACGTCAACTCCCATTCGATCGAGCTGCTCTCGTATCGCCGCCACCGCATCGGCGGCTGCAGGCGTGTTGACCGTAATGCGAACCAGTTCGGAACCCGCGCGGGCAAGGTCTTTGATCTGAATCGCCGTGCCCACCGCATCAGCGGTGTCGGTATTGGTCATCGATTGGACGACGACTGGCGCCTCGCCACCCACCTGAACGACGCGCGATTGCCAGCGGACCTCCATCGCGCGCGAGCGGCGCCGCGCGGCGGGTCCGAAAGGCATGGGCACCGGCTGATGATCATTCATGTCGGGCTACTCGACACGGATTCGAACGATACCCTGACGCATCAGGGGACCAAGATCGACTGGGTTGCCACGCCAATTGAGCGACGCTGCCACCGCGTTGCCTATGATCAGCGAGTAGGGACCTTGCGCGTCGAATTCGCGCGTCGTTCCAGCCTGCTGGGTACCGATGGCTAGTACGGTGCCTGCAGCGTCGCGAACCTCGATCCACGACTCGCCCGAAAACCGCAAGACCAGCGGGTTGCCGGCCGCGCCGGGGCGCGGCGCCAAACGAATCACGGGGACCCCCGGTGTGGCCTCCGCGAGTGCCGGCGCAGCAGGCGACAAGGCCGGCGCGACGGCCGCCGCCGTACCGGGCTGCGCTGGCCCCGCGGCAGCGACGGGCCCCGAACCTGGCGTGGTGCCCCCGCCAGGCCGCGATCCCGGCGGCGGCGCGGGCACGATAACAACCGCCGAGGACTGCGCCGCAGGCGCGGGTGCCGACACCGCGGACGCCTGACCCGGGCCCGCAGCCGGCGGCAGGACAGGAAGCGCCATCGATGCGCCGGGCACCGCGCCCGGCGGTGCGGAACCCGGCTGCGTCAGCGATCCCGTGACACCGGTTACCGGAGCGGATGCAGGCGACGGCCCGGACGACGCCATCGCGCTACCCGGGGCAGCCGAGCCCTGCGGTGCCGGAAAGGCACCGGGCGCTGCGGCGCCAGGTTGAGCTGGCGTTTGTCCGGAACCGGCGCCGGGCGCCTGACCGGACTCGGTCGCGGCCTCGGGAGCAGCCTCCGGAGTACGCGCGGCCGGCCGTTCCCCGTTTGCTGCCGGCGAAGCTGCAGCGGCCGGGGCCCGGGCAACCGGTACACGCTCACCGCGTACAAACTCACCGCCGCCACCGTAAAAGAAGGCGAGCGCGACCACTCCGACAAC
>CAZZKA010000411.1:0-2133 GCA_964654745.1 uncultured Bordetella sp. | reverse complement strand
GCGTGAAGATCAACGACAAGCACATCGAGGTGATCGTTCGCCAGATGCTGCGTCGTGTGCAGATCACTGATCCGGGTGATACGCCGTTCATCACCGGCGAGCAGGTCGAGCGCTCGGAAATGCTCGACGAAAACGACAAGGCAACCGGCGCCGACAAGCGGCCGGCGACCTATGTCAATCTGTTGCTGGGCATCACCAAAGCTTCGCTGTCGACGGACTCGTTCATCTCTGCTGCCTCGTTCCAGGAAACCACCCGGGTGCTCACCGAGGCAGCGATCATGGGCAAGCGCGACGACCTGCGCGGCCTGAAGGAAAACGTGATCGTCGGCCGTCTGATTCCGGCGGGTACCGGACTGGCTTACCACCGGGCCCGCAAGGCCAAGGAGGCAGCCGAGGCCCAGGAGCAGGCGGCGCTCGCGGCGGCCGAAGCCTTGTTCGAGCCCGCACCCGAAGAGGGTACGGTCGAGGCGCCGGCCACGGGAGAGGCGGGCTGATCGGACTCCAGGCGCTGGCAGGTAGAACCCGACCCCGGGGCTTACTTGCCAGCGCGCCGGTTAGTTTTTATACTGTTGGGCTTTTTCCCGGATAGACCGTTTCCCGGATAGCCTTTTTTCCGGGCAGTCACTTGCCGGGAGCTTTTTGGATACTCGAATGCCAACCATCAATCAGCTCGTTCGCCAGGGGCGCTCGACCGCGCAGACCAAGAGCAAGAGCCCGGCGCTTGCCGACTGCCCGCAGCGACGCGGCGTCTGTACCCGCGTCTACACGACGACCCCTAAGAAGCCTAACTCGGCACTCCGGAAGGTCGCCAAGGTGCGCCTTACCAACGGGTTTGAGGTGATCTCCTACATCGGCGGCGAGGGCCATAATCTTCAGGAGCACTCCGTCGTTCTGATCCGTGGCGGTCGCGTGAAGGACCTGCCGGGCGTGCGCTACCACATCGTCCGCGGCTCGCTCGATCTGCAGGGCGTCAAAGACCGCAAGCAGGCGCGCTCCAAGTACGGCGCGAAAAAGCCCAAGAAAGGCTGACGATACGTTGTTGGCCTTCGCGCAGAGCGCGGAGGCGGCGGCGAAGCCAGAAGCTTCGCAGCGGTTTGCCCGGAGGAGCTTGTCCGGGGCGCCGCGGCCGGCAGACCCGATCGGCCAGGTATCAGACCGAAGACAGATTGAAGTTTGGTAGAAGCGCGCGCGGTCCGGCGCGCTTCGTTTTCTGGGAGAGGAGGGCGGTTGGTCGCCCGAGGCTCCAGTAAGCGGCGGTTCCGAAGGCCTTCACCGGTCTGGATCGAATCGCCAGGCAGGTGTCTCGCGCGCCGCGCGGGGCTTGCCAGCTGAAGAAAGAGGTATGTCATGCCCCGTCGTCGCGAAGTCCCCCGTCGTGAGATTCTTCCCGATCCGCTCTATTCGAGCGTCGAAGTCTCCAAGTTTGTCAATGTGCTGATGCTCGACGGCAAGAAAGCCGTCGCCGAGCGCATGCTCTACGGTGCGCTTGACCAGATCAAGAGCCGCTCGGGCAAAGACCCCCTGGAGGTGTTTGCGCAGGCGCTGCACAACGTGCGGCCGATGGTCGAGGTCAAAAGTCGCAGGGTAGGTGGCGCCAACTACCAGGTACCGGTCGAGGTGCGCCCGGTTCGCCGTACGGCGCTTGCCATGCGGTGGCTGCGCGAAGCGGCCAAGAAGCGCGGCGAAAAATCCATGGGCCAGCGCCTGGCCAACGAGTTGCTCGAGGCCGCCGAAAACCGCGGCGGCGCGGTCAAGCGGCGCGACGAGGTGCACCGAATGGCTGAGGCCAACAAGGCCTTTGCCCACTTCCGCTTCTAAGCCCGCGCCCGGGCGCGTCACCGCCGCGTCATCTTGCAAGTCCAGCCTGGAGGCTGGCTGCAGTTTGAGGCGGCGAATGCCCGGCCTGTGCCCCAAACCTTTCGACAAGAGCATTGATCATGGCCCGCAAGACCCCTATCGAACGGTACCGCAACATCGGTATCTCCGCGCACATCGATGCCGGCAAAACCACCACCACCGAGCGCATCCTTTTCTACACCGGTGTCAATCACAAAATCGGTGAAGTGCACGAAGGCGCAGCCACGATGGACTGGATGGAGCAGGAGCAAGAGCGCGGCATCACCATCACGTCGG
>CAZZKA010000410.1:0-2154 GCA_964654745.1 uncultured Bordetella sp. | reverse complement strand
CATCGGCATCTGCCGAATTCCAGAAGCCGTCGAGCGCGGCGCGAGCGCCGGTTTTAAGGCGCCAGGCACTCCAGGCTTTGGAGAGGATGAAGTACCAACTCGCGACGGACATCGCAAGCAGAAGCCAGGCCACCGAATGCGTTACCGCATCGCCCGCCTGCCAGAAGTGCATCAGTCCAATTGTCGGCTTATCCATGTCGCGGGTAGGTGCTCATCAAGGGTCAACGCGGAAGGTCCATAGCCAGTCTTCATACCAACTCGCCGTGGGACGACCTTCAACCGTCGCAGGTTTAAACCGCCATTTTTTCACGGTTTCGATCGCGGCCGCGTCCAGGCGCGGGGAACCACTCGAACGAACAAGCTTGACATCGGTGACGCGACCCGCTTCGTCAATATGTACGGAGAGCCGCACGTCGCCTTCCTCGCGCAGGCGCCGCGAGGCTGCCGGATAGGGAGGAGGGACATTGCCCGCCCAACTCGCGTCCGCTCTGGGGCCTGTCTGCCCGGATCCGGATGGATCGGCGGTCGCGCTCGGCAGCGCGGGGAGTTGGGGTCCCGTTGAATGGGCCTTGATATCCGGACCGGATATTGCAGCGGGTTCGGCAGGGACAGTCGCCGACGGGGCGAGGGCACGAGAGGGCTCAGCGACCGGAGCAGCCGAAGGCGCAGGGTCCGGCGTTGGCATAGCCATGGGTGCTGCCGGGTCCGCCGCGGAAACCGAGGGAGTCGCCGCTACGGGTTTAGGCGCGGCGCGCGCAGGCGTTCGCTCGACGCGGGCCGGTTGCGGCCGCGGAGGTGTCGATGATTGAGGCGCGGGCTGAGGGGGGGGCGGTGTTGGCTCGGACGGGACAGGGGGCGTGGCGATGGCCGATGGCGGAGCCGGCAGCGGCTCGGGCCGGGTTATCGGGGGTGGCGGCGGTGGCAAAGGCGCGGCCCGAATGAGCACGACTTCGATGGGTGGAGGCTTTGGGATCGGCGAGACGCCGAGATGTACGATTGCGGTGAGAAGCAGGAGGTGCAATCCTGCTACCACCGCTGCAATCAACCATCGTCCCGGGTTCGTGCTAGCTTGCATGGATCGCTCATTATTCCAGACCGTGCCATGCCCTTGATGCGAAAAACTGTCTCTCGTCTTGGTCGGATGGGCGCTTGCGCGGGGCTTGCGATCGCGTTACTCGCTTCGGGCTGCGCGGTGCAGACGGTTGAACAGGTTTCCCTGCTGCACGCGGGGACCGGCGCGGGCTCAGCCGATCAGCCGTTTCTGGATCGGATGCGGGTCGCCGACACTGTGCTGATCGGTGAACTGCACGACCACCCGGAGCAGCACCGAATCCGGCTGGGATGGCTTCGCGCCCTCGGCAATGAGGTACCCATTACTTTGGTGATGGAGCATTTCGACGTGGAGGCGCAAGAGCGAATCAATGCCGCGCGGGCTTCGCAAAGCGGCGATCGTCCTTTGGCCGAGCGCGCGCGTGAGCTTGCGCAGGCGGCGGATTTTCGTTTCGACGGTTGGGACTGGACCTTGATCGGCCCGGTGGTCGAGTTTGCTCTCGATAAGAATCTTCCGCTTCTTGCGGCCAATCTTTCTTCGCGGGAGGCGTATGCGATTGCGCGCGGTCAGTCCCACCCGATGGACAGACCCGCTCCAGAAGGCTGGACTCCCCGACAGGATGAGGTCCTTGCCGAGATGATCCGGGAGGGGCATTGCAATGCGCTTCCCGAACCAATGATTGCTCCGATGATGCGAGCGCAGCGGGCACGCGACGCGCAGATGGCGGCAGTCCTCGAGGCGGCGCGGGCCGCAGGCCGTAAGCCTGTGCTGCTCGCGGGAAACGGCCATGTGCGGCGTGACGTGGGCGTACCTGCGTACCTGGCTGCAAATACGCAAGTGGTGAGCGTGGCCCTGCTCGAACTCGGCTCGGAGGTGGAGGTTGGCGCTTACGACATCGTTCGCTTTACGCCGCGGCTTAAGCGGCCCGATCCCTGTGAGGGCTTGCGCGAGCGGTTTGGCAAGGCGGCTCCCAAATAACGCCTCGCTCCTCGATCAGCGCTGCGAGGCGGTGTTTACGGCTACGTTACGCTCGCACGCCATCGTTGACGCGTGGGCGGCCGCGGGTGGGGCTCGGCCGCTCCGCTCAACTGCCAGAGGCAGAT
>CAZZKA010000409.1:0-2175 GCA_964654745.1 uncultured Bordetella sp. | reverse complement strand
GACGGAGTTCGTATGCGCAAACCCGCCCTCCTGCCTACCGAGGTGCTTCAATCCGTAGCGGGCGGGCCAGCCCGCCGGGCGCGGGTCCGCAAGGCGCGGATTGGCCCGGAGACGGAGGCGACCGATGGATCGGTGTGGCTGCCCGAGGGGCGCGAAGCCCTCGCTGGCGGGGAGCGCCTGGAGGGCCTCACCGAGCTCGGGGGGCCGTTGGGCGGGGCAGCCTGGGCGGGATCGGCGGAGCTGGCCGCCCGGGCTGACGAACTCGGCCGGCCCGAGCCGGCCTCCTGGGCCGACGCATCGGGTGCCTACCGCGGGATCACGCAGACCGTCTACACCACGCACACCGACAGCGGCTGGCTGATCGCCGATGCGGGAGCATCCTCTGCAGGAGCCGCCGGGTCGACCGTTGCGTCCGCTGGATCGGTGGGTACGGCCTCGGCCGCATCAGCGGGACCATTGGCTCCGGCTCCGGTGGCAGGCGCAGCGGCCGAGACGGCGGGTGCGGCGGCGGCGGGCGCAGCGGCCGAGACGGCGGGTGCGGCATCGCTCCTGTCGCCAGCTGTGGTGCTGCCGCTGGGCGGCGCGGTCGCGGTGGCCGGGGCTGCCGGCGGCGGGTCAGCAGCCGCCTCGACAGCCGCCCCGGTGCTGCTCGGGGTCACGACGCAGTCGATTGCCACGCTGGCCTCGGTCAAGGCCTCCTCGACCAACCTCGCGGGCACCTCGGCCGACTATCTCAAAGATGCCAAGATCAGTACGGCCTACGCCAACAAGGACGAGGCCGGAGCGGGGATGATCTTCAAATACACCGAGGCGACCCGCGCCTCCTCGATCAAGCTCACGAGCGCATCGAGCCAGGCCGAGCGCGATCCGGTGCAGGTGAGTATCTACGGCTCCAACACCGAACTGGGCTGGAACGACAGCGGCTGGGTTGCCCTGCGCTCCAACGGCCAGCCCTCGGCCTCCAAGCTCGCGACCGGCCTCACCACCACGCGCGGCGCCTCCAGCACGGTGAGCTTTGGTAACGACGACGCCTACCTTTATTACAAAGTCGTCTTCGATGAGGTGCGCAACGCGGCGGCCGCCGATGCGGTGCAGGTTGCCGAGGCGAGTCTGGGGACCAAGGCCGATGCGATCGTGCTCGACTATGACAGCGCGCTCAGCGCCAGCGCTCTGCCCGATGTGTCGGCCTTTCAGGTCACGCAGGGCGGGCAGGTGCTCAAGGTTGCCTCGGTGAGCGTATCGGGCAACAAGCTCACGCTGGTGGTGCCGCAGTTGCAGCCGTTGCAGTTCACGCTTTCCTACACCGACCGCACGGCGGGCGATGATGCCCAGACGACTCAGAGCACGAGCGGGGTCGACGCGGGCTCGTTTGTGCGGGGTGTGGCCTCTGACGGCTACATTTCGGGCGGAAGCATCATTCTGGACGATGGCGACGGGGTGTATGAAAAGGACGTCGACATCGACACGGGGGTCAGGACTGCGGCCGATGGCAGCTTTGTGCTGCGGGCTGAACATCTGGCCCGGCTTCAGGCGGGACGCTCGCTGATGCTGATCGGGGGGATCAACACCGACACGGGGCTGCCCAACACGATAGCGATGACGGCACCAGGCGAAGCGCGGGTGATCAATCCGCTCACGACGGTTGCACAGACGATGCTGCACACGGGGAGTGCGGCCAGCCTTGCGGAGGCTTCGGCGACGATTGCCAAAGCGCTCAAATTCACGCTGCCGGCGGGCGGCTTGGCGAGCCTGGATCCGATTGCCCATGCAGCGGCGGCGTCTGCGGGCGATACCACGGCGCTCGAGATCCAAAAGGCGGCGGTCAAGGTCGCGACCTTTCTGTCGCTAGCAAGCAAATCGTCGGGGACGGACCAGCATGCGGTGCAGCAGAGTCTGGTGGCAGCGATCGCAAAAAAGATCAACGAACTCAAAACCGCAGCCCTACCGGAGCTCAATCTGGCGGATGCGGACACCGTGTCCCAGATCACACTGAGTGCCGCGACCTCGAGCGCAGGTTCAGGCACTACCGGGGGGACAGGGAGCCCGGCCAGCGCGGGTAGCCCGGGCGGTGCTGGTGGTTCGACCGGCGGGGGTCAAATCGTAACCGCTATATGGTCAATCGAAAGCGCCCCATCGCTATCGGCCATCGCGCAAAGCCAGCAGAAAAGTCTTGAT
>CAZZKA010000408.1:0-2176 GCA_964654745.1 uncultured Bordetella sp. | reverse complement strand
TGGTGCTGGTGAGAGGAATTGAACCCCCGACCTACTGATTACGAATCAGTTGCTCTACCAACTGAGCTACACCAGCAATCCAAATGTAATTATACCGAAGCAACCAGCGACCTGACGTCGGGGATACGGAGCCGCATGCGCAGCTCGGTTTTCATTCGGTCGTTGCGCAGTCGCCGGGATTCGCGCATGAAGGACAGCATCATCGGGCTGACCGCCTGCGCCAGGTCAGCCATGGGCAGGCGCCTGGGTCGGGGGAGCTTCAGCGCGTCGGCCACGGTATCGAAATATTCGCCCATCCGCATGCGGGTGTCGTCGCTCACGTTGTAGCTGCGCCCGGGCCTGCCGCGCCAGAGCGCGAGCCAGCAGGCGCGGGCGAGTTCGCCCGCGTGGATGTGATTGGTGTAGACATCCTCTTCGTTCACCAGCGCCGGAAGTCCCTGCCGCAGGCGCTCGACCGGAAGCCTGTTCTCGGCATAGATACCCGGCGCGCGGAGCAGTGCCACGCGAGCGCTGGTGCGCCGACCGAAGGCACGAAGCGAGCGCTCGGCGGCGAGCCGCCTGACTGAGCGTAGGTTGGCGGGGGCCAGCCTGCTGGTTTCGCCCACCCAGGCCCCCTGGTGATCGCCGTAGACCCCGCTGGTGCTGACGTAGGACCAGCGAAACGGGGCGCCGTCGGTACGCGCTCGCCAGGCGGCTCGTGCGCAGGCGGCGATCAGGGCGTTGCTCCGGGTGTCGACAGCGCCCTCATTGGGCGGAGGCGCGAGGTGTACGAGCCATCGCGAGAGCCCTGCCAGCCGCTTAAGGGAGCGGCGGTCATCGAGGTTACAGTTGAGCGCAGTCGCGCCGGTGCGGCGGATCGCAGCGAGCTGCTCCGGGCGGCGGGCGGTTGCAAGGATCCGCAGCCGGGCGGCTGAAGCGCGCAGTTGCTCTGCCAGCCTCAGGCCGACGTCTCCGCAGCCGACGATCAGTAGCGTCGGCCGGCGCAGCCGGCGCGGTAGCGCCCTATCAGGCGATAATGCGACCCGCGCCGTGTGGCGACCATTCCCAGCAGAGCGAGTGATCATGAGTTTCAAAGTCAGCGTACAGCCCAGCGGCAAGCAGTTTGAGGTCGAGGCCGGCGAGTCCATTCTCGCTGCGGCCTTGCGCCAAAACGTCATCCTGCCCTATGGGTGTCGAAACGGCGCATGCGGGTCGTGCAAGGCGCTGGTGTTGGACGGCCAAGTCGAGCAGGGTCCCCATTCTAGCGGGGCGATGAAGCCCGAAGAGGCGGCCCGCGGTCATGCGCTGCTCTGCTGCGCGACGCCCCTGAGCGACCTGTCGGTGCAATGCCGAGTGATTGCTGCGGCGGGCGACATCCCGGTACGCAAAATGCCATGTCGGGTGGCCTCTATCACCGAGGCCGCGCCTGATGTGCGGATCCTTCGCCTGCAGCTGCCTGCCAATGAGCGGCTTCAGTATCTGGCCGGGCAATATGTAGAACTACTGCTTCGCGATGGCTCGCGACGCAGTTATTCGATGGCTGGCGCGCCGCATGCCGCCGAGCAGATCGAACTGCATGTTCGTCACATGCCAGGTGGCAAATTCACCGATTCGCTGTTCGGAGCCACGCAACCGGGTATCAAGGAGCGCGACATACTGCGTTTCGAAGGCCCGATGGGGACCTTCTTTTTGCGCGAGGACAGCACCGCACCTATTGTTTTCCTGGCGAGTGGCACGGGCTTTGCGCCAATCAAGGCAATCATCGAGCACATCGTGCATAAGGCGATTCGGCGGCCCATCGTGCTGTACTGGGGCGGGCGCCGCCCCCGTGACCTCTACATGAACGCGCAGTGTGAGCAATGGGCGGCCGAGTTGCCTGACTTCCGCTACATTCCCGTCGTGTCTGACGCCCTGGCCGAGGACGGCTGGTCCGGCCGAGCAGGATTCGTCCACCGCGCGGTCATGGAGGACTTCCCCGATCTGTCGGCTCATCAGGTGTACGCCTGCGGCGCGCCGATTGTGGTTGACTCGGCCAAACGTGATTTCACGCAGTCCTGCAAACTTCCCGAGGATCAGTTTTTTGCTGACGCCTTCACCTCTGCAGCGGACCTGGCCACCGCATCGACCTGACACCGACCGGCGTTAAAAAAAAAGGGCGCCGCGAGGCGCCCTTTCGTTTGGACCGTAGCGGTCTTAC
>CAZZKA010000407.1:0-2178 GCA_964654745.1 uncultured Bordetella sp. | reverse complement strand
GGCCCGCCTTGAGCCGCCACCGGTGGGCGGGGAACCTTGCAAGCATGAAAGCCCGCATAGCTCTTGTCACGCTGCTGGCGCTGGCGCTTATCGCCGTTGCAGCGCTGGTGCTGGTATCGCGGTTCGATCCCGAAGCTGCCGCCCAGGCAGTCCGTGACTATGTGCGGGATCGGTATGGCAGGGAACTCACCATCGACGGCCCGCTCAAACTCCAGATCTGGCCGGGATTGGGCATATCCATTCCACGCGCCCAGCTTTCGGAAACCGGCTCGGATGTCGAGGCCGCCCGATTTGCCAGCGCCGACGCAGAAATCGCCTGGCTGCCGCTGATGCGCGGTAGCGCCATCGTCGAGCGCCTGCGCATCACCGGTCTGCATTTGCGCGTCGAACGGCGGGCGGATGGCAGTCACAACATCGACAATCTCCTGTCGCCTGCTGCGATGTCCGCCGACGCCGCTCCGGGCGATGAGCCAACGGCCAAGGCGCCGCGCGTAGAGATAGGCCGCGTCGAGATCACCGAGGCGAGCCTGGAGTACCGAGACCCGGCCTCACAGATGGCCGTCTGGTTCGATGACATTGAGTTGAAATTCGACGAGCTTGCCGCGAGGATGGTCACGCCGTTTTCCCTGCGAGCACGCATGGTCGCAGCACCCGACGGACCGAGCATCCTGATGAAGCTCTCCGGTACCCTGGACATCGATCCGGTCAAACGCACCTTTGGTCTGCGCGGTGCCGAAGCGAACGCGCGGGGATTCATCGGCGGCCGTCCTTTGGATCTGAATGCCCGGGCACGCCGTGCCCAATTGCGGCTCGCCGCTTCGGGTCCCTCGCTGCGGCTTGAATCCTTCGCAATCGGTTTGCGCGCGGCAGCAGCAAGTTGGTCTGTCGAGGCTTCGCATGTCAAAGGCTCGCTCCTCGACTTCGACCAAGCCAAGCTCGCGCTATCGGCGACTTCGATCGAGGCGAGCGCACGTGGCAAGCTCGGCCGGGAAAGCTTTGAATCGACCCTGTCGGTTCCCGAACTCATCGTCGCAGAGTCGGCGAGCCGGGGGCGGGCCGCTGAAGCCACGCTGCGCCTACGATCGGAAGACGAGATCGAACTGCGGCTGAGCCTCGACGGATGGGCGGGCGGGCCGCGCGACCTCGCGATCAATCGCGCCGCCCTGACGGTCGAAAGCAGTCACGGCAGCCTCAACTCAGCTGCAAAGATCGCGGGCGCGCTCCGCGCGGACCTCGACACGGCGAGCCTGAATCTGAGCCAGATTTCAGGCAATGTGGCCCTCGAACCGGGAGGCGGCAGACCGGCCTTGAAATTACCGATTGCCGGCAGTGCCCATGCGGAATTACAGACCCTTGCCATGAAGACCGAGCTCGAGACTCGACTGGATAACAGCCTCATTCGGCTACAGACCGACTATGCCCCCCGGTCCCGGGACAGTGCCCTGAAAGTTGGCCTGCACATCGACCAGCTTGACGGCGATCGGACAAGCGCTGCGATTGGCCCGATCATCGCCGCGGCACAGACACCAAAGTCGCCGCCCGCTGCTCCCCCTGAGCCCAGGGCGGGGCCCGCTGCGGCCGATACCGCGGCTCCAGCCAATGCGGCCGGACCCAACGACCCGCCCCCTGTGCTGGAGGCGCTCGCTGAAGCCGACTGGCAGGCCAGCGCGGAGATCGGTCGCTTGCGACTGGGCAGCGTTCATGCGGCTGCGCTTTCGGCGCGAGTCCGGGCGGGTGACGGCGTATTGCGGTTGCGCGGTTTCTCCGCCTCGGTGTTTCGCGGCACGCTGACGGCCGAGGCCGACCTGCTGCCCGCCGCGGGCCTGTTCCACGCGAGTCTGCGCGCGCGTGAGATCGATACGGCCGACTGGCTGCGCGAGACGGCCGGTGCAGACTTTCTCGAGGGGCGTCTGGAGGTTCGAGCCGATCTGAACGGCCGCCTGAGTAGCGACGATTGGATCAAGAGCCTGGCGGGTGACGTCAACTTCCGTTTGTCCGAGGGCCGCTTGAACGGTATCGATTTGCCCCAGGTGGCCAAGCAATCGCCACGCGGTTCCGGCGCGCGCGAGGCCACCGTCGACCATTCAACCTTGCTCGGGGGCGCAAGTGAGTTCAGCCTGCTGAGCGCGCGCTTCTCACTGCGCGATGCTGTCGCGAGCAGCCGCAACATCCTGATCG
>CAZZKA010000406.1:0-2186 GCA_964654745.1 uncultured Bordetella sp. | reverse complement strand
TTGGGCCCCGACAGTGTGCTGACCAGTCCGATCTTGACCCGGTCCGCAGCGGACGCGCCGGCAGCGATGGCGAGGAGCGAAACGGCGGCAGTCGCGGCAGCCAAACTTTTCAGACGCATGGATGTCTCCTTTCCTGGGATTTGTTTCGGGAATCTAACACGGCGAGGCTGCCGCTGGTCGGTTTAGCCGCGACGGCACCGCCCCGAGCCTAAGCCCCGAACCGGGCGCGCAACCGCACCACCGCCGCCCTGAGGAAACGAATCAAAAGCCAGATGAGGAGCGCCGAGGCTGCCACCAGCGCGGCCAGCACCGCGGCGGCCAGAGCAGGTTTGCTGATTGCGAGCCACAGCACGCCCAGCGACAGGCCGTCCTCGGTGAGACTCGCGGCAAAGTTAGAGAAGGGCTCAGGAAGGGTATTGATGGCCGCCCGGACACTGGTCTTGGCCAGTTGCGAACTCGCGGCGAGCGTGCCGCCCATCAGCGCCCCCACCAGCGCCATCGCTCCACCATCGACCCCCAGCACCGACGCTGCGAGCGCCGCTCCGGCGGGAATGCGAATCAGGGCATGAAGCAGATCCCATAGGGAATCGAGACCGGGAACCTTGTCGATCAGCCACTCGCTCGCCAACAGAAGCGCGCTCGCACCCAGCACCGCCGGGTGTTCGAGGAGCACAAGCCCCGGGGGTAAGTCGACCCAGCCGAGTCTGCCGGCGAGGCCAATGAAGAACACCGTCGCGTAAAGGC
This sequence comes from uncultured Bordetella sp., assembly GCA_964654745.1. Taxonomy (GTDB): domain Bacteria; phylum Pseudomonadota; class Gammaproteobacteria; order Burkholderiales; family Burkholderiaceae_E; genus SYIM01. Next base: position 1,442 of record CAZZKA010000406.1, on the reverse strand, counting down.
GCAAGCCACTCGCCCAGCCTATCGCGGCAGCAAGCGCAAAGAGCCCCGCCGTATCCAGCTCAGCCATCGCCGGTGCGGGCGGCCACGCCGATACGCAACTGGGCCGCTTGCGCGCGAATCCGATCGAGTTCGTCCGCCGGCACCCGCGCGAGATTCTTGACCTGCAGGGCCATGCGCGGGTTGGCCGCAAGCCTTTTGGCGTGGCGGTCCAGAAAATCCCAGTAAAGCGTCGTAAAAGGGCAAGCCCTGTCGCCCACGCGCTCGGCAGGTCGATAGCGGCAACCGTCACAATGGTTGCTCATCCGGTCAATGTACTTTCCGGTCGCGGCATAGGGCTTACTCGCCATAAGACCGCCATCGGCAAACTGGCTCATGCCCAGGGTGTTGGGCAGTTCCACCCACTCGACAGCGTCGACATATACCGACAGGTACCACTCGTGGACCTGCCGCGGCTCAACGCCCAACAGGAGCGCATACAAGCCGGTCACCATCAATCGCTGGATGTGATGCGCATAGCCCAAGCGCAGCGTCTGACCGATCGCATCGCGCAGGCAGGCCATGTCCGTCTGGCCATCCCAGTAAAACTGCGGCAGCGCTGCGGTCGCCCCCAGTTCGTTCAGCGCTGCGTAAGCCGGCATCTGCCGCCAGTAGAGTCCTCGTACGTATTCCCGCCAGCCAAGGATCTGCCGGATGAATCCCTCCACAGCCGCCAACTCCGCGCGCCCATCCCGCCACGCCTGCTCGGCTCGATCGATGACCTCGCGCGGCGAGAGCAGCTTGAGATTGAGTGCGACCGACAGCAGCGAGTGATGCAGCCAGGGCTCGCCCTCCCACATCGCATCCTGCCAGCGGCCAAAGCCCGCCAGGCGGTTGCCGATAAAGTCCTCGAGGACCCGAAGCGCCTGCTCGCGCGAGACCGGCCAGCCAAAGGAGGCCAGATCGCCCGGATGCGAGGCGAAGCGCTGATTCACGAGATCGATCGCCCCGCGCGGGATCGGATCGGGTTCAAAGCGCAGTGGTTGCGGCACGGCGCCCGGGCCGTCCTTGCCAAATGACTCGCGGTTGTCGGCGTCGTAGTTCCACTGGCCACCGAGGGGCTGGGCGGCGGCGCCGCTGCCGGCCGTGAGCACCCCGAAACGGCGGCGGCCCTCCCGGTAGAAGAGCTCCAGGCGCAGCTGCGCCTGGCTCCCAGCCAGGTAGGCCGCTATCTCCAGGGGATCCTGGCAAGGGTCTCAATGGAGCCCTTGGCTCCGCTCGATCTGCTCTGTCTGCTGTTTGACACCCGCAGGCCCCAGATCTTTGCCGAGAGTGAGCCCTGCCGCGGACTATGGCTGCTCGCGGAAGGCCGGGTCCGGCTCTACCACGCGGACGCCGAGGGCCGTCAGCACGTCGTCAGCTTCCGCGGCCCCCACTCGCCACTCGACCTGGCGCCCGCTCTCGAC
>CAZZKA010000405.1:0-2209 GCA_964654745.1 uncultured Bordetella sp. | reverse complement strand
ACGGAGTGCATGTTTATGGAGGGGAAACGATCCTGGTTGATCGGCCGGGCTTCAAACCCGGTGGGTGATGCCATGCATCGCCGGGTGGGTTCGACTCCCATTCCCCTCCGCCATCTTTTCCGCAAGCACTGAAGCTGCATCATGGAACCCAAGTTTTCCGATCTTGCATTCCCGGATGATCTTTACTACCTGATCGAGCATCAGGTCTGGGCACGCTTTGACAGCGACACCATGGCCACGGTGGGCATCACGTCTCTGGGTATCGCACTTGCCGGAGAGATTTACATGTGTCGCCCCAAGGCGCAGGGGACTGTGGTCGAGCAGGGAAAATCGGTTGCAGTGGTCGAGCTCGCCAAATCGATCGTGTCGGTGAAGTCTGCGCTCTCGGGGATCGTGCTCCAGACCAATCCTATTTTGTCCGGTGCGCCTGAGACCGTGCATACCGACCCTTATGGCGCAGGCTGGATTGCCCGCCTAGGCGTGGAACCGGCAAAGTCCGGACGCGATGCCCTGATCCACGGCGAACGCGTGGTCGCCGCGATGGCCGACCACGCACGCCTCTATCGGATCGAATGACTGTGGCCGCTTTAGATCCACCGCTTGTGCCGCCCGCTACCGACGGGCAGGCGACCCACACCCTCTCCGCATCACATCCACCCACAGGGTTCGTCCCTCATCAGGTGGCTGGCGTTGCAATCCTGTTGTGGGCAACCGATCCCGCCGAGCCCGCACGTGTGGCTACGCCGTTCTTCCATGCGGCGGCGGCCGCCGCCATGGATATTCCGGTCGAAGTTTATTTCAGCGCGAAGAGCGTTCTGCTGCTTAAACCCGGCACGGCGGAGGCGCTCCTCCCCAACCCCAGGCACCCGAAGACCGCGCTCGATTCGATCCGTGAAGCCACAGGCCTGGGCGCGAAGCTATTTGCTTGCAGTGATGCGCTCATGGCCCATGGCCTCGGTGAGCTAAGTCTGATCGCAGAATGCCAGGGTCGAGGGGGGGCAGTGCAATTCATGGCGCGGGCGGCCGATCATCGTTGGCGCACGCTGGTGTTCTAAAGGCCCATCCGGTGCCAGCATTACGCGTTTTCTGATGCTGCACCTTCGCCCTGCCCCCCTTGATGAAATCCCTACTGGTACGATCGATCTATGTCGCAACCGCTGCACGCTGATCCCATTGCCCTGCTGACCGGCCGCCATTCGCTGGGTATCAAGCATCTTGCTGAGCCTGGCCCCGATGAGACCGCTCTCGCGCAGATGGTAGCTGCCGCCCTCAAGGCGCCCGACCACGCCGAGCTCGCTCCCTATCGGTTCAGCGTCATTCGCGGTGAGGCGCGCGAGCGACTGGCCGGGCTGTTCGCCACCGCCGCGCGCGAGGCGGGCAAGGATGAGGCTGGCGCCCGGCTGGACGCCGAGCGTGCACGGCGCGCGCCAGTAAGCGTTGCCGTGCTGGCCCGAATAGACCTGGGTCACCCGCTCGTTCCGGCCCATGAGCAGTGGATTGCGGTTGGCGGGGCCATCACAAATTTTCTCAATGCCGCGCACGCACTGGGATTTGCCGGAAAAATGCTGTCGGGCGCCAAGGTTCGCGACCCCCTGCTTTCGCAGGCCTTCTGCAGTCCTGGCGAGACACTCGTTGGTTGGATTGCGCTGGGAACAGCTACGCGGCCACCCGCCACGCGCGCAGCCAAGGCCGCAACCAGCGAAGTCTGGTCTGACTGGTCGGGCGCGTGAGCGCCGCATCCGCGCTGCCGCGGGCGGCGCTCGCCGCTCTGCTGTTCAATGCCACGATCTGGGGGCTGTCCTGGTGGCCGCTTCGCTACCTGGCTGAGCGCGGTCTGCACGGCCTGTGGGCTACGGCGATCGTCTTCCTGATCGGCAGCGTCGGCCTTGCCCTGATCTGGCGATCGGCAGTCGTTCGGCTTCTGCAGGATCGATCGATGTGGGTGCTTGCTCTGGCTGCAGGGCTTACCAATGCTTGCTTTAACTGGGGCCTTACCGCGGGCGAGGTCTTGCGTGTCGTGCTGCTGTTTTACCTGATGCCGGTCTGGACGATGCTGCTCGCGCGCTGGCTGCTGGGCGAACCGATCACCGCGGGCGCAAGCTTGCGGGCACTGCTTGCCATCGTTGGCGCGGCGACCGTGCTTTGGGAGCCCGGTGCTGGGGTTCCCGGGCCCACGTCGCTAGGCGACTGGCTTGGCGTGCTCGGCGGC
>CAZZKA010000404.1:0-2245 GCA_964654745.1 uncultured Bordetella sp. | reverse complement strand
GCGTGCAGGCCTGCCCGACCGGCGCCCTGATGCCTAAGCTCCTCGGAGCGGCGGCCGCGCGTGTGCAAAACGATAGCTTCCTCGCGCAAAGTGCGATTGCGCCGCGCGCTGCCGAACGACGTGTCGATTCAGTGTGTCCCTATTGTGGCGTAGGCTGCCAGCTCACCTACCACGTAAGCGGCAATCGTATTCTGCATGTGGAGGGCCGCAACGGACCGGCCAATCATGGACGGCTTTGCGTCAAGGGCCGTTTTGGCTTTGACTACGTCAATAATGCCGACCGTCTGACCGTACCTTTGATCCGACGCGAGGGCGTACCCAAGCGGATTGACTTCGACCGGGTGCCAGCGAACTGGCGGGATGATTTCCGCGAGGCCTCCTGGGATGAGGCTCTTGAATGGATGGTGAGTCGTCTGAGCGCGATCAAGCAGGCGCATGGACCGGGCGCATTGGCGGGATTTGGCTCGGCCAAGGGCTCCAATGAAGAAGCCTATTTGTTTCAGAAACTGATCCGTACCGGATTTGGCACGCATAACGTCGATCACTGCACGCGGCTCTGCCATGCCTCGAGCGTTGTCGCGCTTCTGGAGGGGATCGGCTCGGGTGCAGTGTCGAATCAGGTATCGGACGTGGCGCACGCTGAAGTCATCTTTGTGATTGGCGCCAATCCGACCGTCAATCATCCTGTGGCTGCAACCTGGATCAAGAACGCGGTGAGGCGCGGGGCGAAGCTGATCGTGGCGGATCCGCGCCGCAATGGGCTCGCACGCTTTGCCACGCATATGCTTCAGTTTCGCGCCGATACCGATGTTGCGCTGCTCAATGCAATGCTCCACGTCATCGTCGAGGAAGGCCTGGTGGATCAGGATTTCGTCGCCAAGCGGACCAGTGATTTCGAGGCGCTGCGTGAATCGCTGGCGGGTTTTTCCCCTGAAGCGATGGCTCCCATTTGCGGAATTGACGCGGCAACCGTGCGCACTGTGGCAAGACTCTATGCCCGCAGCCGCGCGTCGATCATTTTATGGGGCATGGGTGTGTCGCAGCACACGCATGGCACCGACAACGCCCGCTGTCTGATTGCGCTCGCGCTCGCGACTGGTCAGATTGGCCGGCCTGGGACGGGGCTTCACCCGCTGCGCGGCCAGAACAATGTCCAGGGCGCCTCGGATGCTGGCCTGATTCCGATGATGCTGCCCGACTATCAACGCGCAAGCGGCGAATCGGTGTTGCGCACGTTCGAAGATTTCTGGGCGCAACCGCTTTCTCGTGAGCCGGGGCTCACGGTGGTCGAGATCATGCACGCTGCGATCGCGGGACGCGTGCGTGGCATGTACATCATGGGCGAGAACCCGGCGATGTCGGATCCGGATCTCGCGCATGCGCGAAAGGGCCTTGCAAGGCTTGAGTTTCTCGCAGTTCAGGACATTTTCCCAACTGAGACCGCTTATCTGGCGGATGTGATCCTGCCGGCTTCAGCGCACGCTGAAAAGACTGGCACGTTCACCAACACTGATCGTATTGTGCAACTAGGCCGAGCGGCGCTCGCGACTCCGGGGGCGGCGCGTCAGGATCTTGCGATCATCGTCGATGTGGCAAACCGCTTCGGTCTCGATTGGCATTATGGGCACGCTCGCGAGGTGTTTGCCGAAATGCGCGCCTGCATGCCTTCGCTCGCCGGGATCAGCTGGGAGCGACTGGAGCGCGACGGTGGGGTGACCTATCCCTGCGTCGGTGACGACGACCCCGGTGAATCCGTGGTGTTCAGCGATCACTTCCCCACCGAAGATGGCCGGGCGCGCTTTGTACCTGTGTCACTTCATTACGCTGCTGAACGGCCCGACAAAGACTTTCCCCTCGTGCTGATTACCGGGCGCGAGCTCGAGCATTGGCATACTGGCTCAATGACGCGCCGAGCCCAGGCGCTCGACGCTATCGAACCCGCGCCCACTGTATCGATGCATCCTGCAGATCTTGCCGAAGCGGGGGTGCAGCCCGGCGAGGCGGTGATCGTGAGTTCGCGACGCGGAGAGATTCAACTTGCCGCCCGTTCTGATCCCAGTATTTCCCGAGGCAACGTCTTCATTGCCTTTGCCTATGCGGAAGCAGCAGCCAATCTGCTCACCAACCCGGCGCTCGACCCTGCCGCAAAGATTCCTGAGCTCAAATACTGCGCCGTTCGGGTTCGCGGGGTGCGCGTCGCCTCGACTGCCTGATGGTCGGCAACAGCAAGGAGCTGCTCCTCCAG
>CAZZKA010000403.1:0-2275 GCA_964654745.1 uncultured Bordetella sp. | reverse complement strand
TTGCGAGACTGCGCTTCGTCGCGCAGATAAGCGATCGCGTCTTCGTCGCGGCCCGCGCCCTCGCGGGTGCCCGCGAGGGTGTAAAGCAGTCGCGCCCTTCCGACACAGTCGAGGGCGATATTGCTCATCGCAATGTCTTCCTCAAGCGCCGGACCATGCCCACACCATTCGGACAGGCGCTGCGCGTGGATGATCGCGTTGTCCCCCAGATGCAGGAGATATTCGACGTCGGGGCTTGTGGTCATCGGCGCCTCAGCCCTACATGTGCCGAACTTCTTCGGGAAGTTCGTAGAAAGTCGGGTGACGGTAAATTTTGTCGGCCATGGGCTCGAAATCCATGCCTTGATTCTCAGGCAGTGAGGCCGTGATCGCCGCCGAAGCAACGACCCAGATACTCACGCCTTCCATGCGGCGCGTGTAGACATCGCGCGCGAGTTCGATCGCCATCTGCGCGTCAGCGGCATGGAGGCTGCCGCAGTGGCGATGGTCCAATCCCTGGCGGCTTCGCACGAATACTTCCCAAAGAGGCCAGTCTGATTCGGCTTGGGCAATGGCAGTCATGAGTTTGGCTCAATGTGCGGGTTGGAGATCGGACAGGCGACGCGTAACTCAGGCGGCCTGCCTCGCGCGGCTGCGGGCGCGCTTGGCCGCGTGGGCCGCGGCAGCCTCGCGAACCCACTGACCGTTTTCGTGGGCGCGGCGGCGCGCGAGTAATCGCTCGCGGTTGCACGGGCCGTCTCCGCCCACCACGCGCCAGAACTCGCTCCAGTCGATCGGGCCGTGGTCGTAGTGGCCGCTGTCGGCGTTCCAGCGCAGTTGCGGGTCGGGAAGCGTCACGCCCAGCAGCTCAGCCTGCGGCACCGTGGCATCGATGAATTTTTGCCGCAGCTCGTCGTTGGAGACGCGTTTGATGCCCCACTTCATGGTCTGAGCCGAGTGAATCGAGTCAGCGTCGCTCGGCCCGAACATCATCACCACCGGCCACCACCAGCGGTTGACGGCGTCCTGCACCATCGCGCGCTGACCATCCGTCCCCCGGGACATGGTGAGCAGCGACTCAAAACCTTGGCGCTGGTGGAAGGATTCCTCCTTGCAGATGCGGATCATTGCGCGTGCATACGGGCCGTAGGAGCAGCGGCAAAGAGGAATCTGATTCATGATCGCCGCGCCGTCGACTAGCCAACCGATCACACCGACGTCGGCCCAGGTGAGGGTGGGGTAGTTGAAAATGCTTGAATACTTGGCGCGGCCGTCGAGAAGCGCCTGCTGCATCTGCACGCGCGGCGTACCGAGCGTCTCGGCTGCCGAGTACAGGTAGAGCCCGTGCCCGCCCTCATCCTGAATTTTGGCGAGCAAAATGGCCTTGCGCTTGAGGCTGGGTGCGCGGGTCACCCAGTTGCCCTCGGGGAGCATGCCGACGATTTCGGAGTGGGCATGTTGCGAGATCTGGCGCACCAGCGTGCGGCGGTAGGCCTCAGGCATCCAGTCCTGCGGCTCTATCTTGCGGTCATCTGCGATGCGTGCCTCGAAGGCAAGCTCGGCCGGGTCGGCAGTTGCGCCCGCCTGCTCCCGGTTGAGATCCATCGCCTGGGTGTACATAGTTGTCACTCCGGAAGGGTTTGCGCTCCAGCCCCTAACGCCTAGCGAAAGCCGGGTTTCGCTCAGCGTTTTGACTTGGCAGCGTTTTGCTTCGCAGACCCGATATTATTACTCGACCGACCGGTCGGTCAATTAACCCGGTCGCCGACCTCGCGAAGTGTCCCGCGGGCCAGTGCCGGGGCTTGTTTGACACCTCCGGAGCGAGCGGCGATAATTCAAGGTTCCCTGGAGGGGTGCCCGAGTGGCTAAAGGGGGCAGACTGTAAATCTGTTGGCTTACGCCTACGTTGGTTCGAATCCAACCTCCTCCACCAGCGTGGTGTGTCTGGGCCTTAGCGTCCGGGCGTGAGCGGACCGGTTGGAGTCGCTTGGGATCAGGGCTGTGCCGTGCAGATTTTGGTTGCTGCACGACTGAGTTTCTGATTCGGCAGCCTGTCAGGCCGGGATCGGTCCCGTCTGCGGGGCGGTTCTCAGCGCGTGAGAGCAGGAAAGACTGAGATAGAAGATTGAGATAGAAATTTGAGATACGGACAGGCAGCAGGGTGGGCGAGTTAGTGAGGCTGCAGCAGTGAGGCCAAAGCAGGGAGGCAGAAGCAGGGGGCAGAAGCAGGAAGGATTCGAGGCGGGTGTAGCTCAATGGTAGAGCAGAAGCCTTCCAAGCTTACGACGAGGGTTCG
>CAZZKA010000402.1:0-2295 GCA_964654745.1 uncultured Bordetella sp. | reverse complement strand
CGGATGCGGTCTATGGGCGACGATGGGAATCTTATCGGCGGCGCTGAGGAGAAAAGAGACGGGCACCGGCGCGGTGATCGACGTCTCCCTTTTCGAGACCGCGGCGACCTGGATGTGCACTTATGCGGCCCAGTATCTCGCGAGCGGTGAGGTTCCTAAGAAAAATGGCTCGGGCCAGTCCGGGATAGTGCCGTACCGGGCCTATCGCACTGCGGACGGCGATCTGGTGGTCGCGGCCGGTAACGATGCGCTGTTCGCAAAGCTTTGCCGGGCGCTTGGGCATCCCGAGTGGATCGATGACGCGCGCTTCAGGACGAACCCGCTGAGGGTGGAACATGCAGCGGTCCTCTACTCGCTCCTCGAGTCTTGCTTTGTTGCGCGTACGAACGACGCGTGGACAGTCATTCTCGATGACGCGGGCGTTCCGTGCGCTCCGGTCCAGGATGTAGCCGCAATGCTCGCCCATCCCCAACTCGCTGCCCTTGGTCTGCTGCAGACTGTCCCGGAAAGTAGCATCCCTGCCATTGGCCTGCCGGTCCGCTTCGATGGCAAGCGGCCACAACCGCGGCGAGGCCCTCCCGCCTTGAATGAGTTTGATCAGTGAGCGCGTCCATGTCATCGACTTCCGGTACACCATCGATCAGCGTCGATCTCGGCGAAGACCATCCTGAGATTCGCGAAGGGGTCAGGAGAATCTGCTCTGACTTCCCTGGAAGTTACTGGCGCGAACTCGATGAGCGCGAGGCTTACCCGGATCGCTTCGTTGCGGCGATGACCGAGTCGGGTTATCTCGCTGCGCTGATACCCGAGGAATACGGCGGCGCGGGGTTGCCGCTACGGGCGGGCGGCGTGATCCTTGAAGAGGTTCACGCCTGCGGGGCGAACGCCTCGGCGGTTCATGCGCAGATGTACACCATGGGCACAGTGTTGCGCCATGGCAACCCCGAGCAGAAATCGCTGTATCTGCCCCAGATCGCCGCGGGGCGCCTGCGCCTGCAGGCTTTCGGGGTCACTGAACCGACCTCCGGAACCGATACGACGCGCCTTAAGACCCGGGCTGTCCGCGAGGGAGACTATTACGTGATCAACGGACAGAAAATCTGGACCTCGCGGGCGCTCTACTCCGATCTGATGCTATTGCTGGCTCGCACCACGCCCATCGAAGAAGTCCGCAAGCGCAGCGAAGGCCTGTCGGTTTTCCTGATCGACATGCGCGAAGCAGTAGGGCGCGGCATGGCCATCCGCCCGATCAAGGCGATGATCAATCACAACACGACCGAAGTCTTCTTCGACAATCTGCGCATCCCGGTGACAGCGCGAATCGGCGAGGAGGGTAAGGGGCTGCGCTACATCATGGACGGCATGAACGCCGAACGGATTCTCGTTTCACACGAGTCGATCGGTGACGCACGCTGGTTTGTGCGGACGGCGACCCGCTACGCCAATGAGCGCGTGGTCTTTGATCGTCCCATAGGGCAGAACCAGGCGGTCCAGTTTCCGATCGCGCGGGCCTATGCCCAAACCCAGGCGGCCGATCTGATGCTCAGGAAAGCCGCTGCCGTGTTTGAGTCGGGGCACCCTGCCGGGGAGTTTGCCAACCTCTCCAAACTTTTGAGCGCGGATGCTGCGTGGGAAGCGGCAGAGGTCTGCATGCAGACCCACGGTGGATTTGCCTACGCTCGCGAGTATGATGTGGAGCGCAAGTGGCGGGAGGCGCGCGTGCAGCGCACGGCTCCCATATCGACCAACCTGATTCTTTCTTACATTGCTGAGCATGTTCTGGGCCTGCCCAGATCGTACTGAATGCACCCTGTCGATTGACACGGGCTTCCCACAGCGATTAAATACGCGCTCGCTTTTTGCCGCCGGTGGTCTGATCGATGTCCGCGGTGGTGTTTTCAATCTGCATCGAGGGGTTCACAGTGAACAAGAATGATTTGATCGAGCATATCGCCAAGCAGGCGGACATTTCCAAAGCCGCTGCGGGCCGCTCGCTCGAGGCCCTGATCGGCGGTGTGCGGTCGACCCTCAAAAAGGGCGGATCGGTAACCCTCGTCGGCTTCGGTACTTTCGCGGTTGGCAAGCGCGCCGCGCGCACGGGCCGCAATCCCCGCACCGGGGCTGTGATCAAAATCAAAAAGGCCAACGTGCCCAAGTTCCGTCCCGGCAAGGCGCTTAAGGACGCGATCAACTGACTTTGCCAGCAGGGTCCCCGTTAGATATAATCGGGTTTTCTCGGCTGGGTGCTTAGCTCAGTTGGTAGAGCGGCGCCCTTACAAGGCGTAGGTCGGGAGT
>CAZZKA010000401.1:0-2306 GCA_964654745.1 uncultured Bordetella sp. | reverse complement strand
AATGGACCGCCGAGGTTTATCATGCTGCTGGGGCCCGCATGGCAGCGCGGGGCTCGGTTTTAAGCGTGGCCGATGAGGGCGGCTGGTGGCCCGACTTCAACGGCAACGAGGCAGCCATCGAAACCCTCACCCGCGCGATCGAAGACACCGGACTCAAGGCACGCGAGCAGGTAGCGATCGCGCTCGATGTGGCATCGACCCAGTTTTACGACGGTGAGCACTACACGCTCAAACTCGACCAGCGAAAGCTGGATCGCAGCGCCTTCTGCGATCTCCTCGTCTCCTGGCTAGATGCCTATCCGATCGTGTCGGTCGAGGATCCGTTTGCCGAGGACGATAGCGAGGGAATGCGAATGTTCACCGAGCGCTGTGGCAAGCGGATCCAGATCGTGGGCGATGATTTTCTGGTGACCGATGCCGCGCGCATCCGTCAAGCAGCCGCTTCCGGCTGCTGCAACACCGCACTGCTCAAACCCAACCAGATCGGAACTCTGTCTGAGACGCTGGCCGCCTGGAAGGCGGCCAGCGAGGCAGGGTGGGGCGCGATCGTCTCGGCGCGTTCGGGCGAGACCGAAGACGTGAGCATCGTTCACATGGCAATAGGTTGGGGCGTGCCGCAACTGAAGGTCGGTAGCTTCGCACGCTCCGAGCGCATGGCCAAGTGGAACGAGGGCGTGCGGATCGAGGAAGCCTTGGGGGCGTCCGCCGCACCGTTTCCGGCGCCGGGGATTTATCCTCAGCGACCTTAAGCCTATCAGGCGAGCGCTGACAGCGCGCGGCGCGCGGCCGCAATCGTGTGCGTCATATCGGCATCGCTATGCACGCTGGAAAAAAAGAACGCTTCGACGGGCGAAGGCGGCAGGTAGACCCCCGCCTCAAGCATGAGGTGGTAGAAGCGCTTGAAGCGCTCGATGTCCTGCTGTTGGGCCTCGGCAAAACTCCCCGGCGGCGAGGCGCGAAAATACACCCCTCCCATGCCGCCATGATGCTGCGCGCAGAACGGCACACCCGATTCGCGCCCCGCAGCGTTGAGGCCGTCGATCAACTGGCCGCAGCGTTCGTGGAGCGTTCTGAAAAACCCAGGCTCAGAAATCAGGTCGAGCGTTGCCAAACCGGCTGCCATGGCGATCGGGTTGCCCGACAGGGTTCCCGCCTGATAAACCGGCCCGAGCGGCGCCATCATTTCCATAATCGCAGCGGGGCCGCCGATTGCACCCACCGGCATGCCCCCGCCAATCACTTTGCCAAACGCGCTCATGTCTGGCCTGACACCAACCACTTCCTGGGCCCCGCCAAGCGCTACACGGAAACCGCTCATGACCTCGTCAAAAATTAGCACCGCGCCGTGACGTGTGCACAGTTCGCGCACACCTTCGAGAAAACCAGGCGCCGGTTTGATCAGATTCATGTTGCCGGGGATCGGCTCGACCATCAGGCAGGCGATGCTGTCAGGATGAGCGGCAAAGAGCGCCTCGACGCTTGCCAGATCGTTGTATTGCGCTACCAGCGTGTGCTGTGCGAGATCGGCAGGTACCCCCGCCGAGCTAGGCGTGCCGAAGGCGAGCGCCCCCGATCCCGCTTTGACCAACAGGCTATCGCCCGTGCCGTGATAGCAGCCTTCGAATTTGATGATGCGGTCACGCCTGGTATAGCCACGTGCCAGCCGGATCGCTGACATCGCGGCTTCGGTGCCGGAGCTGGTAAACCGTACCCGCTCGACCTGCGGATAAATCTTGCAGAGGCGTTCGGCGAGTTCGCTCTCCATCACATTCGGCGCGCCATACGAAAGCCCCCGGACCGCTGCCTCCTGGACTGCCTTGACGACGTGGGGGTGCGAATGTCCGGCAATCATCGGGCCCCAGGATCCCAGATAGTCGATGTAGCGCTTGCCTTCGACATCCCACATGTAGGCGCCTTCGGCGCGAGCAATGAATCGGGGCGTTCCGCCGACTGCGCGAAAGGCGCGCACCGCCGAGTTAACGCCGCCAACCAGCACTTTGCGCGCGCGCTCGAATTCCTGTTCATTGCTCGCCATCAGAGTCTCCACACCGGTTTGAATCGCTGGAATTGTTGTCAGAGCCGAGCGACAGTCTAGCCGAATGCCTGATCTGACAACATGCGTCGTCTCACAGCCGTATCCCTTGCTTTAACCCACCCCGAGCGAATCGAATGCGCGAATCGACCGCGTAAGCCGACCCTCGCGAGCTCGCCCTCGCGGCCCACCCCTTTCGACCTTAAACCACGAGCGATCCAGGCTGCCGCCTGGGGGCTGCCGGAGTCCCTGGCGCCCGACACCCTGCGGCAGC
>CAZZKA010000400.1:0-2312 GCA_964654745.1 uncultured Bordetella sp. | reverse complement strand
CTGACTGGCGGCGTCCGGGCAGCCGGCGGCTGGGCGGGCGAAGACTGGGCGGGCGCCGGCGATGGCGCAAGCGCAACGGGAGCCGGCGCTATGGCCGGGGCCGCAGCTGCGGACGGGGCCGGGTTGGCTGGCTGAGCCATCGCGGGTGCGGGCGCGGCAGCACCGCCAGACGCCGACACCGTCAGGATGAGGCTGCCCTCGGCGACCTTGTCACCGATCTTGACCCGGATCTCCTGCACCACGCCTGAAACCGAACTCGGTATCTCCATCGAAGCCTTATCGGACTCCACCGTGATCAGCGACTGCTCGGCGGCGATCGTTTCGCCCGGCTTGACCAGGATCTCGATGACCTCGACTTCGGCAAAATCACCGATGTCGGGCACCTTTACTTCAACGGACTGGCTCATGATGGACTCGCTTGCAGTCGCTCGCCGGGACTCAGGCCCGGTCAGGCGGAATGGGGGTTGGCTTTGTCAGCGTTGATGCCGTATTTCTTGATCGCGTCGGCCACTTTTTTCAACGGGATGCTTCCCTCATCAGCCAGCGCGCGAAGCGCCGCCAGGACGACGAAGCGCCGGTCGACTTCAAAATGCTCACGAAGCCGCGCACGGAAATCCGAACGTCCGAAGCCATCGGTACCGAGCACCCGATAGTCGCGTCCCTTGGGGATGTAGGGACGAACCTGATCGGCAAAGAGCTTCATGTAATCGGTTGACGCAACGATTGGGCCGGAGGTTTTCTCGAGGAGCGTGGTGAGGTAGGCCTTGCGTGGTGTTTTTTCGGTCGGATGCAGCAGATTCCACCGGTCGACGTCCAGACCGTCGCGACGCAGTTCGGTAAAACTCGTCACGCTGAATACATCGCCCGCAATGCCCCAGTCGCTCTCAAGCATCTCGGCGGCAGCGATCACCTCGCGAAGGATCGTTCCCGAGCCTAACAGCTGCACACGGTGATCGGCTTTCTTGGGGCCGGGGCGCAGCAGATACGCGCCGCGGATGATGCCCTCTTCATCACCCTTGCGCAGCCCAGGGTGCGCGTAGTTCTCGTTCATCACGGTGATGTAGTAGAAGACATTCTGCTGCTCGCCCACCATTCGGCGCAGGCCATCCTGAATGATCACTGCGAGTTCGTGCGCGTAGGTAGGGTCGTAAGACACGCAGTTTGGAATCGTTGCGGACAGAATATGGCTGTGTCCGTCCTCGTGCTGCAGCCCCTCACCGTTGAGCGTGGTGCGGCCCGATGTGCCACCCAGCAAAAACCCGCGAGCCTGCATGTCGCCGGCAGCCCAGGCGAGATCGCCGATCCGCTGGAAACCGAACATCGAGTAGTAAATGTAGAACGGCACCATTACCCGGTTGTTTGTCGAGTAGGACGTAGCGGCGGCGATCCATGAACTGAAGGCGCCCGCCTCGTTGATGCCTTCCTCGAGGATCTGGCCGCCCTTGTCCTCGCGGTAGTACATCACCTGATCTTTATCGACCGGCGTGTATTTTTGCCCCTCGGGCGCGTAGATACCGAGTTGGCGGAACATACCTTCCATGCCAAAGGTACGCGCCTCATCGGGGACAATCGGTACGACGCGCGGGCCGAGGGTCTTGTCGCGAGTAAGCGCTGTAAGCAGGCGCACGAACGCCTGCGTGGTGCTGATCTCGCGCCCCTCGGCGGTGGGCTCGAGCACGGCCTGGAAAGTCTCAAGCGGCGGAACCGGTAGCTGCTCATCGGCCTGCCGGCGGCGTTGCGGCAGGTAGCCACCAAGCGCACGTCTGCGCTCGTGCATGTACTGCATCTCGGGCGCGTCGTCCGAGGGCCGATAGAACGGCAACTCATCGACCTTGTCATCGGGGATCGGAATATTGAAGCGATCGCGAAACTCTCGGATGGTGTCCGAATCGAGCTTTTTGAGCTGGTGGGTGGGGTTTTTCGCCTCGCCCGCACGCCCCATACCGTAGCCCTTTACCGTCTTAGCCAGGATCACCGTCGGCTGGCCGGTATGGTTGATCGCCGCATTGAAGTAGGCATAGACCTTGTGCGGATCGTGGCCACCGCGGTTGAGACGCCAGATGTCGTCGTCAGTCATGCGCGACACCATCTCGAGCAGCTTGGGATGTTTGCCAAAGAAATGCTTGCGTACGAAGGCTCCGTCGTTGGCTTTGAACGCCTGGTATTCGCCGTCAACGGTCTCTTCCATGATGCGCCGCAGAATGCCCTCGCGGTCGCGCGCGAGCAGCGGGTCCCAGTAAGAACCCCAGATCAGCTTGAGCACATTCCAGCCTGAGCCGCGAAACTCGCCTTCGAGTTCCTGGATGATCTTG
>CAZZKA010000399.1:0-2318 GCA_964654745.1 uncultured Bordetella sp. | reverse complement strand
TCGGAGTACTGCGCCGTTTCGCGATGCGCCCCGAGCCTGGGGTGCGGATCACGCTGATCAGTCGCGATGCTCTGACCCCTTATTCGGGGATGCTGCCGGGTTACATCGCCGGGCACTACGGTTTTGAAGAGGTCCACATTGATCTCGACAGGCTATGCCAGTTCGCCGGCGCGCGCCTGGTCCGGGCCGAAGTCTCAGGCCTTGACCTCGACGCGCGCAGGGTACTGCTCGCCGGGCGACCTGCTCTGGCCTTTGATCTGCTCTCTTTGAACATCGGTTCGACGCCACAACGAGATCGCGTGCCGGGAGCGGTCGAATTCGCGGTCGGCGTCAAACCGATACATGGCTTTGATGAGCGATGGCGGGCACTGCACGACCGGGTGGCCCGGCGATCGGGGCGTGCCCGTCTCGCGGTTGTCGGCGCGGGCGCTGCCGGCGTCGAACTTGCCCTCGCGATTCAGTGGCGGCTTGGTGTCGATCTGGCTAGGATGGGCCGAACCGATGATTGCCCCGAAATGACGCTCTACAGCGCATCGCCCGGGATCCTCCCCGGGCACGCCGACGCGGTGAGGGGGCGTGCCGAGAGGGTGATCGCGGAGCGCGGCATCAAGGTCTGCGCGGGCGCTCCCGTTGAACGCGTTGAAGCGGGCAGGCTGCTGTGGCAGGGAAGGTGGTGTGATCACGACGAGATCATCTGGGTAACGCAGGCTGGCCCGGCTCCATGGTTGCGCGACACGGGGCTCGCCCTCGACCCGAAAGGATTTGTTGCGGTTGACGAGCATCTGCGATCCGTTTCCCATCCCGAAATCTTCGCGGCGGGGGACGTCGCGGCGCCCCCGGAGTCCCTGGAAAAAGCGGGTGTCTTTGCAGTGCGGATGGCCAAACCGCTCGCCGATAACCTCAGGCGCGCCCTTCGCGGACAGAAACTCAGGCCCTACCGACCGCAGAAGCGCTGGCTCGCCTTGCTTGCAACGGGCGACGCCTATGCGATCGCGTCGCGTGGCCGCTGGTCCGCCGAGGGGCGCTGGGTGTGGCGTTGGAAAGACTGGATCGACAGGCGCTTCATGCGGCGCTTCAGCGATTTTCCAGCGCCTAGTCCTGACGGCGCAATGCGCGAGTCCGCCAGCCGGGCGCCTGCGCTTGCACTTGCGCCAACCGAGGCGAGCCAGGCACTGTCGGTCCTCGCGATGCGCTGCGGAGGTTGCGGCGCGAAGATAGGCGCTGACATCCTGGGCCGGGTGATGGCCAGGCTTGACACCGGCAGTCATCGGGACGTGATCATCGGACTTGACGCGCCAGACGATGCGGCGGTGATCGCAGTGCCGGCGCAACAGGTGCTGGTGCAGACCGTCGATTTTTTTCGGGCCTTCATCGATGACCCTTGGGTTTTCGGCGCCATCGCCGCAAATCATGCGTTGAGCGACCTGCACGCGATGGGCGCCCGGCCACAGACCGCTCTGGCGATCGTCACCGTGCCGGCGGGGCTGGATGCCAAGGTTGAAGAGCTTCTCTTTCAGTTGATGTCGGGCGCCCTCACGGTGCTTCGCGAGGCAGGATGCGCGCTGGTAGGAGGACACACCGCAGAGGGACAGGAACTCGCTCTGGGATTTGCCGTCAACGGCCTGGCCGATGCCTCGCTCGCCTCGCTTATGCGCAAATCGGGGCTGCAGCCCGGACAGGCGCTAATTCTCACCAAGCCCATCGGCACGGGAGCCCTGCTCGTCGCGCGCCAGGCGCTGGCGGCAAGCGGCCGCTCGATCGAAGCGGCAGTCGATTCGATGCTGCAGTCCAACCTTGCCGCGGCGCGCTGCCTGCGCGAGCATGGCGCTCTCGCCTGCACCGACGTCACAGGCTTCGGGCTGATAGGCCATCTGCTCGAAATGACCCGCGCATCTCAGGTCGACGCGCGCATCAAACTCGACACCATCCCTGCTTTGCCGGGCGCGATCGATGCGGTCCGCGGTGCACATCGCAGCTCGCTGCACGAGGGTAATCGCCGTGTCCGATCAGCGGTATGTGACTACGAAAGATATGCGGCGAATCCGCGCTTTGATCTGCTGTTCGATCCGCAAACCTCCGGGGGCTTGCTGGCGGGCGTGCCGGCTGATAGCGCGCAGGCCTGCATAGATGCGCTGCGGGCGCTCGGCTATGCCTGCGCCTCGGTCATCGGCGAGGTCTGCCCCGCATCCAAGCGCGGCGCGCCGATCGAGGTGATCTAGGGGCTTTGCTTGCGATGCGCGTAGCTTAGGGCCCGGGCGGTGAACTGGCCTGGCGCTTAACCGACTGCGCCGCCGCCTTGGCGGCGGTTCCCTCAGCGG
>CAZZKA010000398.1:0-2363 GCA_964654745.1 uncultured Bordetella sp. | reverse complement strand
GGCCATCGTGTTTGAAATTGACAAACTGCGCACAGCGATCCGAGATATTGCCAATTTGAAGTCGCAACTTCCCGCTGAGCAAAATCTCGATGAAGCCGTTGCAGATGTAGATAACGGGGTTTTTAATGTTAACGCAGAGGGGTCGTTCGTGAACGCCCCGGTTGATCATCTGTCGGAGCTTTTAAGTTTCCTTCCTGAACACCGGGAACTGTGCGAGAAAATCAAAAATGCACCAGGCGGTGACGACGCCCTTCGCCAGCTCGCACGCAACTTTTACCAGGAGTTGACGCGGGGAAGGTTCGAGGACGCTCTCGCATCGCTCGACTATTTGCTGAAAAATCTCGAATCTAGGTTCACCTCTAACCAGGAGCAGCCGGGGCGCAGAGTTTACTCGGTGAACGACTTCGGCCTGCGGCCTGTCCAAACCAGAGGCGATGGAAATTGCTTTTTCCATGCTGTTGCCGCGCAGGTTAAGGATCAGACTCAGGGGAGCATACGGAAGCTGGTCGCCGACGAGATGAGTAAATTCGTACGTAGCCAGCCACTTCCCAAGGGAGTCAGTCGGCCGAACGATGCGCAAGTTACCTTTACTCGCCGCGATGCGGCAGAGCACGGCATCAACGCCTGGGGCGATGATTTTCATGCGGGGTATGTTGCGAGGGCGCTCAACCGGCCCGTTGTACTGATCGGCAACGATCGCGCCCTGCTTTTCCAGAAAGATCAGGACACCGTCGAGATTAATCCAGGAAGTATTCCGCCGAACCCGGTCTTCCTCATCCACAATGGCGTGAACCATTGGGAAAGCGCGGAGCGTGTAGCGGGCCCGAACTCGATAGCACCTGTTCAGCCCGCGGCCGTGCAGGCGGAGAAAAAGGCTCCTCAGGTGAACGCTCCCGCTAAGCCGCAAGCCAATAACGCTGGCATGGTTTCGAATGGCCAGTCGTCTCTCGAGAAGTTCAGAGAGCGCGGGGAGAGGGAGCTGAAGGCAGCGCTAATGAGTTTGAGCGTTGGTGGCAACAATGGCGGAGTTGCCATCTCAAGGGCGAACCAGATGCTACAAAACCTGGACCGGGCTTTAGAGAGCATCACCGGCACAGGTTCCGTAAGCCTCGAGGGTCGGCGTGCCTTGGAGAAGCAACGTGCAGATAGCGAGGAAGCCTTCCTGAAGCGGTTTAGGGAGACTTATCCTGACTCGGACCTCAGCCGTCTGCAGTCCCTGACCGAAATGCGCAAGGCCAGGGAGTCGGTGTCGCACCTGATCGGTTTAGCTGATGCACTCTGGGAGAACCCCCTCGCAGATCCCATCGGCTTGGTTACAAGCTCGGAGCAGAGTCGTAGGCAGTTCCCCGTCGAGGACCTCCGCGGGAAACGCGCTGTGGTGTCGACGGCACCCCACGCGGCTATTTTGAAGTCTGAGTTGGCGTTAGCCAGGGCCTTCATTAAAACCGCCGAGCAGGGGGGCAGGAGTCGGGCCAAGAGTAGCGAGAGTCGGGCTAATGCTCTCAGCTCTGCGTCGTTAGCGCTGAACAATGCCAAGGCGTACTACTCAGCGCTTAGCGCATCGATCTGGAATCAGACGCCACCTGAAGAATTGAAAAGACTCGAACAGCACCTGGATGGAATGGAAGCGTGGCTCAAGAAGCAACAGCCAGTGAAGACGGCATGAGCGGCTCGCGGCGAGGGGTCATGATGATGGTGGCCGATGCGTCTTGAGAACGCCCAGCTCAGCGTCGACCCCCGCACAAAGACCGCGTCGGGTCTTCAATACGAAGGGGGAGCGCGGGCGTTTCTAAGAGATCTCGCCCGCGAGCTGATTCGTCCTGATGGGTCGGTCACATCTGGTTACCTGCGCATTCAGCAATCTCGAGGACGGGTGTCGCTGCGGGCGGGACTCTCTGGGGGGAGTGCGACGACTGCCACTCGCTTTGTGGCGGCGCTAGTGCGTGAGGCGTACGGGCCGCGTGCCGAGGCAGCGTTGCGCGAGTACCTTGAGGCGTCGACCGGCAGCGGGCGGACCCAAAAAATAGGCACCCAGTCTTTCGCAAAGTTGATGATCGCACTTGATGCCGAGGGGGTCGCGGCGGGGCTGGAACGCAGCGCAAAAAATCGCGTTGCTGCGCAGGGACGATTGGAGACGGATCATCTCGGTAATGAGCCCGAGGCCGGGCGGCTTCACGAGGAGGGATCTGGCCATTTGAAGCATGACAGCGAAACTTCCTCGGCGCGTCGTAAGCTGCGCCTCCTCGAGAAGACGATTACTGATCAGAACGACGGGCACCGTAATGGAGCATTGATGTACTCGGCTCGCGACCGGGATGTTGATATGCCATTAGTTCGCCGTGGTGGCTTTCGGCTGGCGCTCG
>CAZZKA010000397.1:0-2366 GCA_964654745.1 uncultured Bordetella sp. | reverse complement strand
CGTGACCGATCGAACCGGCCGATTCGAACTGGCGCACGGCGGCACCCTCTTCCTCGACGAAATCGGCGACCTGTCGCTCGACATGCAGGTCAAGCTTTTGCGGGTCCTCCAGGAGCGATCTATCGACCCGATCGGCTCGCAAAAATCCGTATCCATCGATGTCCGTATCGTCGCTGCAACACATCGCGATATTGAGGGGGAAATCGCTTCCGGGCACTTTCGCCAGGATTTGTTCTACCGCCTGAACGTGCTGCCGATCGAAATGCCGCCTCTGCGCGAGCGCCTCGACGATCTGCCGGACCTGTCTGAAAATTTTGCCAGGCGCCACGCGCCGAGCGGCCGCGCACCGGTCACCATTCAGCCTGACCTGATGCATGTGATGCAGTGCTACGACTGGCCGGGCAATGTTCGCGAGCTTTCAAACCTCGTCGACCGGTTCAGTGTGCTCTACCCGGGCAAGCCACTGGGCCTGAAGTCGGTACCGCCCAAAATGCTGCCGCGGGGGATGCGACCCTACGCCGCGCAAATGTTGGAACTGGCTGGTGAGACCGCTGATCCGAGCGATGCGGGGAGCGGGTCTCAAGGCGAACCGGCGAGCCCCGAAGCAGCGCAGGGGAGCGGCGCGGAGGGCGACTCAGCCGGCGCGGCCTCTGAACCTGACTGGCTCGCCGACGCGTCGCCTGATCAGACGGGAGCGGGTTCGCAGGCACCGTCTGCGCGACTGTCCGATCTCGTCTCGGCGGATGAGGCGGCGGGCAACGACAACCCATTCGCTGTACCGGCCAGGCCGCGCTCGGTCGAAGAGATCGTGATGATGGTCCAGGACGCCGAGGAGCTTCCGGAGGACGGCCTGCACCTCAAGCAGCATCTGGCCGAGATCGAACGCTCGCTGATTCGCCAGGCGCTCGAGCGCTCGGGAGGCAACATCTCCCAGACCGCTCGGCTGTTGCGCCTTCAGCGCACGACCCTGATCGAAAAACTCAACAAGTACGACCTCAAGGGGCTGCCCGGCAATCCGTAACCGGCGCCGGCTTCGCCATCGGTCATTGACGCGCGGGCTGATCACCGTTGGACCTCGCGGCCGCAGTCCCAACAGGCTGCGCGGGGAATTGCACAAACCGCTCGCGCTCGCGCCGCAATTGTTCCTCGCGCTGGCGATCGCTCATCGCCTGGGTCACGGTGCTCACCCGCTGCTTCTCGAGGTCGAGAATCTGCCGCGTATCGCGCTTGAGTTCTGGCAAACCGGTTAAAGCCTGCTCGATGGAGCTCACGCGCTCTGATATTTGCGTCAGCGTGCGCGCCTGCGACCGCAACGCAGCATCGATGGTCTTGGCCTGACCGGCGAGAGCCTGAGCCGCCTCAGCGGTTTGGCGGATCAATTGCTCACGCGCCGCGCGCTGCTGAGGCGTTTCAGCCGGCTCGACCGGCCGCGGCGGCGCCGCCGCAGCGGCTCCTGCAGCGGCTGCTGTGGCCGCCGGGCGAGCCTGCGCGCCGTTCTGCTCGAGCGCCTGGACCGCTGTCTGGATGGAAGACCGCAGGCGGTTTTGTGATTGGGTGATGTTTTCCATCTGAGTCGAGAAGGCCTCGAGCCTCTCGGAGATCGCCGCCGTGTTGTCCAAACCCGCCTTCAGTTCAACCGTGCGCTTGGACATGACGGTCAGAACCTGATTGATCTGGACGACCCGACCACGAAGCTGTATGGCGGCAGCAAGAAACAGGATCAGCGACAGGACCGCGATACCGACCACTACGCCGGTGATGAGGGTCATTTGTTTGCGCTGCGCGGCGAGTGCCTGCTCAAACCGCGCCGAAGCCTCCGCTACGCGATTAGCCGTTTGGGCTGCCGCCTTGGCCGCACGATTGGCGACCTCTGCGGAATCCAGTGTCACCCGGGCAACGGTATTGATATCGCCGGACACCGACGCATCACCACCCCCCGACTCGTTGGCAGGCTGGCTGGTGGTTTCGCTCATGTTGACTCCTCTTCGACTGGCTTGAGCTCATCGGCCTCCGTAAAGGCCTGTGACTGTTCGATGCCGGCAACCTCCTGTCCGATCCGGGTGGTCTCCTCAGAGATCTCTCCGGCACGGACCGCCAGTTCCGGGGCGATCGCAAGCAACGCGGGGTCGATCCCAGACACCGCCTCGGGCGCAAACTCCTCATCGGCCCCGGCCGCAGCAGAATCGCCTGCTGTATCGGCTGCCGCTTCCTCATCCATCGGCTTTTCGGGGTCACCAATCAGCGGCACCCCTTCAAGCCTCGGCGGGTCCTCGAGAGGGCCGAAGCCTTCCGAGGCACCAGCCGAAACGCTTCCCGTCACCGGTTCATCCGCCTCGCGCGCCGCGCCCGGCGGCTCCAGCGTGCAG
>CAZZKA010000396.1:0-2372 GCA_964654745.1 uncultured Bordetella sp. | reverse complement strand
GAGCGTGGTCCAGCAGAGCGTGGTCCCGGCTTGCTCGGTGCAGCAGCGCGCGGACCCGGCTTACCGGAGAGCGATGACGAGGGGCGTGCGCTGCGCGATCCTGAAGGACGAGGACCGGCCCGCGCCGACTGCGAGGCGCCTCCCTCGCGCTGCGATTTCCCGACCGACCCAGCCGGCCCAGCCGACCCGCCGGGCCTTCCTGCTCGGCTCGGCCTCTGGGACCAATCGGGCCGTTGGGGCCTCTCAGATCTCTCGAACGACTCGGATCGTTCGGACCGCCCGGATCTCTCGGACCTATCGGATCTCTCGAACCTCTCAGACCTCTCCGACCGTTCGGGTTTATCGGGTCTGTCCGGTTTTGCCGATCGGTTTGGTCTTGCGAAGCCGGACGGCCCGGCAGATCGGGGTGGGCGTCCCTTCAGGGACGATCCAGCGGCCCGTCTCGAACCACCCACCCGTGAGGTGGATTTGGCGGCGACTTTGGCACCTGACCCGGTCTTTGAACGGGCGCCAGCTTTGCGGACCGGCTTGGCAGCCCGGGTGCGGCCGACCGCAGCCTGTTTCTTGGGAACAAACTCCCTGGATTGCGGCGCGGCGGGAAGCGGTCGCCAGAGGACAAGCAGTTTGCCGATGATCTGGACCGGAGCGCAGCCCAGAGCCGTGCACAGCCCTGACTGCATCGATGTGCGAGCCTGCCTGTCATCTCCGGCCACCCTGACCTTGATCAAACCGTGTGCCGACAGTGCCCGGTCGGTCTCAGCGATGACCGCGGCAGTCAGACCCGAATCGCCGATCATCACGACCGGGTCGAGGTGGTGGGCCTGGGCCCGCAGGGCTTTCCTCTGCGCGGAACTCAGTTCAGGGATTGTCACAGCGGGCCGCTCGTCGGGACCGGAGCCGGCAGCTTGCATCTTGGAAGGGGAATTCATGAACAGTCCGGCGATAATGACCGTCCGAATCCTACTGGCTCCATGAACAAGCGCAAAGTCAACCGGGCCTGGCTGGCCCGACACCTGAACGATCCCTACGTGAAGCTCGCGCAGAAGCATGGTTATCGTTCGCGGGCAGCGTTCAAACTCATAGAGATCGATGAGCAGGACCGGCTCATCAGGCGAGGGGCCATAGTCGTGGACCTGGGGAGCGCGCCAGGCGCCTGGTCGCAGGTGCTGCGCGAGCGGCTGGTCCGGCCCCGCGGCGCCGGGCTGGACGGACGCATCATCGCGCTGGACATGTTGGAAATGGAGCCCGTTGCGGACGTTGAATTCATCCTGGGGGACTTCCGTGAGCTTGCGGTGCTCGAGCAGCTCAGCCAATCCCTGTCCGGTAGCAAGGTTGACCTTGTAGTTTCCGACATGGCCCCAAACTTAAGCGGTGTCGCTTCGGCGGACTCGGCCAGGATGGGCGATCTGATCGATCTCGCGCTGGATTTTTCCGCATCCCACCTCAGCCCGGAGGGTGTTTTGCTCGCTAAATGCTTTCATGGCAGCGGCTACAGCCAGATGGTCGAGCGCTTCAAATCGGTGTTTCGGAGCGTTTCTGTGCGCAAACCGTCTGCTTCGCGTGACGAATCCTCTGAAACCTATCTGGTCGGCCGCGCGCTCCGCGGAAGTTAGGCATAGAATGGACTTTGTGTTACTGCGCCCGCTCGGGGCAGATCCGGATTTCCGGCCATGGTTGCCAGAAATTCCGGGGTGGCGGTCTTCATCGGGGGTTCATCTGTGAACAACATGTTCTCGAAGGCGGCGGTTTGGCTGGTGATTGCGCTGGTCCTGTTCACCGTCTTCAAGCAGTTCGATACGCGTCAGGGCCGAGGCGGCGATATGCCGTACTCGCAGTTCATGTCCGAGGCCAGAGAGGGGCGCATCGAAAGCGTTCACGTTGATGGCCGGACTCTACGTGCCCGATCACGCGACGGCCGGACTTTCACGGTGTTTTCGCCGAGCGATATCTGGATGGTTGGCGATCTGATGAAATTCGGCGTTCAGGTCAACGCCAAGCCTGAAGAAGAGCAGTCGCTGTTGCTCAACATTTTCGTATCCTGGTTCCCCATGCTGCTCCTGATCGGAGTCTGGGTGTTCTTCATGCGCCAGATGCAGGGCGGTGGCCGGGGTGGCGCGTTCTCGTTCGGAAAATCGCGCGCACGCATGCTCGACGAGAACAACAACACCATCACCTTCGCCGATGTCGCCGGCTGCGACGAGGCCAAGGAGGAAGTCCAGGAGCTGGTCGAGTTCTTGCGTGATCCGAGTAAGTTTCAAAAACTCGGCGGTCGCATTCCGCGAGGCGTTCTGATGGTGGGCTCGCCCGGTACCGGCAAGACTCTGCTCGCCAAGGCGATTGCCGGCGAGGCCAAAGTGCCCTTTTTCTCGATC
>CAZZKA010000395.1:0-2387 GCA_964654745.1 uncultured Bordetella sp. | reverse complement strand
GGCAGTGGCGGCGCCGTTGGGCGACGCCCGCGCTCGCTCTTCCGCTCTTACTCGCGGCGGTATCCGCGCTTCAGACGCTTTTGACGCCCTTGCCCTCCGAAGCTGCGGTGCAGCCGGCGGTAATCGCCTGTGCCGTCCTCGCGGCACTCGGTCTGCCCACCGTTCGCCGTCCGCTTGTGAGTCTGCTCGACTGGACCGCGGTCGCCACCTTCTCGCTGATCGGATTCGCCATCTGGGCGTACTGGTTTGCGCTGCCCAGCGGCTTTCCGCCCCGCATGGCCGACAGCGCCGCGCGGCTTGCGCCAGGCTTCGTTACCGGCTCGCTCTGGCCCCAGACGATCGCCGGTCTCGCTGCGAGTGCAGGCTGGCTGACCCTCGTATGGTGGCGCACGTCGAGGCGGCCGCGCGTCATCTGGAGGCCGATGGTGCTGTCGTGCGGCGGGCTGGTGCTGAGCTGGTTTCTGCTGATCACGCTCTGGCTGCCGATGTATGACGCGCGAATGAGCTATCGCAAGCTGGCAACCGACATTGCTGCGGTCCTCGGGCCGGCGCATGACTGCGTGCGCGCCGAACCGGTCGAGCCGGCGCTGCGCGCGAGCCTCGCCTACTTCGGAGGCATACGCTTCGCCCGCGGCGAACAGAGTTGCGGGTGGCTGCTCAGCCGTGGGGACAATCCCGGCGCCACACCGATCGGTCGGGATGCCCGCTGGCTGCCGGTGTGGCAGGGGCGCCGTGCCTTCGACGCCACGGAACAACTGACCCTGTTCAGGCGGGCGCCGTGAACAGCGGCCCGCGAGGACAGCCCGCGACCACCGCAGGCGAGGCTAGCGGCTTCGCCCTCAAATTCAAACTGATTAAACTCGCCTCGCCTCTATTCGTGGCGCAGATCGCGCTGATGATGCAGGGCATTATCGACACACTGATGGCGGGACGGCTTTCGGCTGAAGCGGTTGCCGGCATCGGTCTTGGCGCCAGCATTTATTTCTCGGTCTACATCGGGCTCATGGGCGTCCTGCTCGCACTCGTTCCGGTCTGTGCACGGCACCACGGCGCGGGCGATACCGAGGCAATCGGGCGCGAGGTCAGGCAAGGCTTCTGGTTGGCGATGCTCCTCGCGGTGCCCGGCTGCGCCGCGCTCGGTCTCACCGACTTCTGGATGCTGATTGCCCGACCGCCAGAGGAGGTGGCGCAGATTGCATCGCCCTATCTGCTCGCCGCTGCGGCGGGGCTTCCTGCCGCATTGCTGTTCAGGTGCTTTCATGCCCTCGCTGTCGCCACATCCAGACCCGGGCTGGTGATGGGCCTCAATCTCACCATGCTCGCTCTCAAGGTGCCAACCAATCTGCTCTTCATGCATGGGGCGGAACTCGGTGGCGGATTCAGTATCCCCGCAATGGGCGGGGCCGGATGCGGCGTGGCCACCGCGCTGCTCTCATGGGTGATGGTGTTTGCTGCGGCCGCGCTGCTGTCATTCTCATCGGGCTTGCGCGGCTATCGGGTACTTCGCTTCGAGCCCCCCTCGCTGCGTTGGCTGCGCGAGCGCCTGCGACTGGGATTACCGATCGGGGCCACGCAGCTGGTCGAGGTCACCTCGTTTACCTTCATGGCAATATTCCTTGCCCGCCAGGAGGCCGTCGTCGGGGCAAGCCACCAGATCGCAGCGCGTCTCGCGGGGCTGACGTACATGATCGGTCTTGCACTGGGGACCGCCACCAGTACGCTCGCGGCGCAGGCGCTCGGCAGCCCGCGACCCGGGCGCGCCCGCGAAATAGCGGGCGTCGGCCTGCGCTTGGGTGTGTGGGCCGGTCTGCTTGCCATGGCAGTTCTGTATTCCCTGCGTGAGCCTCTGGCCGCGCTGTTCAGCACCGATGAAGCGGTCGTCGCCATGGCCGTTCCGCTGGTCGTCGTGGTCTGTTTCTTTCACTTTTTCGACAGCATCCAGACACAGATCACACTGGTGCTGCGCGCCTGGCACATCACCGCCGCGCCGATGTTCATACACCTGGGAGCCCTTTGGGGGGTCGGTCTGGGAGGCGGGTGGTGGCTGACCTACCACTACGCCGCATCGGAGGGGCCAGGCGCCGCCTGGCTAGGAGGAGCAGCGGGATTTTGGGTCGCCGGATCGGTGGCTCTGGCGCTGGCAACCGCGGGACTCGCTTGGCTGCTGGTGAGGGTATGGCGCGAACGCAAAGGGTGAGTGCTGCGGCCCGGCGGTCAGGCCGTAGCGTCTGGATCGCCGGAGGCGCTGGGCGCGACTGCGCCGCTGATGAAGTGCTCGCGATAGAAACGCAGTTCGTCGATCGACTCGAAGATATCGGCCAGAGCGGTATGCGCTCCGCGCTTGCTGAAGCGCCTCGCCACCTCGGGTCGCCAGCGACGGCACAACT
>CAZZKA010000394.1:0-2405 GCA_964654745.1 uncultured Bordetella sp. | reverse complement strand
GCGATCGTCGCCGAGCAGACCCCGGCGCGCGCACTCAGCCCAGATTTCCCACTCGTGGGCATGGCGCGGATTGGCGGCTTCGAACACCAAGGTACCGACCCGCGCTCTAAGAACCACCGGGAGAATCATGTCAAGCGCGACATCGAAATGATGCGGGCCCTCGTAGTTTCCCCAGCACAGGTGCATACGTATCCGTTCCACGGGCAGCCCCGCGAGCGCATGATTGAGCGCCTCGACCTGCAGGTTGGCATGACGCAAAAACTCTTTGTCGTCGACATCACGAAAGCGGATGTGCCGCCCCATGGCGAGATCAGGCGCATCGATCTGCAGATCGAGTCCGGCTGCGATGATGGCTGCGTATTCGGCCCTTAGCGCCTCGGCAAGCGCCATCACATAGGCTTCCTGAGTCGGATAGTGCTGGTTGGGCTGGAATACAGCGACAACACCTGGGGAGGCGCTATTCATAAACGCCCGTTTCGCACCGTGGCGCGCACAGGCGGACTTGAGGTTGGCTATATCCCGATGAAGACCACTCAGATCTTTGACAGCAATCGGCCCGGTGCAGATGGGACGGTGATATTTTGGCGTAGCGCCGAGCTTGGCGAGCCTGTCCTTGAACTCGGGGAAATCGTCGAGATCGCGCGGTACCGCTCGCGGCATCAC
Organism: uncultured Bordetella sp.; assembly: GCA_964654745.1. GTDB lineage: Bacteria > Pseudomonadota > Gammaproteobacteria > Burkholderiales > Burkholderiaceae_E > SYIM01. The sequence goes on along the minus strand of CAZZKA010000394.1, from coordinate 1,742 downwards.
ACCGATTTCAAACCCGGTCAGCCGATGTCGGATGTAGGTGGCGTAGCTGATCTTGCTCATCTCGCCGTCACTCACCACATCGATCCCGGCAGCGACCTGCTGCGCTACCGCCTGACCGACCGCCTCAGTCATGGTGGTCTCGAAGACCGACTTGTCATAGTCCTGTCCGGAGTCCTGCGCAAACAGGCACTCGACCACATTCTGCGGCCGCGGGAGACTTCCGACATGCGTTACAGCAAAGGCTTGCTTCATCACGAGATCCTTGAAAATCAGCGTTGCGAGCGGTCGGTGAAGCGTTTTTGCGCGACATGCCCATTGGCATCGAGCGCCCATCCGGACGCGGCTGCCCGAGCAAGCACCTCGGGAGACCAGTCGATGCGCTTGCGGTGATCACCCGAGGTAAGGAGAAGCGCCGTTACCTCTCTCGAGGACCGGTTGGCAAACGAGCGCCAGACCTGTGCCGGCAAGGCATAACTGTCCCAGGCGGCCTCTCGCCCGGAGAGCCTCTTGGAAACGGCAGCCCTATCGCTCTCGATGACAAGATCGAGGTCGCCGCTCACGGCGATAACGACCTGCTTGTCCGACAGGCGATGGCGCGCGACGCTGCCACCTGCGGGCAGTCGAAGCCACTCTACCGACACCCCATGACTGTTGGTGATCGGCGGCGCCGCGTGGCGGTCTTCGCTCAGCCCGAGGCCGATGACGGGCGCGAGTTGTGCTCCGCCACCGGGCAAAGCACTGTCGATGAAGCCATGCCCGGACCATTTCAGCGTCGTTTGCCGTACCACGCGGCCCAGCATCTCTTCCTCGGACCAGTCACGAAGGGCTGCGATCTCTTCAGCGGTCATGGGCACGAGCGGCTTGAGCGGTGGCTCAAGCTTTTGCCCCTGTCGCTCATCGATGATGCGGTAGTCTTCAGTGAGGTGTACGCCCTGCTCGGCTGCAGCTGCGAGCGTTGTCGGCCCCCAGAGGATTCCACCCGTATCATCGCCGCCGAGAACGGTGAACATGAAGCCGTCGTCGATCCCGACATTGCGAAAGCCGCGATAGATCCAGGTGGGCACGCTGACGATGTCGCCCGCTCGAATCCGCGCGCTGCGGTGATCAGGGTTGAAGCCCCACAAGATATCCCACTCGCCGCGTACGCAGATGAATACCTCGCAGGTGAAGTGCATGTGCGGCGGATTCATCTTGCCGTGCGGCATCGATACCCCGCCTACCTGAAACCCGTGGCGCTCGCGCAGGCTCACAGGCTGGTTGGGGTTCTGCGACACGCCCGGGCCGATCAGTGCATAGTTGAATTTGGGCGAGCACTCGGGAATCCGGTAATCGATGAAGGCCTCGGTGCTGTAACGAAGTGAGTCAAAGGGAATGAATCGCGCTTCAAGCGCAGCCTGATCGAAAGCAGTCATGAATAATCCCGGGTCGCCCGGCGACCTGACGTACGATGTTTACAAATCTTTGGAGCGGTGCTGCCACGCTCGAGCAACTCACCCGGAATGACCAGATTGCGGGGCGCCAACGCACCGCGTTCGAGCTGCCCGACGAGGAGCGAGGCGGCGGCATCGACCATCGCGGTTACCGGCTGCTCGAAGGTGGTCAGATGATAGGCCGCCCAACTCGCCTGCGGCACATTATCGAATCCGACGATAGAGATGTCCTGCGGAATCGACAGGCCCAGAACCGATCGCAGTGCGTCCATCACCGCGATCGCCATCTGGTCGCTCGCGGCAAATACTGCA
>CAZZKA010000393.1:0-2424 GCA_964654745.1 uncultured Bordetella sp. | reverse complement strand
CTCGGTTGCATTGGCCATCTCGACCACCTCGGCCTCGGAGCTGAACCGAAACAGCGGCGCGACCGGGCCGAAGGTCTCCTCGCGCGCGACCTTCATGCTCTGCTTGACGCCGGTGAGAATGGTCGGCTCAAAAAAAAGTCCGCCAAGCCCGTGGCGTCGCCCGCCCACAAGCACCTGGGCACCCTGCGCAAGCGCGTCTGCGACATGTTCTTCAACCTTGAGAAGCGCCGCAGGCTCGATGAGCGGCCCGATGGTCACGCCTGGCGCCGTCCCCGGCCCAACCTCAAACTGGGCGACCTTTGCGGCAAGCCGCCTGGCAAATTCGTCGTATACGCCGTCCTGCACATACAGTCGGTTGGCACACACACAGGTCTGACCCGCATTGCGGTACTTCGATGCGATCGCCCCTTCGACTGCCGCGTCGAGATCCGCATCATCGAAAACGATGAAAGGCGCGTTGCCGCCCAATTCGAGCGAAAGTTTTTTTACCGTATCTGCACTCTGTCGCAGGAGAATGCGCCCGACTTCCGTGGAGCCGGTAAACGAAACCTTACGCACAACCGGACTGTCGCAAAGCGCGCGGCCGATCTCCGGCGCACGCGCCGCATCCCCCGTCACGACATTGAATACCCCGGGCGGAAAACCCGCCCGCGCCGCCAACTCTGCGAGCGCCAGCGCCGACAGCGGCGTTGCCTCAGCGGGCTTGGCAATCACGGTGCACCCCGCAGCCAGCGCAGGCGCCACCTTGCGCGTGATCATCGCGATCGGAAAATTCCACGGCGTGATCGCCGCGCACACGCCAATTGGCTGACGAAGCGTAAGAATCCGTCGATCGTTCGCGTAGGTCGGGATCACCTCGCCGTACGCGCGCTTGCCCTCTTCGGCAAACCACTCGATGAACGAGGCCCCGTAGCTCACCTCGCCGCGCGACTCGGCAAGCGGCTTACCCTGCTCGGAGGTCATGAGCCATGCCAGGTCGTCCGCATTGGCCAGGATGAGTTCGTGCCAGCGCTTGAGGACCGCCGCCCGGTCCTTGGCGGTGCGCGCCCGCCAGGCGGGCAGCGCGCGCTCGGCCGCTGCGATCGCGCGTGCGGTTTCGACGGCGCCCATGTCGGCGACCCTGGCGAGCTCCTCCCCGTTTGCCGGGTCGGTCACGGAAAAGCGCGCAGCGCTGTCGGCCGCCGTCCACGCGCCATCAATGAATCCGTCGGCGCGAATCAGCGCCGCATCCCTGAGAACCAATGCCATGGCATGCGCTCCAACGAGTCCGGCGCTACGCCGGGAGGTCTGCTTTCCGATTGCGTCGGGCGCGATCGCTTCGGGCCGACGCATCAGGCCCTGCTTATTTCATGGTCGGCATCACGAACTCGGCACCCGAGCGAATCCCCGCCGGCCAGCGCTGCGTCACCGCCTTGGCTCGGGTGTAGAAGCGAACACCCTCCGGGCCGTGCATGTGGTGGTCACCAAAGAGCGAGGCCTTCCAGCCGCCGAAGGAATGAAAAGCAAGCGGCACCGGAATCGGCACATTGATCCCGACCATGCCCACCTTAACGCGCGCGGCGAACTCGCGCGCGGCGTCGCCCTCGCGCGTGAAGATCGCGCAGCCATTGCCGAATTCATGGCTATCGACCAGAGCGAGCGCCTCTTCGAAATGCGCTGCGCGTACGATGGACAGCACCGGACCGAAGATCTCTTCACGATAGATGCGCATGTGCGGCTTGACATGGTCGAAGAGGCAGCCCCCGAGGAAGAAGCCCTGCTCGCGACCGGCAACAGTCAGCGCCCGGCCGTCGACAACCAGCCGCGCGCCCTCGGCGACGCCGGCCTCAACATAGCCGCGTACCTTGTCAGCATGCGCACGCGTGACAAGCGGACCCATCTCAGCCTTGGGGTCCATGCCATCGGCCATCCGGATGGCAGGCACCCGTTCCACGAGTTTGGCCACCAGCCGGTCGGCGATATCACCGACCGCGACGGCCACCGAGATTGCCATGCACCGCTCACCCGCCGAACCGTAGGCCGCACCGATCAGAGCATCGACCGCCTGGTCCAGGTCAGCATCGGGCATCACGACCATGTGGTTTTTTGCGCCGCCCAGCGCCTGGACGCGCTTGCCGTTTGCGCTCGCAGTATCGTGGATGTACCGGGCGATCGGCGTCGAGCCGACAAAACTCACCGCGCTCACCTGGGGATGCGCGAGAAGCGCATCGACCGCGGTCTTGTCGCCCTGCACGACATTGAAGACACCATCGGGCAGGCCCGCTTCCTTGAGCCAACGCGCCATGAGCAGCGAGGCTGACGGGTCGCGCTCGGAGGGCTTGAGCACAAACGCGTTGCCGCAGGCGATTGCCACTGGGAACATCCACATCGGAACCATCGCCGGAAAATTAAACGGCGTGATCCCGACGCATACGCCAAGCGGCT
>CAZZKA010000392.1:0-2449 GCA_964654745.1 uncultured Bordetella sp. | reverse complement strand
TGATTCGCGGCATCGGCGAGCGCGTGGACTACCGTCGGGTAGCGGCGCGGCAGCGGGCCGATCTCAGCGTGCAAGGCCGGTTCGCGCGGACGAGCCGCCGGGTTCAACGCGCATCCCCGACCTGCAGAACCAGCGCCATGCCGGTATCGCCGGCTGCGCAGCCCGTAAAGAGCCCCAGCCCGCCGCCGCGAAGCGCGAGCTCTTCGATCAGCTCAATAACGGCGCGAAGGCCTGTCGGCCCCTGCGGGTGGCCCCAAACGAGCGAAGAGCCGAAGCGATTGATGCGCGAGCTGCTGATCCCTAACGCGTCGGCAAGGACGATATCGTTGATGACAAAGGGATTGTGGGTCTTGATCGCCGCAATATCGCTGATTGCAAGCCCTGCCCGCTCGAGCGCCTGAACGGCAGCAGGCACCGGTGCCTCAGGCATATGGCCCTTTTCAACCCTGGACTGCCCAAACGCCAGAATGCGGATTGCGATCGAAGGGTCGCGACTCAACTGAGGCGCCCGGTCGGGCGTCGTGAGCACCATACCGGCCGAACCGTCTGCCGGGTGAGTCTGCCCGCCGAAGGTCACCGAGCCGCCAGGGCGAACGGGTTTGAGCAAAGCGAGTTTTTCTGCAGTGGTTGGGTGTATGCCCTCGTCACCGGCAAGGCTCGTCTGCACCTTGCGCAGTCGCGAGTCCGGGACCTCGAAGGGCAGGTCCATGAAGCGACGCAAAAACGCGCTGTCGTCGGCCAGCGCCTCACCGTACTGAGCGTACCTTTCGAGCACCACATCATGCTGGCGTGCGGTATCGATGCCGTACTTGGCGGCCACCCGGTCAGCGGTCTCGACCATCGCGAGCCCGGCCCAGGGGTCGCGCTCGAAATTGTCGAGGATCCAGTTCTCATGCTCGCCTGTGCCCCCCGGCCCGTCGGGCGCGGGGTAGTAGAGGTGCGGGCCATTGGAGGTGCGGTCGGTGGTGACAACCAGCGCCGTGGTTGCCGCGCCCTCGGCAAGCTCGGCGGCGGCGGCCCGCAACGCGCGTGCACCCGTCGCGCAGGCCTGACTGACGGTGGGGCCAGCAAGGGTCGGCGCTCCCATCATGCCCGCGAGCCAGGGCAGGCCGTAAAAGCTTGCGCGCTGCGGCACGCTGGTTCCGAGCACACCGAAGTCAAACACTTCGGGCGGGATACCGCGCCGCTCGAGCGCCTGTCGCGCCACATGGGCAGCAAAGCGCACGCTATGCAGATGCGCGAGCGAACCTTGCCAGCGGGCAAAGGGGGTCGACCAGTAGGCGCCATACGGAATTGCAATTTCCCTGGTCATCGCTCCTCCGTGGGGAAGACTCGCGCGGCGGTGATCGCGCTCAGCCCTCGATTGCGCTTGCCGACCGTACTTGCGCCCGAAGCAGGTGCTTTTGGATTTTGCCGGTTGAGGTTTTGGGTACCTCCGCGAAGCGGATTTCGCGCGGGCATTTGAACCGCGCAAGCAGCCCGCGACAGTGCTCGATCAGTTCGGCTTCGGTCACCGCCACGCCCGGTCTGAGCTCAACAAAGGCAAGCGGCGTCTCTCCCCATTTGGGATCGGGTCGCGCTACGACGGCACACGCAAGCACCGCCGGATGGCGGTAGAGCGCGTCCTCGACCTCGATCGATGAAATGTTCTCGCCTCCGGAGATGATGATGTCCTTAGCGCGGTCCTTGAGCTTTACGTAGCCGTCGGGGTGAAGGACGCCGAGATCGCCGGTATGGAACCAGCCATCCCTGAACGCTTCCTCGGTGGCTTTTTCATTCTTGAGATAGCCTTTCATCACGATGTTGCCGCGAAACATCACTTCGCCCATCGTCTGGCCATCGCGCGGCACCTCGGCCATTGTCTGCGCGTCCATGACCGTCAAACCCTGCTGCAGCTGGTAGCGCACGCCCTGCCGTCCATTGCGGTCAACCTGTTCGTCGAGGGAAAGCTTCGCCCAGTCATCATGCGGCATGCAAACCGCAGCCGGTCCATAGACTTCGGTGAGGCCATAGACGTGGGTGAGCTTGAAGCCCAGGGTCTGCATGCCCGCGATCATTGCGGCCGGGGGCGCCGCGCCCGCAACCATACAGCTCACCTCGTGATCGATGCCGGCACGAAACTCAGCCGGTGCGGCAATCAGCGTCGAGTGCACGATGGGCGCGCCGCAGTAATGCGACACCTTGTGCTCGCGGATCAGATCAAAGATGAGCCTGGCATCGACCTTGCGCAAACAGACATGCGTACCGGCCACGGCAGCGAGCGTCCAGGGAAAACACCAGCCGTTGCAATGAAACATCGGCAACGTCCACAGATAGATGGGGTGACGTGGCAAGGCCCAGGCGAGCGCATTGGCGAGCGCATTCATGTAGGCGCCGCGATGGTGGACCACGACGCCCTTGGGGTTGCCGGTGGTTCCCGAGGTGTAGTTAAGACCGATGGCGTCCCACT
>CAZZKA010000391.1:0-2451 GCA_964654745.1 uncultured Bordetella sp. | reverse complement strand
GGCTGCCGCCGGGGCTGTTGATCCGCAGCACCACCCCGGCGGTACGCGGATCGGCAAAGGCCTGCTGAAGTGCTTCGACGATATGGTCGGCCGAGGAATCTCCCTCAATGTCGAGTGCCCCCTTGATCTCGATCAGAGCGGTATGCGGGCCAGCCCCCCCCAGGTGCGGGACGCCGAGGTTGGACTGAAACTGCGTGATGAAAAGCACCACCACGCCTATCCAGGCGAGGCGAAAAAATATCTTCCAGCGCCTGGCCCGACGCTGCTCCTCGATGCTGGCAAGTAGCACCCGCTCGAGGGCCTGCTGGGCCGACGCGCCAACATCGCGGTTGCGGGCATCAGCTGCCGAGGGTGAGTCATTCATAGGCATTTCCTGTCGATTAAAACCAGCAAAACGGTGATCCACGAGGTCGTGACCCGTTCAGGGCGAAGGTACCGTCTAATCTCGCAACCCCGCCCAAACCCAGCCATCGCGCTCGAAACACGGAACTGCAACCAACGATCGGCCACGGCAAGGCCCGGCGATGCAGCGTCCATCCTGGGGGGTATAGGTTGCGCCGTGTGTGGCGCAGATCAAATATTGACCCTGATCGTCAAAGAAACTTCCCGGTGTCCAATCAAGCTCAACAGGTATGTGCGCGCATTGGTTGAGGTAGGCCCTGACCGTTCCCGCATGCCGGATCGCGAACGCGGCAACCGGGCCTTCGGTGCCCGGCAGCTCAAAGCGCACGCCCGCGCCGCTTTCCACCAACGCTTCGCTCGCGCAGAAAGCAAAAGGACTGAACCCCGGCGATGCGCTCACTTGCTCAACTCCGGTGACCCAACCGCACCAGATGCTCACGAAGCGCCGGCATCGAATCGACCAGCGCCAGCGACGGTTCCGTTACGAGAGTCTGCCTCGGATGCGCGCCCCACGTGACACCGATCCCCGACGAACCAGCCCGGCGCGCCATACCTAAATCGTGTGTGGTGTCGCCCACCATGAGCAGCTGGTCGGTTGAGAGCATCATCTCCTCAGCGAGATCCTTCAGCATCCAGGGATGCGGCTTGGGTTCGCCCTGGTCCGCGCAGCGGGTCGCGACGAAACGCCGCCGCCAGTCGAACTGATCAAGCGCCCGGTCAAGACCGAGTCGCGATTTCCCGGTTGCTATGGCGAGACGGATGCCATACCCGGCGAGTTCGTCGAGCAGCGACTCGACTCCGTCGAAAGCGCCGAGTTGCGCATCGCGCGACAGGTAATGATGGCGATAGCGCTCGACGTACTCGGGCATGCGCTCGGGCGTGAGCTGCGGCACCGCCAGCCTCAGTGCGTCGTGCAGGCCCAGACCAATGACATGCGAGGCCTGCTCAGCGGTTGGCACTGGCAAGCCCACATCAGCCGCTGCGAGTTGCATCGCGATGACGATGGTGCGCGTGGAATCGACCAGCGTCCCATCCCAGTCAAAAACAATCAGCTTGGCGGAGCCCGGGCTCATGGGAGGCTCGCAGAACCGGGCCGAAACAGGCCCGGAGCGCCCCGCGCCAACATGGCAGCAATGCCGTCCGGTCCGGGATCGTTGCCGCCGCCCTGAACGATCAGTCGCCGAAACGCATCGCCCGGATCGGCCTCGAGCTTGAGGACTCGGGCCGACGAGGGTGATTTGCAGACCAGCCGCAGGGCGTGGAGGTACATCCTGCGCAGGCCGAGTTTGGCCAGTTGTCGATTCAACGAATAATCACCGTACTTGTCGTCACCTGCGATCGGATAACCCTCGGCCGCAAGATGAACCCTTATCTGGTGCGTCCGGCCGGTATCAATTTCTGCTTTAACCAGAGTGAACTCACCCACCGCGGCGAGGGAAAGCCTGAGCAATCCGGTGACGCGGGTTCGGGCCTCCCGGCCGCCCTCATCGACCTGAACCCGGCGATCACCGTCGGGCGCGGCAAGCCGGGTGAGCGCGTGTTCAATGACCCTTGTCCGCAGAGGCCAGCGGCCGGCCACGACTGCCACATAGACCTTGGCAACCCTGCGCTCGCGAAACTGGCGTTGGAGCTCGAGGAGAGCCTGCCGGCGCTTGGCGACCAGCAGTACCCCGGAAGTTTCCCGATCCAATCGGTGAACAAGCTCAAGGAAGCGCGCTTCCGGGCGCTGGCGGCGGAGCGCTTCGATGGCGCCGAGCGACACGCCGCTGCCGCCGTGGACGGCCAGACCCGCCGGTTTGTCGAGCGCGATCAGATCGTCGTCCTCAAACAAAGCCGACAGCCTCGGACCGGTTCCCGCCCCCGTTCCGCGCGATCGCGCCATCGGGTCGATGGAAGGCGGAGGCTCTGAGTCTGACCGGTAGGGGGGGATGCGTACCCGGTCGCCGCAGGAAAGTTTACGGTCAGCGCTCGCCCGCCCGCCATTGACCCTGACCTGACCGCTTCCCCTGCCCCGCCCCAACAACACCCCTCGGTTCCCGCCGAGATGGA
>CAZZKA010000390.1:0-2471 GCA_964654745.1 uncultured Bordetella sp. | reverse complement strand
CCATGCAACGCCTCATCCAGCGCGAGACCTTCGATCTGATCATCCTCGATCTGATGCTGCCTGGCGAAGACGGCCTGTCGCTCCTGCGCAAGATGCGCGGACAGAACGACCGGACCCCAGTAGTGATGCTGACTGCAAAAGGCGACGATGTGGACCGCATCATAGGGTTGGAAGTCGGCGCAGATGATTACCTGCCCAAGCCCTTCAATCCGCGCGAGCTGCTCGCCAGAATCCACGCCGTACTGCGTCGTGCGCCAGCCCCCGACCTTCCGGGGGCCCCGGGCGCAGCGGGCGAGGAGGTGCATTTCGGGCCGTTCGTGCTGAACCTCGGTAAGCGGCAGCTCACCCGGGACAATCAGCCGATTTCACTCACGACCAGCGAATTCGCCGTGCTAAAAGTCCTCACGCAGCACGCCCGCCAGCCGCTCTCCCGCGACAAACTCATGGCGCTGGCCCGGGGGCGGGAATACGGCGCTTTCGATCGTAGTCTGGACGTGCAGGTATCGCGGCTGCGTAAGCTGATCGAGACCGATCCCCAACAACCCCGCTACATTCAGACCGTGTGGGGGGTCGGCTATGTCTTCGTGCCCGACGGTGACTGAGCGGTGCGGCGGCGACTGACGGCGTCGCTTCGTCGGCTCGCGACCGCAGCCGGCTCGGCTTACTTCCTGCGCACGTTTCTTCTTCTCGCCGGTCTGGTGGTCGCCTGTACGGTGGCGATTTTTGCGGCTTATCGGCTCCTGGACGATGCGCCACCGGAGCAGCGCCTCGCCTGGGAGATCGCATCAGTGGTCAACCTGACCCGGTCGGCGCTGCTCGGCTCCGATCCCGCGCGCCGGATGCTCATGCTCGAGGAGCTTGCCCGGCAGGAGGAGGTTCGCGTGGTCCCGCTTGAGTCATCAGACCGCATAGACGTCTCACGCACGACAGCGGGCCTGGCCGCGCTCGAGGCGAGGCTGCGCCTTTTGCTCGCCGACAACACCATGGTTGCTGCTCGCGTCAACGATGAGGACGGCGTATGGGTGAGCTTTGACATAGCGGGCGACGGCTACTGGTTACTGTTGCCCGCCGATCGAGCCGAGCGGCAGCTGACGCCCTCGCTGGGTTTGATCGTGCTCATAGCGGGCGTGATAGCCAGCGCGGGAGCTCTGGCGATTGCCTGGTTGGTCGACCGACCGCTGTCGCAGCTTTCCCGGGCCATCACACTGCTCGGCCGAGGCGAGTCACCCGCCCCACTTCGGGAGGACGGCCCGCCTCAGCTCGCGCAGGTCAAGCGCGAATTCAATCGCCTCGCAACCGACCTTGCCGAGCTCGAAAACGACCGCTCGATCGCGCTCGCCGGCATTTCCCACGATCTGCGAGGCCCACTCACGAGGTTGCGGATGGAGGTCGAAATAGCCCGACTTGAGGAAGGCCAGCGGGATGCCATGGTCGAAGACATCGCGAGGTTGAACGCGATTGTCGGTCAATTCGTCGACTATGCGCGAAGCAACCAGCCGCCCCGCGTTCGCGAGGTGCTGGTCCCTGAAGAACTGGCCGGCGTGGTCGCAGCCTACGACCCTGTAGTCCGCGCAGGAACGCTGCAGCTCGGCTGTGACATCGAAGAAGGAATCCGCTGGTCCGGCGACCCGACCGACCTGCAACGGGTCGTCAGCAACCTGGTCGACAACGCGCTTCGCTACGCGCGCCCGACCGAAGGCTCGGGGCAGACCAGGGTCGAATTGAAAGTTTCCCGCAACGGCGGCTGCCTCACCATCGAGGTCCGCGACCACGGGCCCGGTATTCCCCGCGAACGGCTCGAAGAAGCTAAACGGCCCTTCGCGAGGCTGGACAGCGCCCGCACCGACTCCGGGGGAACTCAACCCGGAACTGGACTCGGGCTCGCCATCGTCTCGCGGATCTGTCGGCGGTATGGCGGGGATTTCAGCCTCGCGAACGCCCAAGACGGCGGGCTCATCGCCTGTGCCCGACTGCCAGACTGGCAGCAACCCCGCCCGCTGAGGGGCTGATAGGCGGGTTAAATCAATCGGATTTGAAAAGTCAATTGGAAGGGATAATCGCGCGCTGTTAGTCTGCGAGGGTCTAAACAGGTGCTTCCTGCACCGGTTCATGACCCTTAAAACCCGCTCTCCAGGAGATTGTCATGCCCAGCCTTAAGGGTACCAAGACGCATCAAAACCTGAAGGATGCGTTTGCCGGTGAAAGCCAGGCAAACCGCCGCTATCTCTACTTCGCAAACAAGGCCGACGTTGAGGGCCATCCCGAAGTCGCAGCGCTGTTCCGCTCCACCGCCGAAGGCGAGACGGGCCACGCGCACGGTCATCTGGATTACCTCGCAGAAGTGGGCGACCCCGCCACCGACCTGCCGATCGGCGCGTCGGCGCTGAACCTCAAGGCGGCGGTCGCCGGCGAAACGCACGAGTACACCGACATGTACCCGGGCATGGCCAAGACCGCCCGCGACGAAGGTT
>CAZZKA010000389.1:0-2493 GCA_964654745.1 uncultured Bordetella sp. | reverse complement strand
ACGACACCGGGGTGACCTCGACGGCCACCGAGCTTGCCACCGGCCGAACTGAACGGATCCGTAGCCGGTGGCTGGTTGCCTGCGACGGCGGCGCCAGTTCTATCCGCAGAGCCCTCGGCATTCGCTACAACGGCCGGGGCAAGATGCGTGGCAACGTGAGCTTTTATTTTCGTTCAAAAGATTTTCTGAAGATTCACGGCAAGGGTCTGGGCAATCTCTACTTCGTGTTTGCACCGGACAGTTTTGGCGTCTTTACTGCAATCGACGGAGTCGAGTTTTGGAGCTTTCAGTACTACTTTCTCGACCATTCGAAGGGGACCGATACCATCGACGCGAGAGACGTCCTGACACGCGCGGTTGGAAAGCCTTTCGACTTCGAACTCCAGGCGACCACGCATTGGCATCATCATCAGTCGGTCGCGCGCCAATGGCGATCGCCCGCGGGTCGCGTGTTTCTCGCAGGCGACAGCGCGCACCTCTTTGTACCAACGGGAGGTGTCGGGATGAATACCGGAATTGGTGATGCCGTGGACCTGGGATGGAAGCTTGCCGCGTTCGAGGCCGGGCAGGGTGGCCTGGGGCTACTGGATAGCTACGAGATAGAACGTAAGCCAATCGCTGTTCGGAATAGCGTCGTGTCGGCGAATAACTCCGACAAGATTGACATGGTGATGGATGAAGTGCCCCCCGAGATCGATGAGGAGTCCGACGAGGGCGAGGCGGCGCGGGCCCGAATCGTACCGAGGATTCGGTGGATGAGCCGGCAGTTCAATTCCGCAGGGCTCCATTTGGGATACCGCTACGTCGACTCGCCGGTGATCCTATCTGATGGCAGTCCCGAGCCGCCCGACGATCCCGCTCAGGTCGTGCCCAGTACCTGGCCGGGCTCGCGAGCACCCCACGCCTGGATAGGCGAGGACCATAGCCTTCGCGGCATCAGTACGCTTGACTGGTTTGGCCGCGACTGGGTTCTGGTGGGGGCCTCGGATGTCCCCGCGGACGACCGGGCCAGCCTCACAGCGAGTTTTGATGCGGCGTTCGCTGCGAGGAGGGTACGAATCAAGCATGCCGCACTGCCTGACGCGGCGCTCGACCGTTTATACGAAAAAAAGTGGGTGCTGGTGCGGCCCGATGGGCATGTCGCCTGGCGTAGCGATACGCATCCGGAGTCGACGGAGCGCCTGGTCTCGGCTGTCACGGGAAACGGGCCGGCGAGAAAGCCCGGCGGCTGATTTTTGTCCGAGGGGTTTCCCGGTTTTTACCGTGTAACCGATGGTACGTCCCAGCTTGGCGATTACACTTGAACGCGTGCCTAACAATGAATGTTCCGTCCTTCGGGGCGAGCGATAGTTAAAGGAGACCTAAAGATGGATGCAAGACGTCGCCGGTTGCTCGCCGGAGCGGGAGCCCTCGCCACCACGCCGTTCGCCGCGCCAGTTTCCGCGCAGTCGGCTCCCCTCATCAAGGTTGCCACCTTTGTGCCCGAACAGTCCGTTGGCGTGTCCAAGGTGATCCGACCCTGGATGAACGCCGCCCAGCAGGAAGTTGGCGCCAAGGCGCGCTTCCAGGGATTCTGGGGTGGCTCGTTAGGTAAGGACGCTTTCAAGCAATTCGATCTGGTGCGCGCGGGGGTCGCCGACGTAGCGTGGATTCTTCCCGGCTATCACGGGCGCCAGTTCGAGGATATGCAGTTATTTGAATTGCCGTTTCTATTTGAAAACGCGAGGGAGGCCGCTCTGGTGGGTTGGCAGCTTTGCGAAAAGAAACTATTGCGCGGCATAGAGGACGTGCATCTGGTCGGCTTTTTTGCGACTGAGGTTTCCAACCTATGGCTCGCCAATCCGATCAAGTCACTCGAAGATTTGAAAGGTAAGAAGATCCGATCGGTCGGTGCGGTTCATGCTGAGTGGCTCAAGGCGATGGGTGCGAGTGCCGAAACGATGGATAGTCCGGAAATGAACGAGGGCCTCCAGCGGCGCACCCTCGATGGCGTGATTCAGAGTTGGTCGGGCATGCGAACCTTCAAAACGTTCCCGCTCGTGCGTCAGAGTCAGCTTGCGCCGATCGGTGTAATCCCCTTTCTTCTGCTGATGAATCGCAAGACCTTTGATGGGCTGCCCAAGGATGTTCAGGATGCGATCATGAAGTACGGTGGCGACACTTTTGCCAAGAGCGCGGGTTCAGCCTACGAGGATGTCGCTCAGGAAATCCGCGCGACGGTCGAGAAAGAAGGCAAGATCCAGCTCACCGAACTATCCTCCGCCGAAAAAGCGCAGTATGCCGAGCGCTCGCAGGTGGTCCACAAGTGGTGGATTCAAAAATCCCCCAACGGCGAGAAAATCTATGCCGAGACGCTTGCGCTACTGAAGAAGATCCGAGGCTAAGTGGTGATTTATGTCGGGTGATCTGTTCAACCGCTTCGCAAAGCTCACCGATCGGCTCGCCCTGCTCGGATTTTCCGGGCTGTGCGTCGCGGCGACGCTCACCACCTAT
>CAZZKA010000388.1:0-2529 GCA_964654745.1 uncultured Bordetella sp. | reverse complement strand
AATCGACATCGGTGTCGAGAGCGAGCGTGTCCATCGCGGTCTTGATGAAGTTGTCGCCCATGCCGGCCATTGATGACGCGAAATCGGCCGATTGCCAGGACGATGTGCGGTTGATGCCCGACCGCTTGGCCGCGCCGGCGAATTTCCATGAGGTCAGCGCTTGCGTTTCAGCCGAGGTGGCCCAGGCGATGAAAAGCCAGGTTGCGGTCTTGGCCTTGGGCGACAGCGCTGCGTTGATCGGGAAGCTCCAATTCCAGATCGAGGTCACGCCCTTGCCAGCAGGGCCCTTGGGCCAGCGGGCATAACCGATCTTGCCGATGACTTTGGATTTCTCGGGATTATTGAGAACAGCAGCTGAGGAGTGCGCATCGAGATAGCAGCCCAGCGTTCCTTGCGAAAACGCATCGGCAATGTCCGGCCAGTTCCAGTTGCGCACAGCCGGTGGCGCATAGCGGTTGAGCGCCTCAACATACCACTCCAGCGCGCGCACCGCGACAGGGGAATTGACGACCAGGTTGTTACCCTCAAACCAGCTGCCACCGAAGCCGCGCAGGATCGAAGGGTAGATGTACATGTTCTGACCGGCACCCGCAAAGCCCCGCATCGCGAGGCCGTACATCCGGTTGCCCGGGTCGGTCAAGGCCTTGGCGTTTGAGAGGAGCTCGTCATAGGTGGTTGCCGGCTTCAGGCCTTTGGCATCGTAGAGGTCTTTTCTGTAGACCTGTACGGTGACTTCCCCATCAAACGGCACGCCATAGGGCTTGCCGTCGATCGAGACTGCATCGCGCCAGGCCTTGATGATGTCGTTGTAGTTTAGCCAGGCTGGGTCAGTGAGTTTGGGATCTGCGAGATAACGATCGAGCGGCTCGACCCATTTGTTCGCGACGTAAAGCGGGTAATACATCGGATCGGCGGCATGCGTCGCATAGGTGGCGGTCTTGGACGACAGGTCCAGCATCGCCTTCTGACGGATCTGGCCAGGCGGGACTTTCTCGAAGCGAAGCTTGATGCCAGTCAGCGCCTCGAACTGAGGCTGCAGCGAGATCAGGTTATCGAAATAGCTCGCGGGAATGACGGCGATGCTGATCGATTCACCGGCCGCCTGCTTCCAGTCGATTTTTGCGGACTGGTAGGCGGCGAGTTCACCGGCCTGGGCCTGAGCGGCAAGTGGCAGGGCCTGAGCGGCCAGCGCGGCGCCGCCCACAGCCGCTGCTCGGGTCAGTGCCTCACGGCGGCTGCGGTCCGGTGCCTCGCGGGAATCAGAATGTGACATGCGGGTCTCCTCCTGGATTGTCGCGCTGGCGGCCGGATGACTGCCGGGGGCGCTGTTGTGTGACCATTGAACTGACTGAACATAGCAAACCTTGGTGGGGCCGTCCACGCGATGAACCATTATTCTTTTCTCAGCCTTCAATCCTCTCGCTGCTGTCGAAGTCGAGTTCGACCCGGGCGCCATTGGGATCGAAGCTGAACAGCTGCCAGGTGCCGCTACCCGCCTGACGCCGCAAGTCATAGCGCAGACCGCGTTCATCAAAACGGGCCTTCACCGCGCGCAGGCCCTGCGCACTGAAGGCCAGATGATCGATCACGCCAGTGCGCGGTTCTGGCATGGGCCGGTCCCAGTAGATGTGGAGGATCGCCTGATCGGATCCGTCCGCATAGAGCCAGGCTCCCGGAAAACCGAGGTCAGGTCGAAACCCTTCGCGAAGACCGAGCAGGCCGCAGTAATAGTCGAGCGTGCGCTCGCGGTTTTCTGCTGTGATGGTGAAGTGGTTCATCCCTTGGATCATGATCGCGTCCTCATGCGGTTAGCACCAGTGCACCCGTAGTTCGTCGTGACTCCAGCCGCTCATGCGCCCGCGATGCGGCAGCGAGTGCATGCCGTTCGATCGGGGGCACCCGCACCGCGCCGTCAGCGATAGCCGACCATAGCCGGTCGGCCCGCTCGGCAAGCTTCTGGCGCGTGGCGACATAGGCAAAGGCGACGGGTCGCGAAAAGCTCGCCGACTTGCTCACCAATAGATCAGCCGAGATTGCGCGAGGAGCGCCGCTTGCCTGGCCTAAACTGATCCAGTGACCACAGGCGGCGAGCGCTGCGAAATTTTCCTCGAAGGCAGCATCGCCCAGACCATCGACGATGACCTCGGCACCGCCGCCCCAGACCGCCTGCACCTCCGTTGCGAACCGGTAATCGCTTGTGACGATCACATGCTCGCAGCCATGGTCGCGTGCGAGTCGGGCCTTGTCAGGACTCGACACCGTGCCAATGACGCGAGCGCCCAGGCGGCTCGCCCAGCTGCAAAGGAGTAGTCCCACACCGCCTGCGGCGGCATGCACCAGCCAGCGCTGGCCTGGACGGATGTGGCCCAGATCCTGGAGCAGGTAATCGGCGGTGATGCCTTTGAGCAGAACGGCTGCTGCCACCTCGTCCTCGATGTGCGCGGGCAGTCGCACGACCCAGTCCTGGGGTACACAGCGAACACTGGCGTAGGCGCCGGGCGCTGGACCCATATAGGCGACCCGGTCGGC
>CAZZKA010000387.1:0-2532 GCA_964654745.1 uncultured Bordetella sp. | reverse complement strand
CCCGCCTTTCGCAGATGGCGATCGATGGGAGAGTCCGTGGGTTATGTGGAGCCTGACTGAGTTGATGCGGGGGTTCTACATTCTCGCGGAGTCTTCCTTAGATTTTGAGCGAAAAGGCCGAAAGCCGGGTTTAGGAATTCCCCGTCGTTTCATGAGTGGATCGCTTCCTCAAGTCGGACTCGACCGAGCCGGCAAGTTGGGGAGAACCGATTCGGATGGCGGAATTCCGGTACTCGGCCTGTCCAGGGGCGTTCCGGACGCGTTTCCGGTAACGGGATTTTGGCGTGAGCTCTGCGGAGTTCTCGGACTCATCAGTTTTCAGACAAGACCAGGTAGGTCTTGAGACAGGATCCCAGTGATCTTGGCGAGTTTCGAGGGCAGGTTTTCGCGGTTTTCGCCTGAGTCCGCTTCAAGGAGAGTTGTTTCATGCGTCACTATGAAATCGTGCTCATCGTCCATCCGGACCAGAGCGAGCAGGTCCCCGCGATGATCGATCGCTACAAGGCGATGATCGAGGCGCAGCAGGGGAAAATCCACAGGATCGAGGATTGGGGGCGTCGCCAGCTCGCCTATCCGATTCAAAAAGTCGCCAAGGCTCACTATGTTCTGATGAACATCGAATGCGGCAAGCCCGTGCTCGATGAGATCGAGCATGCCTTCCGCTTCAACGACGCCGTACTGCGGCACCTTACTCTTGCCATGAAGCGCGCCCATACCGGTCCCTCGCCGATGTGGAAGCAGATTCAGCGCGAGGAAGCCCGCAAGGTGGCTGCAGAAGCTGCTCCGGCGGGCCAGGCGGCCGCGCAGGCCTGACGGCCCGCTTGGCCTCCACCTCCAACACACTGAATTTGCGGGCCGTGCTGTCTGCCATGCAAGCGCTGCGGTATACGCCGGGCGGGGTCGCGATGATCGATGCGGTGCTCTCGCACAGCTCGACACAGACCGAAGCGGGCGTAGCCCGACAGGTCGAGTTCGAGCTTGGCGCGCGGTTCGCCGATCGAGCGGCCGAGCGTCTGTCCCGGACGCCCCTGGGCAGTGCGCTGGCGCTTCAGGGGTATCTCGCCCCCAGGCGCCGTGGCAGCAGGTCTTTGCTTTTTCATGTGATTGATTTCAGGACCGATTCGCCCTCCGGCACCGCCTGAACAGGCGATGGCAAGAGCCTGTCGGCCGACACTAACTTTCGTTTAAAGGTTGCTAACTATGGTCATGCGTCGAGGCACCAAGGACAAGAAGGTCCGCCGCAACACCCAGAGCGCGCTATTCAAGCGCCGCAAGTTCTGCCGTTTTACCGCTGAAAAGATCGAGTGGATCGACTATAAAGACGTCGATACCCTGAAGGACTTCATCACCGAGACCGGCAAGATTATTCCCGCCAGGCTCACCGGCACGCGGGCTCGATATCAGCGGCAACTGGGTGACGCGATCAAGCGAGCCCGTTATCTCGCGCTCCTCCCCTACACCGATAACCACTGAAGGGTCGAACCATGCAGATCATCCTTCTCGAACGTGTCGTCAACCTGGGCCAACTCGGAGATGTGGTGCGGGTCAAGGACGGGTACGCGCGTAATTTCCTGATTCCGCAGGGCAAGGCGCGCCGCGCGACCGACGCCGCGCTCAAAGAGTTCGAAGCGCGTCGCGCCGAGCTCGAAAAAGCTCAGGCGGACCGTCTGACGGCCGCCCGCGCTCTGGGCGATCGCCTTGGGGGGCACACCTGGCAAACCACTGTCAAGGCGGGCGTCGATGGGCGGCTGTTCGGCTCGGTAACCAATTTCGATATCGCCGAAGGCCTCACCGCCCAGGGTTTCGAGGTCGCCAGGGCAATGGTTCGTATGCCCACCGGGCCGATCAAGACCGTGGGTGACCACAAGCTCGAAATCGCGCTGCATCACGATGTAGTCGTCGAAGTGACGGTATCAGTGCTCGGCGATACCGCCTGACCCGGTTCGCGCTCAACGCGCCGGTCTGATGTGGGACTGGCCGGGAGCGCAAGACGTGATAGCGGAAAAGGGGTGCTCAGGCACCCCTTTTGATTTGGCCAGGCATGGTCGACAATAGCTAGAGTTTTTCCCGGATAAATGATGTCTGCAGATCCTGTCGCCCTGCCAAGCCTGCGTTCCTCAGACCCTGAGATCGCAGCGCTGCGAACGCCTCCGCATTCGATCGAGGCGGAGCAGGCAGTTCTCGGCGGGCTGATGCTCGACAACTCGGCATTCGACCGGATTGCCGATGTGTTGCGCGAAGACGATTTCTATCGCCATGACCACAGGCTGATCTGGCGGCAGATCGCCCATCTCGTCGAGCGCACGCAGCCGGCCGACGTCGTGACTGTCGTTGAGGCCCTGCAGAACAACGGTCATGCGGGGGAGGCTGGCGGGCTCGCTTACCTCAACGCGCTCGCCACCGAGACTCCTTCAGCAGCCAACATCCGGCGTTATGCAGAAATCGTCCGCGACCGCTCGGTTTTGCGTCGCCTCATCTCGACCTCCGATGAAATCGCAACCGCAGCGCTCAACCCGCAGGGCCGCGACACCC
>CAZZKA010000386.1:0-2533 GCA_964654745.1 uncultured Bordetella sp. | reverse complement strand
GGGTTCGGCATGCAGAAACGCTGCCGAGCCAATGTATTGGGCGAGTGTGTGCTGCCGGGCAGCCTTGCCTGTATGGCGGCGGCGCAAGTGCAAGCTTTCGGGAGGCGGCATCTGCTCAAACATCTCGACCAACGGCTGCGGCAGGTCACGCCGCGGGCCGCGAGACCTCCCTGCCTCGGCGCTTTGCAGCACCACCTGAATGTTGGCTGACAGGCGCGAACCGTCACCGGGATCGATGCCGGCAGCGAAAAAAGCATCCTCGTGACCGGCGTTGGCCGCCAACTGGGATTGCCAGGCGTCCGGCAGATGATGGCGCTCCACCAGGACGCCATCGATCATGGCTCGGCTTTCGGCGCGCAGAAATACCGGGCACCCCTCACTCAGCACAAGCAAGCTGGTCCGCCCGACGCGAATGCCATTGACCCAGACCCAATCGCCCGGGGTTGCCGCGACGGCGACGGCTACCCGGTCCGGCGGCAGGACCCCCCACGCGCGAATCGGCGCGCCCCCATAAGCCATCGAGGTGGCGGACCACGCGGGGGTGATCGCTTCCGCGATCTGCACCGATGCCGTCGATCCGCCGGGCAAGATATGGCGAAGAAACGCCCGCGACAACGCGGCGGCGTTATCGGCGGCAGATGCCCCTGGGGCTGTCTGGAATCGGCGAGACGTCATGAAGGCGAGACAACAAAGTACCTCGCCGATTATTCCCTCACGCGGCGCCGGGACAACTGCCCCAAGGGGCAGGTGCCCCCGGGGGATTCAGGGCCACCCGCGGCAGCTAGAGCCCCGCTTCCTGCGCCAGCACCGCGAGGCCCGCCACGGTATCGACGCCAAGCTTCTCCATCGCGTGGTGACGATGCAGCTTCACCGTTCGCAGGCTGATGCCCAGTCGCGCGCCGATCACTCGATTGATCTCACCTTGCGCCACCAAGGCGATCACTTCCCGCTCCCGCGGCGTCAGCGCCCCAAGGCGTCGGCGCCGCTCTTCCTGTTGGCGCTGGGCCATTTCCCGATCCCGGTACGCGTCAAGCGCGCGGCGCACCGTCGACAGCAGGGCGTCCGGGTGAATCGGCTTCAGCAGAAAATCGAAGACCCCGCCGCGAAACGCCTCCACGACTTCCGCGGGCCCACTCGCCCCGCTCATCAAAACGAGGGGCGGGGCATCGGTCATAGCGACCTGGCGCAGCAGCGCCAAGCCGGTCTGCTCCGGCATTTTCACGTCGCTCAGCACGCAGACGGGGCCCGGAAAAGACGCCTGGTTCTCCGCCGTTGCGGCTAGGAAGGCGACCGCGGACGGATAAGCATCCACGGCGTAGCCCTCCTGGGCCAACAGCAGGCCGAACGCCTCACGCACCGAGGCTTCGTCATCGATCAGCACGATGCGCCCGCGGCGGCAACGCTCCGCGCGATCGACGTCGTCGACCGTCACGGGGCGAAGGGCTCCTGAGGCGCGCATCAGGGTTTCGCCCTGCCGACGAGCGCAGGCAGGCTTAACTCGAACACCGCCCCTCCGCCCGGTGCGTTCCGCAGATTGATCGACCCGCCGTGCTGCTCAGCCAGAGCGCGCGACACGGCAAGGCCGACCCCAAGCCCACCGGGCTTGGTCGTGAAGAGCGGTTCGCCGGCCTGACGCTGCGCCGCCTCGGAGAGCCCGGCGCCGAAGTCGCGCACCAGCAGCCGACAGCGCTCGCCGCGCGATTCGACGGCGACGCGTATTTCCGACCCGCGCAAAGGCGCCGACGCGTCGAGCGCGTTGCGGTAGGCATTCAGGATGATCTGGCAGAGGGAGATGCGGTCGCCGGACACCCAGGCAGCCTCGCCCACGGCCGGGAGCTTGAGATCGACGCCAGCGGCGCGAGCCTGCTCCTCGAGAAGGTCCGCGACTTCGCGCGCAAGGCTCACCAGCTCGACGGGCTCGGGGCGTGCAGCCACCGGCCGAATGAACCCTCGAATTCGTTCAACGATGGAACCTGCACGCATCACGCTCTCGACAATGCGATCGAGCGCGCCGGATTGATCTCCCGCCTGGCGCGCCACTCGCGCCTGGACTGCGATGGCCGAGAGAGGCTGCGTCAGCTCGTGGCTCAACGACATCGCCACGAGACCGAGGCTGCGATGACGCTCGAGATCGGCGACCTGAGCGGCGAAGCGGGTAGACGCCTCCCGGGCGGCCTTGGCAGCGGCCCCGGCGACCTCGGCGCGTTTTGCCCGCTCGAAGTAAAACGCCAGGTAGCCGACATTGCTCACGACGGCGACGAGGATTCCTGAGAGCGAGAGGAAAAGCAGGTCCGCGGTGGGCGTCGGATTCCGCCACACATTCGCGTTTCCCCAGCCCTGGACCAGGCCTGCAACGCGAACGAATAGGGATAACGCCAGCAGGCCGTAGGAAACCGACATGCTGATGACGTGGATCGATCGCTCTCGCGAGGCCAAGTGCCCGGCGAGGAAAGCGAGGTAGGCGGCGAGGCAGCCCTGCACAAAAGACACCCAGGTGCTGGCTACCTTCAATTCCACATCGATCGCCCGGAAC
>CAZZKA010000385.1:0-2570 GCA_964654745.1 uncultured Bordetella sp. | reverse complement strand
CGAGCTGCTGGGGCACCGTGCGCGGCCTCGCCGCGCTGGGTCTCGCCGGCTGTAACATCACCCAGCCGCATAAGCTCGTCGCCTTCGGGCTGATGGACTGGCTGAGCGAGCCTGCCAGACGGATAGGTGCGATCAATTGCATCGTCGTGCAGCCCGATGGCGCGCTGCACGGCTTCAATTTTGACGGTATCGGTTTCATCCGGAGCCTGCGAGACGCTGACCCGGCGTGGTCGGCACGGCGAGGACCCGCAGTCGTGCTGGGCGCGGGTGGCGCTGCGCGAGCCGTTCTTGCGGCCCTCGTTGACGAGGGCGCGCCGGAGATCAGGCTGATCAACCGTACCCGAGAGCGCGCAGAGCAACTCGCGGGCCTCAGCGCCTCGATCCAGGTCGTACCCTGGGCCGAGCGCCACGCGGCCCTCAGCTCGGCGGCCCTTCTGGTCAACGCAACCAACCAGGGCATGTACGGTCAGCCGCCGCTGGACCTGAAACTGGACGAGCTCCCCGTGCCGGCCATCGTCTCGGACCTGATCTACGTTCCGCTCGAGACGTCACTGCTCACGCAGGCGCGCACGCGCGGTAACCTCATTTGTAATGGCCTTGGCATGCTCCTCAACCAGGCGGTGCCGGCTTTCGAGGCCTGGTTTGGTGTGAGGCCCTCCATCACCGATGCGCTACGCGCCAAGGTTCTGGCGACCTTTTGAGCCGGCTTTCCAGCCTCCTGACTTAGCGCTTTTCTTCCACGGCGTGCTGCTTGAGGACGCCGCCCTTCCCGGATGAGATGGGTTTCATGCCCCGTATCGCGGATCCTTTGCCCTTAATGGACCCGGCCTGCTTCAGGCCTTGAGCCGCAGTCGTGCGCTGCGCGGCGGATTGACACCTGCATCGCCTGGGCTGCCACAGGACGGGCAGTGGTGACCATACCGGTAGTGCCCTCCGCCAAACCGGTCGATGTGAAGCGGCTGGCTGGCAAGCCCCGGGCAAAAGCTGCCGACGACCCTCTCCAGGCGGCGATACAGCGCCTTGGCCGGCCGATTATGGCGTTCGAGCCGGGACCGCGCCGCCTCAGCGCGTCGCTGCAGCGACTGCATGTCGACGGTGAGAAGGCGACGATTCTCCACAATCATCCGGCCACCAATCATCACCGAGTGCACCGCGCTGCCGTCTTCGGTATGAACGAGTTGGTTGATCGGATCATTCATCGGCATCCAATTGACATGGCCCAGGTCGAGGAAAACGATATCAGCTTTATAGCCGGGCGCAATACGACCGATCTGCTCGCCCAGACCGAGAGCACGGGCACTCCCCTCAGTCGCGGCCCGAAGTACCTCATCGGTCGTCACCCAGGACTGCCACTGCGGGCCTTGAACCTTGGACACCATGGACGCAAGCCGCATGTTTTCGTACATGTTCTGATTGTCTGAGCAATTGGCGCCGTCAGTGCCGATGCCGACATTGACGCCGCAAGCAAGCATCGCGCGTATGTCGGCGAGCCCGTTGCCGAGCCTCATGTTGCTGCCGGGATTATGCGAGACCGAGGCGCCCTGGTCCGCCAGGCGCTTCATGTCATCGTCGTCCAGCCACACCCCATGCGCGACGGTAAATCGCGGACCGACCATCCCCAAAGAATCCATATACGCCGTCAACGACGATCCGTAGCGCTGGTAGCCGGCGATCACCTGCACCTTGGATTCGGCGACATGCGTGTGCAGGCCGGCGCCATATTCAGCGGCCAGATCGCGACACGCAACGAGGAAAGCCTGCGAACAATGGTGAGGAATCGTTGGTGCAACGGCAAGCAACACGCCGTGTGACGCGAGTTTCCAGGTGCGTAGCGCCTTGTTCATCTGGCGGATGCTGGCGTGGTAGGGGGCGAGTCGAAGCCGCGCCACTTCCGCCTGAAGGCTCGCAGGCAATCGCTCCATCAGACCCGGGATAGCTTCGAAAAAGCTGAGATCGGCCACCATGGGTGCGAGGGTGGCCCGCATCCCGACCTCGGCGTAGGCCTGCCCGATCGCCGCCAGTCCTTCGACCGAAGGCAGCGGGAATTCGGTCGCCAGGTCGTAAGCGGCAGTACAGCCCTTGAGAACCATTTCTGCGGCGCCGATCAGGCTGGACAGGTACTTGTCCTCGGTGCTCCGCCCGCCATTGATCCAGGGACCGGCGGTGAGCAGCAATTCGAGTGTCCAGCGGTCGCCCATGCCTTTGGCAAGGTTGCCGTGGCTGTGGGTGTGCCCGTTCACCAGTCCCGGATGCAGCAGGCGATTTCGCGCGTCAATCAACTGGGCGTCGGGCGGGGCGGCCATCCCCGTGCGGCCGATCTCGATGATGGTGTCATCGCGGATAAGGATGTCGCGACGCGGCGCTGACCGGGTCGCCAGGTCAACGAGGCGCCCGCCCCGGATCACAGTCATGCCTGCCATGTGCACCTCCGCGGCGAGTCAGGAACCCCGAGCTGAGCATACACGGGGCCGCAACCGCCTACAGATAAGGTTTTAATCTTGTAATAATCTTATTATATTCATGTATTTATAGATTTTATTAAAAGCATTTTATTAAAAAAAATGCATAAA
>CAZZKA010000384.1:0-2577 GCA_964654745.1 uncultured Bordetella sp. | reverse complement strand
CGCGACCTTCGCGACCTTCGCGACCCTCGCGACCCTCGCGACCCTCGCGACCCTCGCGGGCGGAACGTCCGTCGCGTGAGCCTGAGCCTCGGCCACCGCGATCACCTCGCTCGCCTCTTCCGCGTCGGCGGTTATCGTCGGCGGCACCATTGGCCGGGGCAGCGCCGGTTCCTGCTGCAGCCTCGTTTGCTGCGGGAGCAGCCGTCGCCTCATTGGCGGGTTTGCGTCTGAACCAACCGAAGATCTTTCCAAGCAGACCGTCCGAGGACTGCCCGCTTTGAGCCTGCTGCACCGGTTTGGCGGTCGTCGTCGCGACGGGAAGGGCTGGTTTGGCCTCAACCGGGGCGCTGGGAGGCGGCGGTTGATCGGGCGTCACCGAGCGAACAGCAGCCTCCTGCCGCGGCTTGGCGGGTTCGGCTTTTGAGTCGAAGTAAGAAGTGTCCTCTGCCGGGGTCTCCGCGACGCTGTAACTCGCACGATACGCACCCAGACGTTCGTCGTCATGGCGTATACGCTCGAGCTTGTAGTGCGGAGTCTCAAGGTGGCGATTTGGGACCAGAACAATTTCGATCTTATGGCGCGCTTCGAGCTTGGCAATCTCCGAGCGCTTTTCGTTCAACAGATAGGTTGCCACTTCGACCGGGACCTGCGTCCACACAGCCGCCGTGTTCTCCTTCATGGCTTCTTCCTGAACCACGCGAAGGACGTGCAGTGCCGAGGACTCGGTATCGCGGATAACCCCTGTGCCATTACAGCGCGGGCAGGTGATGTGAGTACCTTCGTTGAGAGCCGGGCGCAGGCGCTGGCGTGACAGCTCCATCAGACCGAAACGGGAAATCTTGCCGGTCTGAACGCGGGCGCGGTCATAGTGGAGCGCCTCCTTCAGCCGTTGCTCGACCTCACGCTGGTTTTTGGCGTTTTCCATGTCGATGAAGTCGATGACGATGAGTCCGCCCAGATCGCGCAGACGCATCTGGCGGGCGGCTTCGTCGGCGGCCTCAAGGTTGGTTCGAAGCGCAGTCTCCTCAATATCGGCGCCCTTGGTTGCACGCGCGGAGTTGACATCAATCGCTACCAGCGCCTCGGTATGGTCAATCACGACAGAACCGCCCGAGGGCAGAGGGACCACCCTTGAGAATGCCGTCTCGATCTGATGCTCGATCTGAAAGCGTGAAAAGAGCGGCACGTCATCACGATAACGCTTGACCCGGGAGACGGTGTCCGGCATCACATGGGCCATGAACTGGCGCGCCTGCTCGGCAATATCATCGGTATCGATGAGGATCTCGCCGATATCCGGGGTGAAGTAGTCACGGATGGCGCGGATGACCAGGCTGGATTCCTGGTAAATCAGGAACGGGCCGGGGGCTGAACCCGCTGCGGACTCGATTGCGGTCCACAGCTTGAGGAGGTAATTCAGATCCCACTGCAGTTCCTCGGCCGAGCGACCGATGCCTGCGGTCCGGGCGATCAGACTCATTCCGGCCGGGTGCTCGAGTTTTTCCATCGTCTCGCGCAATTCCTGGCGGTCCTCGCCCTCCACTCGGCGCGAGACACCCCCTCCACGCGGATTGTTAGGCATCAGCACCAGGTACCGTCCGGCGAGCGAGATAAAGGTTGTCAGCGCGGCTCCCTTGGTGCCGCGCTCCTCCTTTTCGACCTGGACGATGACTTCCTGGCCCTCGCTCAACACATCCTGGATTCGAGCACGGGACACTTCGGCCCCCGGCTTGAAATAGGCGCGGGAGATTTCCTTGAAGGGAAGGAATCCGTGACGCTCTTCGCCATAGTTGACGAAGCAGGCTTCGAGGCTGGGCTCGACCCGCGTGACGACGCCTTTGTAGATGTTGCTCTTGCGGGACTCGCGTCCGGCGGATTCGATATCGATATCGATGAGCTTTTGCCCATCGACGATTGCAACGCGCAGTTCTTCTGCATGCGTCGCATTAAAAAGCATTCGCTTCATGCGTGACTCCAAGGCGCGAGAAAACGTGGCCTCGCGCGCCAGCCAGCAGGGATGCGAACGGAAGGGAGAAGAGGCGTCAGGCGACCCGGGGGATCGCCAAGGAGTCGCCGAGGGAGGCCGTGGGGTCGAATGTCGGCGCAAGCCGTCCCCGCCGGGTCTTTCCGGGCGGGGCGTCAAGCTTTGCGAGCAAGGATTCGTTCAACGGGCAGCCCTGTCATGTTGCGGATCGCTCAGCGCGACCCGCTTGAAGTCTTCTCAGAAGATTCCGCACCAACCTGCGTTCCACTGTCCGGCGAGGACAGCGGACCGATGATCTGTATTCTTCCTGTCGGAATCGCAATCCGCTCTTTGGGCAAGAACCCGTCGGGGCGCCGGTAAAATAAAGGCTTGGCTGACCCGCGGGGAGTTGCACGGAGCGCTGGCCGCGCGAGGCCGGGGAGGCGGGACTGAAAGCGCGACGTGAGCGCACTGAGACCCGAAACCAAACGGCGAGGCGATGTCCAGCGAGTGGACGAACTGCGGTACGACAAACAAAGTATAGCAACTTGAAGACCTTGCGTCCAAAAGCTGAAGTTCGATCTGCATCGCCTGCCCCGGCCCCCGGCCCGGGA
>CAZZKA010000383.1:0-2594 GCA_964654745.1 uncultured Bordetella sp. | reverse complement strand
GTGCGTGGGCACAAGCGTCAGTCGGGAACTGGCGCCCGGACGATGCCCGGAGCGGCCCGCTCGCTGCATGAGACGAGCCACCCCTTTGGCTGAACCGATCTGAAGCACACGTTCCACCGGCGCAAAGTCAACGCCGAGGTCAAGGCTCGAAGTGCACACCACACAACGCAGCAGCCCTTGCGCAATGCCGCGCTCCACCCACCGCCTGACCTTGACATCCAGTGAACCATGATGGAGCGCGATCACGCCCGCCCAATCGGGGCGCGCATCGAGCAGCATCGCGTACCAGAGTTCGGCCTGCGCGCGGGTGTTGCAAAAAACGAGCGTCGAAGCGCTTTCCTCGATTTCGCGTACGACCGCAGCGCTCATCGCCGCGCCCAGGTGCCCGGACCAGGGAACCCGCACCGCACCCTCCGGGGCAAGCGTGTCGACCCGCGGTCGGCGCGATAGCGCCGCGCGCACCATCACGCCGATTCGCCCTCCGAGCAGCACATCTAGCGCCTCGTCTGCGTTGGCGAGCGTTGCTGACAGGCCCCAAACGACGGGCGCCTCGTTGCCAAGCGCGTTGAGGCGGGCGAGCGCCAGCTCGACCTGTACGCCACGCTTGGAGCCCATCAGCTCATGCCACTCATCGACGATCACAACGCGCACATGCTTCAGGCGAGCCCGCGCATCCGCACGCGCGATAAGCAGGGTCAGACTCTCCGGGGTTGTCACCAGCGCAAAGGGCGGATTGCGGTCCTGCCTCGACCTTTCGCCTGAGACCGTATCGCCGGTCCGTAACCCTACCTGCAGCGGCAGCTCGAACGCGGCAAGACTGTCGGAAAGCGCTTTCTGCGTGTCCGCCGCGAGCGCCCGCATCGGTGTGATCCAGACCACGCGCAGACCCGGCGCCGCATCCTCTGTGGGAGCCGCCTGCGCAGTCTTCCCCGGGGCCAAACGCGCGCGCGCGGAGCTAAGCGACGGGTCTTTTGCCGCAGCGAATTCGTCAGACAAACGAAGTAGCGCGCCAAACCAAACCGCAAGTGTCTTACCGGACCCTGTCCCGGCGAAAAGCAGGCCGCTTGAGCCACGGGCGAGCGCCCGCCAAACGCGACGCTGAAAGGGCTGGGGAACCCAGCCGCGCTCAGCAAACCAGTTCAGCAGTCTTTGCTCGTCGATCCCGCCGACGAGTCGAACGGATCTAGTGCCTGTACCAGTCACGGACGGCGGAAACGAAACGCGCGACACCCTCCGCAACGGTCTGGGCATCGAGCGAGCCGAACGACAGCCGCTGAAAGTTGGCGTCGGCGGTGTCGGTAAGTCCAAAGGCAAATCCCGGGATTGCGGCGACGCGATGGCGCTCAACCATCGCGCGCGAGAACGCCATGGCGTCTTTAATTCCCGGCAGCTTGACCATCACGTAGAAGCCGCCCTCAGTTTTTGCGAAACTCGCAAGGGCGCCAATCCCTCCGAGCGACTCGTGCACCTGTTGCCGCACCGCTGCAAGCGCCTGCAAATGCGGTTCGAGCCACTGACGGCCCTGCTTGAGCAGCTCCAGCGCGAGCAGCTGCGAGGCGACCGGCGCGCAGATCAGATTGGTGTCCTGTACTTTGTTCATCGCATCAGCGAGTGCGGCCGGGTAGACCACGTAGCCGCAGCGCCAGCTCGCCATCCCCCAGCCCTTGGAGAAGGACTGGAAAGTGAGCGTGTGGCGCTCGGCTCCGGGCAGAGAGGCAGCCGAGAAATGCCGCGCGCCTTCGAAGGTGAAATACTCGTAGGCCTCGTCGCTAAAATGCAGCAGTCCGTGCTGTGCGCAGAGCTCGTTGACCGCACGCAGGTCGGCTTCGGGATAGACCGCACCGGTCGGATTGTTGGGCGATACGGTGATGATGGCGCGCGTGCGCGCGGTGATGGCCTGCCTGATCGCATCAAGGTCGAGCTGGTGATCTTCACGCGAGGCGACGCACACCGGGACGCAGCCCGCCATGCGAATCGCCATTTCCTGGTTGAAAAAAAAGGGGAGCGGCAGGATGAACTCATCGCCTGGGTCGCCGACTGCAAGCACAGCCTGCAGAAAAGCCATATTGCTGCCTGCTGTCACCTGGATCAGCGAACCGCTCCTGACGTCGATCGCGTTTTCATCCTTCAGCTTTACAGCGAGAGCATCCACCAGTGGGGCAAGGCCGCCCACGGCCTGATAACGATGAAGAAGGGGATCGGCCATCATGCCGGGCAGCTTCGCGAGCAGATCGGCCGGCGGCGCCCAGCGCACTACTCCCTGGCCCAGAGAAATCGTGCCCGGGTTGTCACGTACCAAAGACGCGATCGTGGGGATGATGGGGGTATCAACGCGCAGAAGGCGCGTGGAGCTGCGGGTCACCATGGGAAACCGGTCGAAAGAAAGGTGACCATGTTAGCCCGTCGGAGCGGGCGTGCTGATAATCCACCCTTCGATCGGGTCGATCTCGGCGGGTAGTCCAAAGCCCGGGCCCTGCTGCACGGCCCATGCGGCCTGAACCGCACAAAGCACCGCATCAAGCCAGTCGCCGCGGGGGTCGCCCTCGACGGCTGCGCGCAAGGTCCGCCAGCGGGGCAGACAGTTTCGGCCGTGC
>CAZZKA010000382.1:0-2600 GCA_964654745.1 uncultured Bordetella sp. | reverse complement strand
GATCGCGGTGATCAGCTTCATGGCTTGGCCTCTTGGAATCGGCCGGGCGGGACCGCCCGGACTGGTGGTTCAGAAGGTCTTGGCAAGCGAGACCAAAACCTTCGCATCGCCGGCGGGCTTACCGCCCACCCAGGTCGACCCGGTCCCGGTCACGAAGAAGTCTTTC
Source organism: uncultured Bordetella sp. (assembly GCA_964654745.1). GTDB lineage: Bacteria > Pseudomonadota > Gammaproteobacteria > Burkholderiales > Burkholderiaceae_E > SYIM01. The sequence continues at coordinate 2,434 of CAZZKA010000382.1, read as the reverse complement.
TTGCTGGTGGTGAGGTAAGAGGCGCCCAGAACCCAACCCTTGATGTCCTTGGTGAGACCGATCTTGTAATCGGTTACCGAATTGCCCGAGAGGTTGTTGGATCTGCCGTTCTTCAGATTGAGAAAACCCACATGCGCATTGAGCCCCCAACCGTCGCCCAGGTCGTGGGTGAGGCCGAGGTCGAGGTAGGTCGTGCCGTCGGTTGACGCGCCCGGCTTGCCGGAGCTTGCCTTATAGACGGCCTGGGTTGAGAAATAGTCGCCGAGCGAGTAATACAACTTAGCCGTCACCGGACCCATGCCGAGGCCGACATAGATTTCCTTGTTGTCGATCGAGGGGCCGGTACTCCCCGGGTAGGCGTAATAGATCGCGCCCAGGTCGTAGCTCACTCCGCCCATCGTGCCTTTGTAGCCGCCGTAGACGTCCATCTCGAGCGACGCGCCGTTGTAGAGCGACTGCTCGACGTTGGAGTTCCAGTTGCCGACGTAGAAGCCAGACTTGGAGGCGAAGTCAAAGCCGCCTTGGAGCGCCGGCTTGTAGTTGGTCTGCGTAAAGCCGCGGAACTTGTAGTCCGAGGCAAGCATGATGTTGCCGGTGAAGGGCTCAGGGTCCGCGGCGAACGCGGTAGCCGATACGCCGATCAAGGTCGCAAACAACAGAGAAGCGCGGAGTTTCATTGTATTCTCCAGAAAGAGGGAGGTTGAGTTTGCGGTGCAGCATTTCCTGTGCCAAGCCGTGCGGGGGCAAATGGCTCGAAACCGTGAGCGACGCAGTCCGATTTGCCCCAAAAACGGGCAGACAGAGGAGCGAACCGCGGCGGCATGCACCAGAATCGGGCGGCCCGCCATGCTAGACTTTTTTCAGGAACTGCTCTCCGGGTCCGCGCCAGGAACCCAGACGCGAAATCCGGCCGAACCTCCTCGCCACGCCCGCCGAACCATGGTTGCACCTGCCCAAAAGCTGCTAGCCGAAGCCCAGGCCCGAATCGCCGAATTACTGCGGGCGAGTCCGGCGGCCGATCTGGAGCGCAACCTGAAGGCGCTCCTCGCGCAGACGTTTCAGCGGCTTGAACTCGTAACGCGAGAGGAATTTGAAGTCGAGCGCGAACGGCTCGCTCGACTTCAGGCCCGGATCGAGGCGCTCGAGCGCGACCTGCCCGCGGATGCAACGCAGCCGGCGGGATCCTCCTCCCCCCGCGCTTAGCACAGCGGTCCGCGTCAGGCCGGACCGCCCGCTCGCGGGCTATCCGCCGCCTCGGATCCAAGGTGCGCCTCACAAGCCAGCCTATGCACCACGTGGGGCGCTGCGCTCGCCACCACCGTGATCGAGGCGTTTCCCACAACGATCTCCCCGGGGCCGGCGCCGCCGGCGAGCGGGGAGGCGAGATGCTGCGCGAGCAGCCTGCGGATCACCAGACCGTGGGTGATCGCGAGCAGGTCGCCATCGAGCAAGGCGGCGCGACGGACAAGCCTCGACCAAGCGCGGGCGACGCGCGCTTCGAACTGCGACGCCGATTCACCACCCTCGGGCGCCTCTCTCATTGCGAGCAGGTCAAGGCCCAGGCTCTCATAGGTTCTGCCGCGCAGCACGCCAAAATTGCGCTCGGCGAGCGCGGGCTCAACCTCCATCACCAACCCGAGTCTACGCACGAGCGGCGCGGCGCTTTGCCGGGCACGGAGCATATCGCTGGTCGCGAGCGCCCGAACCGGGAAGTCGCGCGCGACCCGTTCGGCCAAGGCCTCGACCTGCTTGAGCCCGATCTCGGAAAGCGGCGTATCGGCTGGCTGAACGATGCGCGCGAGATTGAGCGCCGTCTCGCCGTGGCGGACCAGCAAAATCGCCACCGAAGCCTCGCTACCTCATCCTACGGCTGGGGGCCAAATCCGGCGGGCATCATCAGCTTGTTTTTCTGCGACGAAAAATGCGGACGGATCTTCTTTGCAAACGCGAGGAAGTCAGGGTCCGACATAACCCCGGCCCAGAACGCGCGGCGGTCCGCGTCATCGGTGAATTTCCACACATGGATCAGTTCGTTGAGCGCGCCGACATCGCCGGTGAAATAACCGACCAGGCGTTGCGGATGCGCCTGCAGGGCCTTCCAACCTTCGGAGCGGTAAAGCTCGATCACCTCGGCCATCTTGCCCGGGATGACTTCGTAGGTTCGCAGTTCGTAGATTGCCATGTGATGCCTCGGTAGACTGTCGATACCGCAGTATTGCATGGCCGGCTTGCGCAGGTGGCGTGAGGCCGGTGCCGGCACGCACACCGCGCGCCACCGGTGCAGTCGGCAGCCAGGACGCCACGCTTCGCCCTGGCCAGCGCGAGCCCGCGAGCCCTAGGAGCGACGGCCTGACCGAAGCGCCTAGCCTGTACGAGCGCCGCTCGTCCTCCGTCGCGATGATGAGCGCTCTCGCATCCCGCACCAACCCTCGCA
>CAZZKA010000381.1:0-2617 GCA_964654745.1 uncultured Bordetella sp. | reverse complement strand
GATGCCGTCGGCGCCGGCCCGGTGCATGGCGAGCAGAGATTCGAGCACCACGGTTCGCTCATCGAGCCAGCCGTTGGCCGCCGCGGCCTTGAGCATCGCGTATTCGCCGCTCACCTGGTAGACGAAGGTCGGCACACTGAAAGTGGCTTTCACGCGCTGGACGATATCCAGATACGGCATGCCTGGCTTCACCATCACCATGTCAGCACCTTCCTGAATGTCGAGCCCAACTTCGCGCAGGGCCTCGTCGGAATTAGCCGGATCCATCTGATAGGTTTTTTTGTCACTCTTGCCGAGGTTTGAGGCCGACCCGACCGCATCCCGGAATGGCCCGTAGAAGCCTGAAGCGTACTTGGCTGAGTAGGCCATGATGCGAGTGTGAATGTGGCCCGAGGACTCGAGGGCGCTCCGAATTGCGCCGATGCGACCGTCCATCATGTCCGAAGGCGCGACGATGTCCACACCGGCCTGCGCCTGAACCTGTGCCTGCGCCACCAGGATGCCGCTCGTCTGATCATTGATGACGTAGCCCGACTCATCAATGACGCCGTCCTGGCCGTGGCTGGTGTAGGGGTCCAGTGCCACGTCGGTGAGCACGCCAAGTTCCGGGAAGCGGCGCTTGAGTTCGGCGACCGCGCGCGGCACCAGTCCATCGGGATTGGTGGCTTCGCGCCCGTCCGGTGTCTTCAGGCGCGGGTCGATGACGGGAAAGAGCGCAAGCACCGGCACCCGAAGCTCAAGACACCGCTCGGCGATGGGAGCCAGCAGATCGATCGATACACGATCGACCCCCGGCATGGACGGTACCGGCTGCCGGGTATTTTTTTCGTCTAGGACAAATACCGGATAAATGAAGTGGTCCGGGCTTAACCTGTGCTCGCGCACCATGCGCCGGGAGAAGTCATTTCGGCGATTTCTGCGCATCCGAGTCGCCGGAAACCCCCCAAAAGAAGAAAAACCCTGGCTCATCGCAGAAAATCCCCCTTCGGTCGATTGGTTATTCTTGACCTGCGTTGTCTACGACGTAACATAGACAACAGATGGCTTCGGCCTCTCCCGCTTCTCCTCCCTGAGCGGGCGCCCTCCGCTTGGAAGGCATTCTTCCCCGGCCGTTATACGGCTGGGGATTTTTTTTGGCGCTCCGCCTCAAGCCACTCCTCAAGCAGGCTGCGGGCCGACTCGAGTCCCAACGAAGTGTTGGCCGAAAACGAGATCAGCGTCAAGTCCGGCTGACATGCTGCCACGTCAAGAGCCCGCGAGACCTCTGCCTCGGTGCGGCGTCGCTCGGCAAAACCGAGCTTGTCGGATTTGGTGAGGAGCGCCAGTAGCGGAACATCAGGACGCGCAAATCCGAGCAATTGCCGGTCGAGGGCGGTGAGGCCGCGCCGGCTGTCGAGGACCAGCACGATGCCGGCAAGACTCTCCCGGTTCGCGAGATAGTGTCCGGCGAGCGGCGCCCAACCTTCCCGAACCGCGTGGGGTGTGGCGGCGTAGCCGTAGCCGGGGGTGTCGACCAGAAACGCTACCGGGGGATCGGTTTCGCGGCCCAGCGCAAAAAAATTGAGCGCCTGGGTGCGGCCGGGTGTCTTGCTCGCGAAGGCGAGTCGCCGGCGCTGGGTGATCGCGTTGATGGCTGAGGACTTGCCCGCGTTGGAGCGGCCGACAAACGCGATCTCCGGCACGTCGGCACGCGGCAACTGGCTGCGCTGCGCGACCGTGGTGGCGAATCGGACCGAGAGCAGCAACGAGGGCAAGGTGGTGAGGGCCTTGGGCAGGTAACCAGCCATCCCGCAGAGCGGGCGCGGGGCCTGTTTCAGTATGGGACGACAATCCGCTTATTGTACAATCGCATGTTTGCTTCCAGCACTCTCAGGTTTCCAGCCATGCTCCGAATCGCTTCGTCAGCTGCTCTGGCCGCAGTCCTTTTCGGGCTCGCGTTCAGCGACCACGCTGCCTCGCAAACTGCCGGCAAGCCCGACATCAAGAAAGGCGGCGAGATCGCCTCACAGGTCTGCGCTGCCTGTCACGGCCCCGATGGCAACAGCCCGACGCCGGCCAATCCGAAGCTTGCCGCCCAACACGCCGATTATCTGTACAAGCAGCTCACTAATTTCAAGGCCAAGCCCGGAGCCAAAGAGCCTGAGCGCAACAACGCGATCATGGGGGCTTTTGCGGCGCAACTTTCCGACCAGGACATGCGTAACGTCGCGGCCTTCTATGCCGCGCAGACCCTCACTCCGGCGGCAGCGCGCGACAAGGGCCTGGTTGAGCTTGGCCGCAATGTTTACCGTGGCGGCATCGCCGCCAAGGGCGTACCGGCCTGCGCCGGCTGCCACGGCCCGACCGGCGCCGGCATGCCCGCGCAATTCCCTCGCCTTCAGGGCCAGTACGCCGAGTACACCGAGGCCCAGCTCACAGCGTTTCGCCAGGGCGCGCGCGCGAACAACGCCGCGATGACGACGATCGCCGCGCGTCTGTCCGATGCGGAAATCAAGGCTGTCTCCGACTACATCGCCGGACTGCGCTAAGCGCTGACCGGGAGCGCTGCGCCTGTCCCGGGGCGCGTAAGTTCGGTCGGCGGTGGCCGTGAGGGAAGTTGATGGCCGACGCGGCCGTG
>CAZZKA010000380.1:0-2638 GCA_964654745.1 uncultured Bordetella sp. | reverse complement strand
ACACAGCCACAGTCCTCGCCGAAAAGAAACGCAAGGAAAAACTCGAGGAAGAAGCGCTCGCGAATCAACATAAGAAAAATCCGCAAGGCCCTGAAAATAATCCCAACGAACCGCCTGGCCTGGAAGTAGTCGATAAAAGCGCTGTTGGTAATCCGCCGGTGCAGGACGACGCCAACGATCCGGTAAGCAATAACGGCGTGCACACTGCGCCCCCGAAAAAGGACGACTCCGAGATCGATAACGCGCCGGTAGACCGGCGGTCTCAGGAGGGTATCAGCCACGGTCCCAGCGTCCGGATCAATGACTCCGCCGATCAGTCGAGTCTCGACAAGTCTTCCATCGACATCGGCGATATCGCCGATGTCGACTCGCGCTTCAACGACCAACTCGATGCCTTCAGGCAAGCGCTGCAACAAGCAGCGCCTCAGCCAGGTTCGGAGGTTCAGCGAAAAGCCGCCCAGCTGATCGATTCCTCTATCGAAACTACGTTGAACAACTTAACTCAAACGCATACCGCAGCTACCCTCGGCGATAGGAGCGATCGCGAACTCCTTGCCGCCTATGACACTCTGCGAGGAGAAACGCTGGGTCTGGCCGAAACCGTGAGAGGTCACCGCATGGCGGGAAAGTTGGACGCCGCAGCCGGGGTGCTACCCCAGCTCAATCGAAAACTCGCGATTCTTTCAGATGTAAGCAATGCGTTGACGGGTCTAGGTACGACGCCAGAGTCGAAATCACTGGACGAGTTTACCGATCGGTTTAAACAGGTACGGGATGGCTTGAACGAGGCGGGCAATGCCTTGACCGATACAGTCAAGCCGCTTGTGAGCCATCTGGTAAAGGAGTGCGACCAACACCTTCAAAAATTGAATCAACTCAAGTCCGACTCTGCACGTATGAACCAAATCGACCAGCAGCTGGCCTCGCTGAACGCGCGGCAAGAGGCGTTAAATAAAAGGTTCTTTTCCCAGGGGGGCAATGCGGACAGTAGCAGCGGACAGGCTGAGCAAGCCTTGAAGATCGCAGCACTCAGCAGCCATTTGAATTCTCTTAGTGATATGGCGGAGAGCCTGAAGTCAGAAAGGCTCAGTCTCGAGGAAAAAGTTCCGGTGGACTATCACCCCGATCAAGCGAAAACCGCCAGCGCTCTCTCGGGGCGGGCGACCACAGCCAGCCCATCCACAATTTCAATCGATGCAGAGGTCAACCTGGCGATGGGAAAAGCATTGCTCGATGACCGAATCACAGAGCTGAACAAGGCGGCTCAGACTCAGAGCGGGACCAATGCGGATACCGTAAGCGCAGGCGGAAAACCGGATTCACTACTGAACGCAAAAATCGCGGCACTGCAGAAATCTATCCAGGATCTTGACAGTTACGCCGCCCAAGCGCCTGAAGCTTTTGTGCCGCCAGCCAGCGACAAGCGACTTGATCAGGCTGCCAGAGGCGAGTCGGTCACGTTGGGCCGTCTCTTCAAGGGGGATTTTTGGAAAGCGAAGTCGGCGCTAAGAGCAGCGGGGAAAGCCGCGCGAGCCGGCGAGATGCCTCCTGCAGGCTTACTACAGAGCCGGCCGCAACTCGCGGCCTGGTTACACGGCGCGCTCAAGGCAAGCGAGGTAGACGGCATCCACCCGCCCCCACGCAGACGGGACGTGTTCGCAAGTCTGGCGTGAACACCGGCCCGATTCAGCCCGCAAAGGTGCCCGTATGACCACGCCCACCCAACTGTCCCTGGGACAATCGATGACCCTGGCGCATGGCAGCCTGGGGCGCTGGACCATCACACGCCTCAAGGATGGAATGCTGTGCGATTCGCCGCCGCTGCCGAGGGTCGAGGGCGAGGCAAGCGAGCAACTGCGTTCAGCACTGGACGCTGAGATTTCCAGTCGGTTCGGAACGGGCGTAAGATTTTTCATCGATCCTCAGGCAACGCTTCGAATGCAGGGCCATACGCGGACCCAATTCTTTGACCAAACCTTCGAGGCCATGAAAAGCGCGTGTGAAAGTTATATCGCGGGACCGCACGCTGCAGCCCCAGGCAATTCCTCGCCCCGTTCCATTCCCGCCCCCGACTTGGAACGGGACAGGAAAAACCTCGCAGCGATAGCCGCCTTGATTTCGTCGGATAGCGAACTCGCGGCCCAACTTGATATCAGCCCTGATGGAACCCTTGCAACGCTGGAGTTGGAGGAGTCAGGGGACCTCATCGGTCTCACCGCATCGGAGCGCGATGGCGACGCGACGCTGGTCTGCTCGGTGCTCCGGCTGCCCGGGGACGCAATTTCCGCGACCCGCATTCTTGAACGGGCGCTCGCGCTGAACGACCTGAGGCAGACCGGAGCGGGCCGACAGATTATTTTTGATTCCGAGAGCATGGATCTATTGCTCAGGCTTGATATCTCCGTCGCCGCGACAGGAGCTGCCGCACTGCGAGCTACGATTAGCAATCTGGTGTCAGCCTCTGCAAAACTTGAAAGTCTTTTCCGAAATACATCCGCGCAAGACAAGTAGGCGAGTCGATTCCCGCCGCAGAGCGCTTGTCGGGGTACGCGGTTGAGAATGTCACGATAGACAGATTTTCCCCATCGTTTATCCGAGTCTGAGGAGTTGCCTCATGGCGATCCAGAACAAGCTCACC
>CAZZKA010000379.1:0-2662 GCA_964654745.1 uncultured Bordetella sp. | reverse complement strand
GATGCGGAAACAGCGCGTAGTTCTGAAACACCATGCCGACACTGCGCTCCCAGGGCGGGACCGCCGCCACATCGCGCTCATCGATCATCAGACGACCCGACTGCACCGGGAGGAGCCCCGCCACAAGCCGTAGCATGGTCGACTTGCCGCAACCGCTCGCCCCGATGACCGCGAGCAACTCCCCGCGCGCCACAGCAAGCGATACGCCCAGCAGGCCCTGCTCGGTCCCGGCATAGCGATGTGTCAGGGCATCAAGAACGATGCTCATCGCACCGCTCCTGTGCGTCGCGCCGACAGGCCCGCCGCGCAAAGCGCGAGCGCGAGCAGCACCACCGTCGCCGCACAGGCATAGCCGGTCGCGCCATAAAAGGCCTGCAACAGCACCACCGGATAGGTCCGGTGCTTGAAGCTCGCGATAAGGTTGGAAACCTGAAACTCGCCGATCGAAAGCGCTGCCACCATCACGAGCCCCGCGACGAGGCTATGGCGCATCGAAGGCAGGGCCACCGTGATGAACTGCCGCCAGGGCGAGGCACCGAGGGTCGCCGCACAGGCCTCGAGCTCGGCGAGCCCCAAGTGGCGCAGGTCCGCCACCAGCGCCTGGGTGAGATAGGGGAGCGTGAGCACGACATGCGCTGCGATCAGGAGCTGTAGCGTCCCAAGCCACGGCATCTGGTCGCTCGAGAAGACGAGCACGTAACCAAACCCCAGGGTGAGCGCTGGCACAGCCACGGGGAGCGAGGCAATCAGCCGGCCCGCGAGCGCGCCGCCGCGCGAGGCCCGGTGATAGAGCGAATAGGCAAGCGGGGTTGCCAGGATTGCCGTGGCGAGACACGTCCCCACCGACACATAGAGGCTCGTCCAGAACGCCCGCCGGAACGAGCCATCGGCCATCAACTCCTCAAACCAGCGCAGCGTAAAGCCCGAGGGCAATAGCGAATTGGTCCACGACTGGCCGAACGCACCCACCACGACCAGCGCGATCGGCAGCAGGAGATAGGCGAGGTAGAGCGGAATGACCATGGACCATCTTAAGCGGGGGGCGATGAAAAGGCGATGACAGAAAGGCCGTCACCGCAGAAACAATCAGCCCTGAGCGCCATCGATTCTCGCAAGAAGAAACTCCGCCGTGATCCTCAAGGAGTCGGGTAGCGACGACCAAGGCTGCAAACCCACCTCGCGAGCGCGACTGATGTCCGGCACGTAGCTGGTCCCGCTGGTTTTTGACAGACCTGGCGCCTGCATGAGCGTGACTGACTTGCCGGGAGCGAGCAAATCCCTCACCAGATAAGCGAGTTCTCCGATCGTCAGCGCCTCGTCGCTTCCAACGTTGTAAGACAGACCCGCTTTCCCTCGGACCATCAGCCCGAGTAGCCAGATGGCAAGATCCGCCCCATATAAATACGACCGCCTTTGTGTCCCGTCCCCGTTCACGGTGATCGGCTTTCCTTCCAGGGCATCGCGAATAAAATTTCCGATCGCGAAATGCGCATCGATAGGTAAGCCCGGTCCGCAAAATGCAAAGCATCGGGCTGAAAGGCATTCAATACCGGTCTCTCTCTGCAGGATGGCGCCCAACAGCTCCATCACTCTCTTGCCTTCTCCGTACGCACTGCCCGGGGCCCAGGGGTCGCACGCTGTCACCGAATCATCGGGCTGATGAGTCAACTGAGGAGACTGGGAGCCGTACACCGCGCCCGAACTGACCAGCAACGCGCGCCGCACGTTACATGCCCGGGCCAATTGCAACGCGCGCTGCGTTCCCAAAACAATATCACCGAACATTTTCGCCTCGGCGGCGTGGGCGAGCATTGAGGTTTCAGTGGCCGCGTGCAACAGGAGATCAAACGATCGCGTCGGGATCTCAAAATCCCTAATATCGCCCGCAATGAAACTCAGCCAAGGCTGATCGCGAAACTGGGGATGTCGCGCGAGAAAAGCGACTGGGTCGCGAGACAGCACACAAACCTGAACCGTCACGCCCCGATTGTTCAGTACGCGCAGCGCACTGAGAATCCAAAGGCCAAAGAACCCTGTTCCACCCGTGACAAAGAGCCGTTGCCCAGCCAACGGCGATAGATCAAGATGCGGCAGGACAGTCTCGATACTCGCATCCAAAAGCGAGATCTGACGGGGCGAGAGCATTGTCAATCGCCCGACCGATCGCGAGGAAGGTATCGCCCGACCCGGGTCAGGGTTTCATCAGAGAGTTTAGGCAGCATGTCGTACAGCGGGCTCGAGCTTAATGCGCCGCTCTCTGACAAGACGGTCGACACTGCAGGCCAATTCGGTTGGTTGGGATCGACACGAACGATCCACGCCTCTGGCCCGGCGCGCCCGTCCAACAACGCGCGCAACACCCGTTCCTCTACCTCGTCTGCACCGAGGAATCTGCACGGGATATCGTAAGCGGCAAACAACTTTTCCCATTGGGGAAATCCGAGGCCAGTGTCCGGGTCACAGCCCAGATACGCGCCATTGAAAAACTTTTTCTGCGTGGCGCGGATCGACGCATAGCCATGATTTTCAAAAAGAAACATTTTGATCGGCAGAGAAAAACGTTTGACGATCGCCAGTTCCTGAAGGTTTTGGCTGAACCCCCCCTCGCCTTCGGTCAGCACGATCCTCCGTGCGGGGTGAGCGAACGCGGCACCAATTGCGG
>CAZZKA010000378.1:0-2697 GCA_964654745.1 uncultured Bordetella sp. | reverse complement strand
TCATGCCCGGCTGCGTCGCGCTCCAGGTCGGCGAGTTCCTGGTGCAGCACGTCGTCGGCGAGCTTGAGCGACACTTCATCCAAGACGGCCAGCGGTCCGACAGGCATCCCCGCCTGAACCGCGAGGTTTTCCACCAGTGCAGCCGGGACTCCCTCGCCGAGCAGCGCCATACCTTCGTTGACGAAACTCCCGAACACCCGGCTGGTATAGAAGCCCCTTGAGTCGTTGACGACAATGGGCGTCTTGGCTATGGCCTGCACAAAATCAAAGGCTCTGGCGAGCGTCTCGGGTGACGTTTTGTCGCCCTTGATGATCTCGACCAGCTCCATCCGGTCGACCGGAGAAAAGAAATGTAAGCCGATGAAACGCTCGGGGCGTGCGCTCGCCTTGGCCAGGCCGGATATCGGCAAGGTCGAGGTGTTGGATGCCATGATGGTCTCGGGTCCAAGCACCGACTCGGCTTCCCGGGTGACCTGGGCTTTCAAGTCTCTGTTCTCGAAGACAGCCTCGATGACCAGATCGCAGCCGCGAAGATCGGTCGCGGCATCCGTCGGTACGATCCGATCGAGCACCGCCTGAGCTTCGGCCGGACTCATACGGCCTTTTTCCACGCGTTTGGCGAGCAGGCGTCCGCTCAGTGACTTGCCAGCCTCGGCCTTGTCTCGACTTACATCCTTGAGCACGCACGGAATGCCGCGGATGGCGCAGGCCCAGGCGATTCCCGCTCCCATCATGCCCGCACCGAGGACGCCGACCCGGGCTGGCTTCCATTTCGGGATCCCCGCGGGGCGACTGGCTCCGGATTTGAGTTCATTCATCTGGAAGAAGAACGTGCCGATCATGTTTTTGGAGACCTGGCCGCTCGCGAGTCTCGCAAGCCAACGCGATTCGATCCTCATTGCGGTGTCAAAATCAACCTGGGCACCCTCCACGGCGCAGGACATGATTGCGGCGGGCGCGGGATAGTTGCCCTGCGTTTTCTGGTTGAGCATTGCCGGTGCGATCGGCAGCATCGACGCCACCGCCGGACTCGAGGGTGTGCCGCCCGGGATCCGCCACTTCGGATCGTCCCAAGGTTGCCGTGGCGAGGGGTTGGCGGCAATCCAGGCCCGTGCAGCTGTCCCGAGTTGACCCGCCTCGGCGACTGTCGCGTGGATCAGGCCAGCGGCCAGAGCCTCGGCTGGTTTCAGCCGGCGCCCTTCACTCAGGATCGGCAAGGCGGCTTGCAGCCCCAGCATGCGAACGGTCTTGGTGACGCCGCCCGCTCCCGGCAGCAGGCCCAGGGTCACCTCGGGGAAGCCAATCTGGATACGGCTATCGTCCACGCAGACGCGATGGTGACAGGCGAGGGCGAGCTCGAAACCCCCGCCCAGGGCTGATCCGTTGATCGCGGCCACCACAGGCCGGCCCAGCTTTTCAAGTTTTCGAAGCGTGGCCTTCATCGCCTCGATCGATGAAAAAAAAGCCGCTGCATCGGCCGGCTGAACGGCGATCAGTGAGTGCAGATCGCCGCCGGCGAAAAAAGTACTCTTGGCTGACGTGATGACAACGCCGACGATCGAATCGCGCTCGGCGACCAAGCGGTCCACAGCTGCCGCCATATCAGCCATGAAGGCCGCGCTCATTGTGTTGACGGATTGGCCTGGCGCATCGAACGTCAGGGTGATGATGCGATCGGGGCCTTTTTCGTAGCGAATGCTGGACATGATTGGCTTTCCGGGTTGTCTGGCGGGTCGCGATCATCCATGACTTGATTCAGATCGGACGCAACCTTCGATGATAAACCCCTCTGGCCTTGCTTGCCGCGCAACGCCGATCCGCCACAGCGAGCGCCTCATCGCAGGTCATTGCCGGGTGAAGCGCCACGCAGCCTGCGCTCGCTTTAACGGCCCAATCGACGCCGCGCAGGCGCAGGCTGATGCCATCGAGGATCTGACGCAGGCGGATTCGCCGGGTGCGCGCGAGCGTGTCGACACCGCCCGTGAGCAGCATGGCGAATTCGTCGCCGCCCAGCCGCGCTGCAATCTCCCCGGTCTGAAGCTGGGCTCTCAGGAGATCGGCGAATTCGCGCAGGACCACATCACCCGCTCCATGCCCGATCCGATTGTTGACGGCCCGGAAACCGTCCAGATCGATGTAGACCAGAATCGCGGGGTGCTGCTGTGCCCGGGAGATGGCTGAGGCCAATTGCTCACCGAACAGCCGGCGACCCGGCAACTCAGTGAGCGTGTCGTGGTCCTGGGGGTGCCGCAGCTGAAAATCGAATCGCTGCCGGCTGCCGCCGTCTTCGATCCATCCTTGCAAAACCCCTGCAGCGCGAAAAATCCGCAACAGCAGGACTCGACCATCCGGCAGTACGTAATCACGACTGCAGGCGAGCGTCGCCGGGGAGTCGGCGGCGAGGGCCTCAGCAGCGGTCGCCGAAGGCAGCTCAGATCGCGTTGGTCGGAGTCTGGAGCGGGCAATATCCGAGGTTTCGCGGTCGGCCATGGCGCTGTGGGTTGAGACGGGGGCCGCTCATCCTAGGGGCCGGCGCGGATTTGCTGTGCCGTCTTCCGATGGAAGGCGCGCAAAGCCTCCCGAAGGGAGTGGTCAGAGGCGTTCGACGATGGTTGCGATACCCATGCCGCCGCCTACGCAGAGCGTGATCAGGCCGCGCTTGAGCGAACGACGCTCAAGCTCGTCGATCATTGTCCC
>CAZZKA010000377.1:0-2719 GCA_964654745.1 uncultured Bordetella sp. | reverse complement strand
TCGGACCGGTGACCCGCGAGCTGCGCACCGAGCGATTCATGAAGATCGTCTCGCTCGCGCCTGAAGTGCTCTAGGAGCCAAACCATGGACAAAATTCGCAAAGGCGACGAGGTGATCGTCATCTCTGGTCGCGACAAGGGTAAGCGCGGTGTCGTGCTGAGCCGCTCGGATGAGCAGCATCTGCTGGTCGAGGGCGTCAACATCGTCAAGAAGCACCAGCGGCCCAATCCCATGAAAGGGCAGACTGGCGGGATCGTTGACAAGACGCTGCCGATTGATCAGTCCAATGTGATGCTGTTCAACCCGGCCTCCGGCAAGGGCGATCGCGTCGGCTTCAAGACGCTCGAAGACGGTCGCAAGGTGCGGGTATTCCGCTCCAACGGCGAGCTGGTCAAGGCCTGATATCGGCCGCATCGCTCCCCAGTACCAATTTCCGGCGCCGGTTGGCTTTGACCGACGGCCCGGCAGGGACCCTCACCGTCACCCCAGGGTTGACGAAGGTCGAAAGGAAATCTGAACCATGGCACGCCTCAAGCAGTTCTACCGCGAGAAAGTCGTCCCCGACCTGATGGCCAAGTTTGGCTATCAGTCGGTCATGCAGGTGCCGCGCGTCACCAAGATCACGCTCAACATGGGCGTGTCCGAGGCAGTGGGCGACAAAAAGATCCTCGAGAACGCGATGGGCGACATGAGTCGTATCGCCGGACAAAAGCCCGTGTCGACCAAGGCCAAAAAGGCGATCGCAGGCTTCAAGATTCGTGAGGGCTACCCGATCGGTTGCATGGTGACCCTGCGCGGCGAGCGCATGTTCGAGTTCCTCGATCGTCTGGTAACCGTGGCTCTGCCCCGTGTGCGTGATTTTCGCGGTGTCTCGGGCCGCGCTTTCGACGGCCGCGGCAACTACAACATCGGCGTGAAAGAACAGATCATCTTTCCCGAGATCGAGTACGACAAGGTTGATGCCGTGCGCGGCCTCAACATCAGCATCACGACGACCGCAGCAAGCGACGCCGAAGCCAAGGCGCTGCTGGCTGCGTTCAAATTCCCTTTCCGCAACTGATTTTCGCGATCACGAGGACCCGCCCGTGGCCAAACTTTCCCTGATCAACCGCGACCTCAAGCGTCAGGCCCTGGTTAAGAAATTCGCCGCCAAGCGTCAGGCGCTTGAGGCGATCATCAACGACCAGTCCCGTTCTGAGGAAGAGCGTTTCCAGGCACGGCTCAAGCTTCAGGCGCTGCCGCGCAATGCCAATCCCACCCGTCTTCGCAATCGATGCGAGGTCACCGGGCGGCCGCGTGGCACGTATCGCAAGTTCGGACTTGGCCGCACCAAGTTGCGCGAGGCCGCCATGCGCGGCGAGATCCCCGGTCTGGTCAAGGCCAGCTGGTAAGTCCGGGTTCGAGAACAAGAGGAACACCCATCATGAGCATGAGCGATCCGATCGCCGACATGTTCACGCGTATCCGCAATGCGCAGCGCGTGGAAAAAGAATCGGTGACGATGCCTTCGTCAAAGCTGAAAGTGGCCATCGCCCGGCTGCTGCGCGACGAGGGTTACATCGACGGTTACGAGGTCCGCGCTGAAGGCGCCAAGTCCGAATTGGAGTTGCGCCTCAAGTATTACGCGGGCCGCCCGGTCATCGACCGGCTCGAGCGCGTCTCGCGCCCCGGCCTCCGTGTCTATCGCGGGCGCGATGCGCTGCCCCAGGTCATGAACGGCCTGGGCATCGCCATCGTCACCACTCCCCGTGGCGTGATGACTGACCGCCACGCCCGCGCCACCGGCGTCGGCGGCGAAGTCATCGCCTACGTCGCATAAGCAGGGGGCCGACATGTCTCGAATTGCTCGCATGCCGGTGCCGGTGCCAAAAGGCGTCGACGTTAACCTGGCCGCTGAATCGATCTCGATCAAGGGTCCTCTCGGCACGTTGCACCAGCGCGTCAATCCGTTGGTCCGGATCAGTCGAGAGGGCGAGGAACTGCGTTTTGCTGCGGCTGACGAGTCGCGCGAAGCCGCCGCGCTGAGCGGCACGTTTCGTGCGCTGGTGGCCAATATGGTGACCGGCGTCACCAAAGGCTTCGAGCGTCGACTTGCGCTAGTCGGCACGGGTTACCGTGCTCAGGCGCAGGGCGTCAATCTGAACCTGTCACTCGGTTTTTCTCACCCGATCGTCTATCGCCTCCCAGAGGGCGTCAAGGCGGAGACGCCAACGCAGACCGAGATCGTGATCAAGGGCAGCGACCGCCAGAAGGTTGGCCAGGTCGCCGCTGAGATTCGCGGCTACAAGCCGCCCGAGCCCTACAAAGGCAAGGGCGTGCGCTACGCCGATGAGCAGGTCTCGCTCAAAGAAGTCAAAAAGAAATAACGCATCCCCGGAAACCGCCAAGGAATTCCCATGGATAAAAAAGACTCGCGACTGCGCCGTGCGCGCCAAACGCGACTCAAAATTCGCGAACTGCGGGCCAACCGGCTCACGGTTCATCGCAGCAATCTGCACATCTACGCGAGCATCACCAGCGCGCAGGGTGACCGGGTGCTCGTTTCTGCCTCATCGCTCGAAGTCGATGTGCGGTCTTCGCTCGCCGGACAGACCGGTCGCGGTGGCAACGCGGGCGCCGCGGCCATTGTGGGCAAGCGATTGGCCGAGAAGGCGCTCGCCGCCGGCATACAAACCGTTGCCTTCGACCGTTCCGGCTATCGCTTTCACGGTCGCGTCAA
>CAZZKA010000376.1:0-2726 GCA_964654745.1 uncultured Bordetella sp. | reverse complement strand
CCGGCCTGTCACGCCGGGGGTCGCGGGTTCGAGTCCCGTCCACTCCGCCAAATCCCGAGGGCGAACGAGAGTTCGCCCTCTTTTTTTGCCTGAGACCGCACCAGGCTCTGGACGCAGTCATGTTCGACTCAGTTCGCAAGCATCAGCGCATCTTTCTTTTCATCATCGTCGTATTGATTTTTCCGGCGTTTGCCTTTTTCGGTATTCAGGGCTACGACCAGTTCCTTTCCGATGGCGATAGCGTGGCCAAGGTCAACGGCGAACGGATCACGAGAGCCGAATTCGAGCAGGCGCAACGCGAGCAGTTCGATCGTATCCGCCAGATGCTTGGCAATTCCGTGGATCCGAGGCAGTTTGATACGCCGGCCTCCCGGCGCGACATTCTCGAGGGTCTGATCGACCAGCGCGTCCTGCTGCATCATGCCAGGGACCAGCGGGTGACCGTGAGCGACGAACGCCTTCGCGAAGCCATCGGCGCCATCCAGGGCTTGCAGGGTGCCGATGGTCGCTTCGACATTGAGCGCTACCGCGCGTTCGTCGCTGCGCGTGGCCGTACCGAGCTGGGCTTCGAGGCTGAGCTTCGGCGCGACACTTTACTGCGCGAAATTCCCGGGGCTCTGGCTCAGTCGGTGCTTATGCCCCAGGCCGTTCTCCAGAGGCTCGCCCGAATCGTTGCCGAAAAGCGCGAGATCGCGGAACTCAGTTTCAAACCCGAGACCTTCGCGGGCAAGGTTCAGGCGGACGAGGCGACCCTCAAACGTTTTTACGATGAGAACGGCGATTCGTTTCGGCTTGCCGAATCGGCGACGGTCCAGTACGCCGTTCTCGACATCGAGTCCCTTGCGCGAAAACAGGTTGTCTCGGATACCGACGTTACCAGTTTCTACGAGCAGAACCGCGGTCGTTATCGCGTCCCTGAAGAACGCAGAGCGAGTCACATTCTGATCAGGCTCGAGCCTGGCGCCTCGGCGGCCGCCAGGGAAGCGGCGAAGGCCAAAGCTAGCAGTCTCCTTGCCCAGATCAGCAAAGGAGCCAAGTTTGACGATCTCGCACGCAAAGAGTCGCAGGACCCCGGTTCGGCAAAGGGCGGCGGGGATCTCGAATACTTCACCCGCGAAATGATGACCAAGCCGTTTGCCGACGCGGCGTTCGAGGCTGCCAAGGGTGCAGTCGTCGGGCCTGTCGAGACCGAATTCGGTCTGCATCTCATCCAGGTAACCGACGTCAGGCCGGTTCGGGAGCGCCCGCTTGCTGATGTGCGCGCCGAGATCGAAGCGGAGATCCGTCGCACCCAGGCGGGCCGCAAGTTTGCCGAGGACGCGGACGCCTTCGGGAATATGGCCTACGAGCAGTCCGACTCGCTTCAGCCGCTGGTCGATCGGTTTGGCGTAACCCTCCAGCAGGCTGCCGATGTCTCGCGGGCTGGTGCGGCGGCGCTCGGCCGTGATCACCCGCTCAACAATCCCCGGGTTCTGGCGGCGCTTTTTTCTCCTGATTCGGTTGGCAGCCGCCGCAATACCGAGGCCGTCGACGCCGGCTCGGGCCGCATCATCACTGCGCGACTCCTCGATCACCGCCCCTCTCGGATCAAACCCTACGCGGAAGTGGAGCCCGAGGTACGCAAGGTGTTCATTCAACGCGAATCAACCCGGCTGGCAACTGAGGCGGGCGAGGCCATGCTGAAGTCTTTGCAGGCGGGAGAGCCTCCTCAGGGTCTGTCCGCCGCGCGGACAGTTTCCCGGTCAGGTGAGCAGACGCTGCCGGCACCCGCCATGCAGGCGATTTTCCGCGCTCCGTCGTCAAAACTGCCGGCGTACGTAGGCGTTGATCTGGGCGAGCAGGGTTACGCGGTCTTCCAGTTGCGCAAGGTTTCAGAGCCCGAAAGTGCTGAAGTCGACAAGCTGGTCGCTCCGATAAGAGAACAGCTCGAGCAAGGCTTGTCGCAGCAGGACGTCGCCGACTATGTTGAGTCGCTGAAACAGCGGGCGAGTATCAAGCGGTCGCTGTCACGCCTTGCCTCCGCCAACCCGCAATAACTCAAGGGCTGCGAGTTCGAGGGACTTCGGGGTCGAATCGGCGAGTTCGACGCGCTGCGCGACGGCAAAGCCCGAATAGTTGCGCGCCATCGAGCGTTCATAAGCGGGATCATAGTGAGTGACAAGGAGTTCGCTCACGAGCGCTGGCCAGTCACGGGCGCCGAGCATAGACCGCCATTTTGAAATCGTTGCGTGGCCGTGCAGCGGAATAAGGAATCCCAGGTGTTGTTCGAGGCTTTCCGGCTCCTCAATGAAGTGACCGTACTCGCGCATCAGCAGTTCCACTCGCGTATCGATCCTTGCTTCGACTTTCAGGCAGTTTCCCGAGCGGATTGCGTTCATCAGTGCTTCGGGTAAATGACAGGTACCGATCCTGCGGCTTTCCGATTCGACGAATACCGGGCGAGCGGAATCAAAGGCTCGCAGAGCCTCCCACAGAAGGGATTCAAACCGGCGCTGTGGCGGTTGCGTGGTTCCGGGCAGCCGCCCGAGGACGGATCCGCGATGCTTGGCGAGCGCCTCCAGATCGAGGACCTGGGCTCCCTGTCGCGCGAGTTCACCGAGCAGCAGGCTCTTGCCGCAGCCGGTTCGCCCCGCGATGACATGAAAGCGCAGACCAGGCGGTAGCCGCTCGAGGTCGCCGATGACCTGATGCCGGAACGCTTTGTAGCCGCCCTCTAGGAGGACGGG
>CAZZKA010000375.1:0-2745 GCA_964654745.1 uncultured Bordetella sp. | reverse complement strand
ACCCAGGTCGTGTTCGTCGTGATCGCGAGATGCACGCAGAACGAGCCAATGGCTACAGCGGACAGAAAGAGCGGAATGCCCACGGAGGGCTTAACCACACACCACATTTTTCCGTAGATCATGAGGCTCTCCTTTACTTGAGCCAGGGCGAATAGAGGTAAGCCAACAGGTGAGCCAGGGCCGCGATCATGCCGAAGATCTGCGTTCCCTGGATCAGATGCCTGTGGATTTCCTCCGACTCCGCCTCGGTCAAGCCCGTCGGCCAGACTTTGTCTTTGTCAGACATGAGGATGCTCCTTGCAAGGTACTGCATTGAAGCCGTGCGAATCCCGCACGTGGGAGAGGGCGCCTTCTTCTTGCCTCAGCCCGTCCGGTTTTCTGGACAGGCTGAATGTAATTGTAACTTGACATAGACATATGTCAACAAAAACTGACCCAAGCCGGTGCAGGCTCGCCCTGGCGGTGTCCGGCCCGGGCGGGTTGCGGGGAGTGGGGACGATTAAGGCGGGCAATGCGAGCGCCGGCAATGCGAGCGCGGGAGATTCGAACTTTGGTAACGCGAACGAGGCAGATGCGAGCGCAGGTAATGTTGCTGCGGGTGCCGCGCATCCTGGTATCGCCCGATGGGCGAAGCGCTGGTCGGCAGCGGCGGCGTCGAGGGCGCCCGTATTGGTTGCCGCCGCTGTCGGGTGCCGCCCCTGTTGTTTGCCGTCCCTCGCTTGCCGCCTCTATTGCTTGCCGATTCTGCGAACGACTTCAGCCATGACTCTCGCGTCATCCTGAACAAAGCGTGCCAGAGCAGGTCCGTCCAGGTATTGAATGGGCGTGCCGGCGCCAACGATCGTCTTGGTGACGCGTTCGTCGATGGCGGCCGCCTTGGCCGCCTCAGCCAGTTTTGCGCGAACCGGGGCGGCAAGGCCGGCGGGGGCAAAGAGCGCCGCCCACTGCGAAAATTTGACGTTGAGGCCGCTCTCGACCAGGCTCGGAACATCGGGCAACGAAGCAAGGCGTCCCTCGCCCCAGTGCGCGAGTGCCCGAAGGCGTCCGGAGCGGATATGCTGAACAACGGTTGCCGGGCCGGTCGCAAGGGCCTCGACCTGACTGCTCAGCAGTCCGACGATCGCCGGACCCGCGCCGGTATAGGGAACGTGGAGCATGAAGGTCCCGGTGGCCTGCTTGAGCATCTCCATCGGCACGTGCATCGTCCCGTAGTTGCCTGAGGACCCGAAACTGATCGCCCCTGGTCGCCGGCCGGCATCTTCCAAAAAATCTTTGAGTGATCTCCAGGGGCTGTCGGCGCGCACCACCAGAACGGTGGGGTCGGCTGTGAATCGCGCGATAGCGTCAAGCTGGTCAAGCTGATACATCGGGGAGCGTTCGAGAACCCGGTCAGCCTCAGGAATGATGGTGACCGATGACAGTGCCATGAGCAGCGTGTAGCCGTCAGGCTTGGCGCGTGCAACTTGAGCCATGCCGACGCCGCCGCCGGCACCGGCGCGGTTTTCGACCACGACCGGTTGGCCAAGGGTGCGCGCGAGCGCGTCGGCGACCGGCCGTCCTACCGTGTCGGCGACGCCGCCTGGCGGGAACGGGATCACCAGACTGATCGTACGGGTGGGCCAGGCTTCCTGTGCCGACGCGAAGCGACCGGTAAGCGCAAGAGCGGAGGCGGCGAAGGTCGACGCCAACAGCACGCGGCGCTGCGGAGCGGCAGCGGCGATGGCGCTGCACGGATGCGGATCGGATTTCATCCGGGTCTCACTCATGGGTCAGGACTGCGGGATGCCACGCGAGAACACGATGGCGCGGAATTTTTCGATGTCGCGTGCTGCGCGGCCGCGAAACTCTGCCGGGTCGGAAGGTCCGGGCCGGCCGCCCAAATCCTCGAGGCGGCGCACGATCTCGGGGTCGGCCAGTGCATCGCGGATCGCCCGATTGAGCCGCTCGACGATCGCGCCGGGTGTGCCCGGCGTTGTCACAATGCCGAGCCATGATTCGTATTCAAGCCCGGGGATCACGTCGGATGCGGCCTGCACTCCGGGAACGAGGGCGACGCCCTCCCTTGAGGTGACAGCGAGGGCTCTGAGCTTGCCGCCGCGAATCCAGGGCAACGCCGCAGTGGCGGTTTCGACCATGAGGTCGACCCGACCGGCAACGATATCGGCGAATGCCGCCGGCGAGCCTTTGTAGGGTACGTGGGCGAGATCAATCTTCGCCTCGGCATTGAGCCACTCGCCAAGCAGGTGATGGGCAGCGCCGATGCCCAGCGATGAGAACGACAATTTGCCTGGATTGGCTCGTGCGCGGGCAATCAAGTCGGACAAGGATTTGATTGGCGAATCGGCAGCCACGCAGTAAAACATCGGATATACGGTGACCGTACTGACCCATGCAAAATCATCAAGCGGATGGATCGGCATTTTTTTCAGCATCGCCGCCTGGCTGGAGTGGCCGCTGGGCAACAGCAGCCAGGTATATCCGTCGGGCTGCGCTCGCGCCACCGCTTCGGCAGCGATCAGTCCACCCGCGCCAGGCCGATTCTCGACGACGATCTGCTGATTGAGAATCGGGGTAAGGCGCTGAGCCATCAGCCGCGAGACCACATCCGAACTGCCGCCTGGCGCAAAGCCGACCAGCAGTTTCACGGGACGGTTGGGCCAGTCACCCGCAGTCCCTTGAGCGCGCGCGGGCATGCCGAAAACACCCGATGCGCCGGCCAGCGTTGCGCCAGCGATCAGACGTCGT
>CAZZKA010000374.1:0-2753 GCA_964654745.1 uncultured Bordetella sp. | reverse complement strand
TTGCCGATGACGGCTGTTTTCGTTGTCAGAGCGAGAGCATGACGCGTAGCCCGAGCACTCTTGAACTCGATCGGCCCGCTTCGCCGCCCGGTCGAGAGATCCATTGTGCAAGAGGCATCATAGCCAGCGAGCGACTGATTTCGATGCGATGGTTGACCTCTGCGACATTTTCGGCCGCAGCGGGCTCGCGTCCCTCCTGCGCGAGTCGGCTGCGCCAGGCTGTGCCCAGTCGTTGCCCGACCAGCATGACGGCGGTGACATCGGCGCTGCGCCCCGGGACCCAGCCCGAGACGCGCAGGCCGGTGTTGACGGCGAGGCTCACCGGAAAGGCGCGCGCGTCGCCGCCCGATAGTCGCGCGAATCCGGCGATCGCCGCAGGCGAATCGGCAGCCGCCCAGAGCGTTCGCTCGCCAAGGACATACCAGCCGTGGCTGCGGGCCCGCAGAGCCTGCCCGTTCGCATCGCGAGCGCTCAGATGCGGATCGCCCGAGGAGTGAGCCCAGATGCCGGCGGCGTGCTTGCTCACGCGCTCGCCGCGGGCCGGTTCGGCCGATGCGAGCGGCGTCAGGCCGATTTCGGCCATCAACTGCAGGCCGGGCGCACGCGGAAAGGCAACTCCGTTCCAGCGAACGAAGTTGGTGTCCTCCAACGGGCGGTCCAGCAGGGCCACCATCGCGTAGCGGGCGCGCTGCGCCCACTCCTGTCGCAGGCGTAAGCCAAAGCCGGCGTGGTTGTAGATGGCCGCACCCACGGTACCGGCGTAGTCGCCCTGCGGGCCATTGGTGGGGTGAATGAAGCTTGCCGCTGCATCCATGGTGAAGAACTCGTCCTCAAATGGAAAGAGCCCTACCCGCAGCGCCCGCCCGGTATCCGCCCACCGCTGTTCAATCCAAGCCCGGTAGAGCTTGGTGCCGTGGCCCAGCGTTTCGATGTTGCTTGCGCCGGTAAGCGCCCCGACGCGCTCGGCATTGAAATAACCCGGCGCGTGGTGCATCAGATGAAGGTGGCCGGTCAGACCGGGGCGTTGGGCCAGGGATTCGAAGTCCAAACCTATGCGCAGATCGGCGAGCGCAAGCCGGCCCGACCCGCGCGTCAGCGCGCCCGCCTGGTTGCGCAGGGCATCAACCGTGAGGCCGGCCTGAATGGAGAGGCCGGGGTCGGCGGCCGGGCCAATCTGGCCGGCGTCGGGTTCGCTTTGCGCCCGCCCGGACGGCGCGATCGCCATGAGCGCGAGCGTAACGATCAATGCGGACCCGGCCGGATGAAATAAGCGTGCGGCCGTGCGCGCGCAGCGAGCCCGTCGACATGTCCGCACGAGGCGATTACGCAGGGCTGCGGCGGTCCATGCGCGCGCGGCCTGAGCGCGCTCCCCGCTGTCGTCGTAACCGCAAGGATGGTTGGGGTGCGACATGATCGAACGGGGCTCGTGTTTCGGTGAGGGCCGGATAGCTAAGGAGTCGCTGAAGCATAAGCGGGTGAGGTTACCGGGACAAGACGGCGCGCTGCCGTGACGGGCTCGGGCAAGGGCGGTAGAGTGCGGTCGAGCCTTGTTCAGGGAAAGCCATGGATCTGCCCGCCCGCCGTTCGACGCCCGCTCATCAGGTGATGCTTTTCGGGTTCACCATTTTTCTGAGCGCGTTCCTGCTTTTCCAAGTCCAGCCGATGGTGAGCAAGGCGATCCTGCCGTGGTTTGGCGGCGGCCCCGCGGTATGGACTGCAGCCATGCTGTTTTTTCAGTGTGTGCTGTTCGGCGGGTATCTGTATGCGCATGCGCTGGGCCACCGCGCGAGTGCGCGTACGCAGGCGGGGATCCATATCGCGCTTCTTGCGGTCGCCGCCGTGCTGGCGGTTTGGGTGGTGCCCGGGGCGTCGCTGCGGCCGCAGGGTGATGAAGCGCCGGTTGCGCGCATTGTGATGATCCTCGCAGCAAGCGTGGGCCTGCCCTATTTCTGTCTGGCCACGACCGGGCCGCTGCTGCAGCACTGGTTTGCCCGCAGCGCTGCAGGGGCTTCGGCCTCCGTGTACCGCCTTTATGCCCTTTCTAATGTCGGTTCGCTTCTTGCGCTGGTCACGTTTCCGTATGTGTTCGAGCCGTGGTTTGACCTTCCGACCCTCGGTCGCGGCTGGATGGTCGGTTTCTGGCTGTTCGCAGCCGGCTGTGCACTCCTTGCGCTGCAGCAGGCCAAAGACGCGCCGGTCGCGCCGCAGCCTGTAGCGGACCGGGAGACGGCATCGTTGCCGCCACCTGCGTCATCGACGCCCGCGCGACTGGACCGGGTGCTCTGGGTCTTGCTGCCGGCGCTCGCATCGCTCCTTTTTATCGCAACAACCGACCACGCGAGCCACGACATTGCGCCGGAGCCGAGACTTTGGATTCTCATGCTCTCGCTCTATCTGCTTTCTTTCATCGTGAGCTTTGACCATTCGCGCTGGTATCGGCCCCTGGCGGTAGCCGGTGCGGCGCTCGTTGCGGTCCTCTTTCTCGCCGGGCGGCATGCGATACCGGAGATCTTCGGCACATACTGGGGCTACGGGTTGAGCGAGCTGCGCTGGCTGCATGGCGCGATGCTCTTTCTGGTGTGCCTGGTCTGCCACGGCGAGCTGTATCGCCGTCGCCCGGCCGACACCCGCTACCTCACCCGGTACTACCTCGCCATGTCGCTGGGAGGCGCATGTGGGGGGTTGTTCGTCGCGCTCGTTGCGACCCATCTTTTTGACGACTATCAGGAATGTCCCCTTTCACTTGCGCCAGG
>CAZZKA010000373.1:0-2765 GCA_964654745.1 uncultured Bordetella sp. | reverse complement strand
GTTTTTGTACTACGAGGTTCAGAAGGGTCCGCGCGGCACGCCCGAAGCGTTCAGGAAGGTCTTACCGGACGCGCTGACTGCTGAGGACTGGTTCCGCTTTCATGATCGATACGCCAATGGAGAAAAAATCGCTGCTACCGTATGACGTCCCGGGCTGAAGCCCTGTCGCTGTACCTCAGTTCTTACGAGGAGATTTCCGAGTTCATTCCATGCTCAATTGTTTTCGAATGGAATGGTTCGCAGATCGACTCTTTATTAAATAGATCATCTCTGGGAGAACCGTGATGTCACCGCATCTTGTACGCCGCGTCTTCCTAGGCTTTCTGGTGGCATGGTCGTCCACCGTGTTTTCCCAGATCGCTCCGAGCCGTACCTGGCCTGAGCTTAAAGAAGCAGTCACTGAGCGGGTCAAAGCTCAGCGCTATCCCCTGAACGGTTTTGATCCCGCCGAGGTGGCGCAGATCCTCTCGCGGATCAACTCACTCGACCGTGATGAGTGGGCGCGCTCCTGGATGCAAAGCGGTGACCGAATGGCCCAGATGGCACGGGATACTGAAACAGGTGACCGTGCGAAAGCGCGCGAGCATTATCTTGCTGCGTGGCGCTACCACAGTTTTGGCGCCTGGCCCACGCAGAACTCGCCCGAGAAAAAGCGGGCCCACGAACGTGCGACCGAGTCGTTCCGCGCGTATGCGCGATTAGCTGACCCGGTGATTGAGGTGGTGCGTATCCCGTTCGAAGGCAAAGAAATTATCGGATACCTGCAACGGCCGGCTGGCGTGAACCGCCCGCCGGTGGTGATATCCATCGGCGGTCTCGATGGCTACAAGGAATTTGTTGTCGAACAATACGGCGCTGGCTATCTCAAGGCGGGGTTAGCCTATTTGGCGCTGGATATGCCGGGCACTGGTGATTCGCCAATCCGGATTGACGTGGGTTCTGAACGCGTATTTTCGAAGGTAATTGATGCGCTGCAAACCCGCTCGGATCTCGATCCGCAGCGCATAGGCCTGCAGGGCGTCTCCTGGGGCGGTCACTGGGCGGCCCGCATGGCGATTGCGGAGCCGCAACGCCTCAAGGCCGTGGTTAATTGGGGCGGACCCGTGCACGGCTATTTTCAGCGCGACTGGCAACTTAAGGCGCTTGGCACACGTGAGTATCTCTTTGACCTCTTCGCAGCGCGGGCGGCGGTGTATGGCGCCGAGACGCTTGAGCAGTTCCTTGCCTACGGACCTCGCATGTCGCTCAAGGACACGGGCGCGTTGGAGAAACCTACAGCGCCACAACTGCTGGTCAACGGTGAGCGCGACACCCAGGTTCCGATCGAGGACCTCTACATCGTGCTAAAGACCGGGACATCCCCTCGAGAAGCCTGGGTAAATCCGAGTGGCGGTCACATCGGTCGTAACCGAGAGTGGAGCGATGCGCAGATTTTTGAAAGCGTCATCGTCCCCTGGTTTCAGCGCAGGCTCAAGCCCTGAAGGCGTCCTCGCGCGCATGGAACCGAGCACCGCATCTGAGTTTCTGATGCTTGCGACGAGGACCATTCGGGGGGATCAGCCCGCTAGGCGCGCGCCAGGCGTTCCTCGATACTTGTGAGCAGATCGCCTACGGTCCATAGCTGTTTAATCGGCTGTAACATCTCCTTCAAAAGCAAGAGCGACCGAGGGGTCATTTTGTCCAGGGCATTTTCATCTTCTCTCTGGATGAGTCTGAGGTAGTGAAGGGCGGCAAGCGCAGCCTTTTCATCTCCCTCAAGTTCCGGCCGGTCTAAGAAATCGATGCCCTTGCCATCCCGGATCTTCTTCAGGTCTCCCTCCAAAAGATTCCACCCCTGCCCATCCCGAAAACTGGCGGGGCTGCCCAAGGCGCCCGTATCGAGCATCGCTTGTTGCCGTAACTCAAGCTCTGCTTCCGACGCAATACTCCTGAGCGCTTCATGGATCATCGGGGCGAGCCCGTCATCAGGTTTCACTCTCGGTAGATCACGTAGCAGCTTTTCTGCACTGGTTGAACGATCGCGGGATTTGGATTGCAAAGAATCGAGCGCCGATTGTGCGACCTTGCGGTAGATCTCTTCGCGTTGCGTTGGAGTCATGCCAGCAACGACAGAGCCCAATGGGAAAAGCCCGGTTTGCCATGCTGGACCAGCTCCCCGATTGAGTGTTTCTGGTCTTCTTAAAAGGTTGCGAAGGGCTTTTTCGTAGCGATCGCCCGGTTTTTCTTCGTTAACATGATCAGCTTTTCCCTCGGCTTTAAGCACTTCGAGCATTTCCAGCATGAGGAGGCGACTGGGCTTGGGCTTTCGCTTATCGACGCTGGTGCGCAGCTTAGCTTCGGTATTATCAAGCGCGTTTTTCAATCCGGGATTGATCGCAGCAAGTTCATAAAGATCGCGCAGCGCAGCGAACTTAAGTCTGCCACTAGATCCAGCTAGAGCCGTCCTCATGGAGGAACCATCGCCGGCGATCAGTGCGGTACGCGCTTGATTACGAGCGGTCTCAGCGGCCGCGTCTTGATGTTCAGGGAGCAGAGCGAAGCGAAGGCTTTCACTAATGTGGGAGCCGAATTCCTGCACTTGGCCTGCAAGCGGGTCAAAGGTTGTGGCGAGTCTCGTCAGTAGCCGTTGCAAAAATTCAGCAACCTTTTTTTCGAGTCCCGGAGAAAGCGGCTTTGGATAGAGTGAGTCTGCGTCATAGCCCACGGCAAATTTGAAGCTTATTAACTCTTCGGCGAGGATGTCATCAAGCCCGGTGTACCCCTCA
>CAZZKA010000372.1:0-2816 GCA_964654745.1 uncultured Bordetella sp. | reverse complement strand
CGGTAGGCGGTCGGTCTGAACCGAGCGATGCCCGAGCGCGGGACGCTCCGTTACCGATACCGGGGCCCATGGAGGGGCGATGGCGCTACGAAATTTTTTACGGCGAATTTCACTCTGGCGGACCAGTGGCCGTGCTCGATTACGTAATGAGCTTGGGCGAGGGAAAGTACCGGCTCTACACCGAGGGGCAGGCGCGAGGTTTGCTCGCGCTGTTTTATCGGGGCAGTTTCCGGCAGAGCAGCGCGGGGCGACTGGACGCGGGAGGATTTCGCCCGGAGCGTTACGAAGAACAGCGTGGCGACCGCGGTGCGAGAGTCGTCAGCGTGTCGGTTGAGGAACCCCCCGTTGCTTTGTTCGATGACGGCAGGCGTCTGCCCCTTGCACTGGGCGTTCAGGACCGGCTGTCGCTGGCTGCGCACTTCGCGTGGCTCGCCGCCGTGCAGTCGCCTCGTTTGCGTGAGCCGAGTATTTCGGTCGAACTGCTCGGGGTCTCGTCAACGCGAACGCTGCGCTTTCAGATCCTCCGAGATCAGGTTCTTCAAACCAACGCGGGAACGCAGCGCCTGCTTAAACTTCGCAGCGAAGACGGCGACGGCGGTTCGGCCTCGGGGAGCCTGGAGATCTGGCTCAGAGAAGACGGCGGACTCATGCCGGTGAGGATTCGCCTGGAGGATCAGCGCGGGCAGGTCCTCGATCAACTGCTCGTCGGCGGTTGACGGCACGCGCCAGCGTCATGTGGCTGCAGGCAAGACAGTTCCCACGCATTCGCCGAAGCCTATGCGGCGAAAGCCTTCGCGCTCGCAATGGCCGCGCAGGATGACGGTGTCGCCGTCTTCCAGAAAGGTGCGGGTTTCCGAGCCGGGCAGGGCGATTGCCTTGCGTCCGCCTTCGGTGAGTTCGATAAGCGCTCCCGATTCACCCGGGCCGGGTCCCGACTGAGTACCGCTACCGATAAGGTCACCCGGCTGGAGATTACAGCCGTTGATGGTGTGATGAGCAATCATCTGCCCTACGGTCCAGTAGCAATGCCGGAAACTCGTGCGCGATAGCCTCTGGGGTGGCGTACCTCGCTGCCTCATCCCGGGCGTACAGAGCAGGGTTTCGAGCCGGATGTCCAGGGCGCCCCGGCTACGGTTGGCAGACGATTCGAGATAGGGCAGGGGCTGGGGGTCTTCGGCAGGCCGGTTCCAGGGCATGCGGAAGGGCTCTAAAGCCTCCATTGTGACGACCCACGGTGATACGGTGGTTGCGAAATTTTTGCTCAGGAGCGGGCCCAGCGGTTGGTATTCCCAAGCCTGGATATCGCGCGCTGACCAGTCGTTGAGAAGTCCGAGGCCGAAGACATGCCGGTCAGCCTGATCAATGGCGATGCTGCTGCCGGGCGCATTGCCTTGCCCGATCCAGATGGCAAGCTCGAGTTCGTAATCGAGTCTGCGCGTCGGACCGAACACCGGGGCTGATGAGCCAGGGGGCATCAGTTGGCCGCGCGGGCGGTGAAAGGACTGTCCGCTGATACCGATCGAGGAAACCCGCGCGTGGTACCCGCACGGCAGCCACTTGAAGTTAGGCATGAGCGGATTGTCGGGGCGGAATAGCCGCCCCACATTGAGCGCGTGATCGAGCGAGGTATACATATCGGTGAAATCACCGATATGGGCCGGAAGTGAAAACTCAGCGGCCGCCATGGGGATCAGAGTCGGCGCGAGCCTTGCCTGTTCGGTCGATCCCTCTCTCAAGCCTTTAGACAAGGCAAGCCTCAGCGCAGACCAGGCCGCCGGGCCGCATTGCATGAGATGGTTGAGCGTTGGTTGTTGACAGGCTGCGGCGGCGGCTGCCGCTTCGCCGGAAATACTGCCGCCTGTGATCAGCGCACCCACTGGCAGGATGGAGTCACCAATACCCACACCGATGCGCCATGCATCGCCTGAGCCGCTGCGGCGATACACGGCAAACGGCAGGCTTTGCAGCGGGAAATCGCAGGCAGCATCGTTCGCGCTCGCAACCCAGCTGCGTAACGAGGGGTCGTGGGTTTCGTTGGTCATATCAAAGCCCCGGTATAGGAACTACTTGAAGCGATAGAAGTCGCGATTCAGCACGGCCGCAATGGCCGTGACGTCTTCGGGCCAAAGTTGAAGTTTGAGTTCAGTGTTGCACTGCTCGACCATCCCGCGAAGGAATCCGGCGGTATTGATGCGGCCCTGCGGTCGATAAATCTGGGTTCCGTCACCGCCGAATTTTTTGATATGGCAGGCGTTGCACTGATGCTCAACGATCAGCTTTTCCCCACTCGGTATATCTGCGTCG
Source organism: uncultured Bordetella sp. (assembly GCA_964654745.1). Taxonomy (GTDB): domain Bacteria; phylum Pseudomonadota; class Gammaproteobacteria; order Burkholderiales; family Burkholderiaceae_E; genus SYIM01. The sequence continues at coordinate 512 of CAZZKA010000372.1, read as the reverse complement.
CGAAAGATCGACGCGTCCTGTTGTGCAGCAGCGGGCAGCGCGAAAAGTCCTGAAATCAACAGGAGAGCCATTGCCCGCCGGATTTGGCCAAGGTTAACCCCTGCTGCAGACCGGCGAGGGTTCCTGCGCGCCTGGCCCCGCAAAGCAGTGACAGTCTCGCGGGATTGGATGAACACGCTGAGTGACATGGCTTTCTCCGGCTTTGTGCGATTGTAAGCGGGTGTAAGCCCTGTAAGGCGTGAGGCCAAACGTAGTTGATCGCGTTGGGATGTTTGATAGAGTCCCTCGCGTGATGTAAGCCGCATCGTTTGGAGAGCCCAGTGTCCAATGCCCGCTGCCGTTTCGCTCTAGCCTGCCTGCTCATACCGGCGGTGATGGTCTCCTACGCCCAGGCTCAGCCGTCCGAGCGCAAGGACGGTGGTCAGCGCTCAGCGCCGAGGCCTCAGGCGGCTCCGCAGGCGATGCCGGCAGCGCCTGCCGCGGCCGTCGCCCAGCCCAGGCCGCTGGCGCAG
>CAZZKA010000371.1:0-2832 GCA_964654745.1 uncultured Bordetella sp. | reverse complement strand
GCCGAGCCGCTCGCTCAAGGTCCGCGCAACGCTGTCGACCGCACCGCCGGCTGCGTGCGGTACCACGATGGTGATGGGCCGGTTGGGAAAAGTCGCGGTTTGCGCGGCTGCCAGGCTGAACGAAAACAGCAGGGTGGCTGCAGCGAACACGGTAGTTGCCGGACGGTAGAGCGCGGCTCGGCCTGCGCCTCGATATTGTTGCAGTCGGCGGCCATCCTCGGTTGGTTGTGATTCGTTCAGCATGTCGATCTCCGAATTGAGGGGGGCGCTTCAGAAGGTTCCCGGGTAGGCCCCAGCGTCAATCATTAAATTTTGACCGTTGATGTAGGCGGCCTGGGCTGAGCATAAAAAGGCGCAGTAGGCACCGAACTCATGGGCCTGGCCAAAGCGCCCGGCAGGGTTGTTATTCCCGCGTTCCAGCCATAGCTGGTCGAAGGTTTTGCCGGTGCTCTCCAGCATTCCCAGAATGTGATTACGCTGCGCGTCGGTTGCGAAGACGCCCGGCAGAAGATTATTGATCGTAACGTTGTGACGAACGGTCTGCCTCGACAGGCCCGCCACGAATCCGACCAGACCTGATCGCGCGCCGTTGGATAAACCCAGTTCGACCTGCGCCTGCTTCACGCTACGGGAAACGATGTTGATGATGCGACCAAATCGCCGATCCATCATGCCATCGACAGTTCGGCGGATCATCTCGATCGGGCCGATCATCATCGCGTCGAGTGCCAAGTGCCAGGTTTCCGGGCGCCAATCGCGAAAATCCCCAGGCGGCATGCCGTCGGCGTTGTTGATCAGGATATCTGGCCTCGGGCAGGCCGCGAGCGCCGCATCTCGGCCGGCCTCGGTGGTGATGTCGGCACTGACCCAACCGGCAGCGGTTCCCGCCTCGCGAGTGATCTGCTCCGCTGCAGTCCTGAGAGTGCTCGGATCGCGGGCAGCGATCACCACCCGGACGCCTTCTTTAGCCAACTGCGTAGCGCTGGCGAGCCCCAGCCCCCTGCTGCCGCCGAACACCAATGCATGGCGGCCTGCAATACCCAGATCCATCTGGCGGGGAGCTCAGGCTGCTGCGAGCTGTAGGGAACTCCAGCCGTATTTCCGATCAAGCCCCAGTTCCTTGACGATTCGCAGGCCCTTTTTGAGGGGCTCCCCTTCGAGCCCTTTCAGTGGCTTACGCAGATTGCCTGACGGCATGCCGAGGGCTTTCATCAGCGATTTGACTGCGACTGGATTGATCGCCGAATACGAGTAATGCAGCAAAGGAAGGAGATCGAGGTAGGTGTCACGGAAACTCACAGAAACCTCCGGTGTGGTCCAAGGCCGCGACAGGACAGCCATTTCAGCCGGGGCGATATTGCCGCTCATGTTGGCGGTACCGTGGCCGCCAAGGCTCATGGTCGGGACGACCAGTCCGAGGTTGGGCGAGTCGCAGCACATCACCGCGACATCGGGTCGGGCACGCAGCACCTGAGCGACCTGCCCGACGCGCGTGGTTGATTCCTTGTGAACCACGAAATTCGGATGTTTGAAAATCTTGATCAGGTGGTCCCAATTGAGGTCGGTCTTTACTCGCGGAGGATTGTTGTACAGCCCTAGTGGCAGATCGGTTGAATCGGCAACCTCGAGGAAAAAGTCCGCGAGGTCATCCTCCGGCCCGCAGATGTAGGACGGAGCCGCGAGAATCGCACCGTCAGCCCCATTCGCGCGAGCGAAACGGAGGTAGTCCACCGTGGTCTGGGTGTTGTTGCCGGTGCAACCGTAGAAAAATTTCATCTTCCCGGTTTTCATTTTTGCGGTCTCAACGATGATCGATTCGCGCTCCTTTTGCGAGAGCATCGAAACTTCGCCGGTTGAGCCCATGATCAGAACCGCCTCGGTGCCGTGGTCTTCCTGAAAGCGCAATAGGCTCCGGAAGGCGCCGAAGTCAGCGGTACCGTCGGCGTTGAAGGGCGTGATCAGTGCGACGAACGAGCCCGTCAGCTTCATTTTTGACATGGCTTTCTCCTTTCCCCGGGACAGGGGTTTGGTGGCATTATCGCCCAATGCCCGCGATCGCGCAGACAAGATTTTCGGATTTCGCCTTCCAGCCGGGAGTCCCACAAGATGGCCGCTTCCCTTCGCTCGCCCACTGGGGGGCGTTTACGGCGATAGTTGAATCCGGGCGACTGGTTCGCTGCGAACCGTTGGCGCGCGATCCAGCCCCTTCGGAAATTCTGAGATCCATGCCTGAGATGGTGCACTCGCCTCTGCGGATATCGCGCCCTGCAGTACGTTCAGGATGGCTGAAAAAGCGTGGCCCAGGCGACGGAGCGGCGCGCGGGCAGGATGCTTTTGTCGAGACTGATTGGGATACCGCCCTGGCGCTCGTTGCCGACGAGATCTTGCGCGTTCGCACTGAGCGCGGCGCAGAAGGAGTATTCGGTGGTTCCTACGGCTGGTCCTCGGCGGGACGGCTCCACCACGCGCGTTCACTCACTCAGCGCTTTATGAATGCGGGTGGCGGCTGCGTGCTTCAAGCGGGCAACTACAGTTGGGGTGCCGCGCAATTCTTTCTGCCCCATGTGATCGGCACCTACCAACCGGTCACCGGACGCGTCACCGATTGGCGCAATATGCTCAGCCACACGCGCCTTTTTATGGCCTTTGGGGGGTTGCCAGTTCGTAACCTACAGGTCAGTTCGGGAGGAGCTGGCGTTCATTCGAGCGCGCAATTCATCGAGCAGGCTGCGGGCAGTGCGATGCGCTTCGTGGTGGTGAGCCCGACTCGCGGCGACATACCCGATTCCCTCGTCGGGCAGACTCGTTGGGTGCCGATCCGCCCGAATACAG
>CAZZKA010000370.1:0-2844 GCA_964654745.1 uncultured Bordetella sp. | reverse complement strand
AGCGAGGGCTGCGCGGCGGGTCGCGCGTCAGCCTTCGGAATCTGCGCCGGCCCCGCTTTGGGTCCCATCCCTCGTGCTACGGGAGCGGGATCGGCGCCAGAGGGGGCCGATGGCCGTGCATCTCTGCCGGAGGGTCGGGCGACACGATCGACTTGGGCCATCGGATTCGGTCTCTCTATTACTTGAGCATGCCTAGAATCGATTTACCGGTCGCGCGGACATCCCGCACCGGCCACCGGCCCGATTCTACCCAAGCCAGAAACTCGCTAACGGCGTGGTTAAACGCGTCGGGAGTCTCAATGTTGATGGTGTGGCCCGCGTTGGGAATGATCGCCATGGCGGCGCTCGGAATCACTTCCTTCATCATCATCCCGGGCATCAGGCAGGGCCAGTCCTCGTCGCCATTGAGGATCAGAACCGGAACTCGAAGCTTCGCCATAGCCTCGCGCAAATCGAAGAGCGAAGGACGCTCGCGCTGCACCCCAAGCTGGGTGTTGGCCGATCCCAGAGCGGAGTGTTTCTTGAAGTCCGCCATAAACTTCGCAAAACCGCGCGGGTCATTGTTTTGAAACTGCACTCGGGTCGGACCAAATGCGTATCGATCAACGAAGGCATCCATGCCTTTTTCGAGCAGCATCGCCGCGGCCGCCTCGGCCTCGCTGCGAAATTGCTCTCGCTTGCCAGGCTCAGCGCCGTAACCGCAACCGGCGACGCAAAGTGAATGAGCCCGTTCCGGTGCGTCAAGCCCGATGTGAAGCGTCGCAAAGCCGCCCATCGACAGCCCGACGATATGCGCCTTGGCTACGCCGAGATGATCCAGAACCGCCAGCGCATCGCGCACTGCCCGCTTCTGCGAGTACGAGGCCGGCGTCGGCGGTACATCCGAGGGCGGGTAGCCACGCGCGTTGTATGTGATACAGCGATAGCGCCGGCTGAAATGCTGAACCTGAGGCTCCCAGCTTCCCAGGTCACCTGCGAACTCGTGGATAAACAGGATGGGCGTACCACTACCCGCCTCCTCGTAGAACAGCTTGACCCCGTCATCAGTAGAAGCGAAAGGCATGAGTCGGTCTCCCAAAACTGCCCGGAACCTTACTGGATTCGGCGTCGAATGTCATGGTGCGCGAGCCGGCGCCGCCAACGCGCCCGCAACGCCGAAACGGCCCAGATCGGCGGTCTGAGCGTAGAGTAACGGGATCGCTGAGGGGAACGTTTACGATGAAACCTGCAATAGGCTTGATTGGCGCTGGATTGATGGGCGTTGGCATCGGCGCAAACCTGCTCAAGCACGGCTATCCGCTCACCGTGCTCGAGCATCCGGGCAACCAACCCCTTGACCCGCTCGTCGCAGCGGGGGCGCAAACGACACCGTCGCTGCAAAAACTAGCCTCACGCGTCGAAGTACTGATCCTCTGCGTGACCGGCAGTCCCCAGGTTGAGTCCGTGCTCGCAGGCGCCAGCGGCGCTCTGAAGAGCCTGCGCCCCGGATCGGTCGTCATAGATTGTTCGACAGCGCTTCCGTCCTCGACCGAGCGCATGGCCGCTGCGGCCTCGCAGGCGGGCTGCGCGATGATCGACGCAGCGATGACCCGCACCCCCAAGGAGGCCGCTGCGGGCAGACTCGCTTTGCTCGTGGGCGGCGACGTCCAGATCATCGAACGCGTACGGCCCGTGCTGGAGAGCTTTTCCGAAAGTATTTTTCACACGGGTCCGGTAGGCAGCGGCCATCGCATGAAGCTGCTGCACAACTTCGTATCACTGGGGCTGGTCACCCTGATTGCCGAGGCAGCCGCCTGCGCCCGGCAAGCTGGCGTAGCCGATGCGGTGTTTGCCGACGTGCTGTCGCGCGGCGGCGGCGGCGGCGTTGCTCTCGACCGACTCAAACCGTACCTGCTCGAGGGTGACAAGACAGCGCTGCGCTTTACAGTCGCCAACGCCGGCAAGGATCTCGGCTACTACGCAACCATGGCCGCTGACTCCGGCGCCGAGCGCACGATCGCCGCAGCGGTCCTGGAATCGATCGAGCGCTCGGCTGGGTCCGAGCCACAGGCGATGGTGCCGGAAATGGTGCGCCTGATCGCTGCGCGCGCAACCCCACGCTGAATTGCCCGCGCGGCGGGCGAGGCACGCAAAACTCTGCGCCTAGGCGGGCGCCCGACCGTAGTTATCCTGCAGTCGCACGATGTCGTCCTCGCCGAGATAACTCCCGGACTGGACCTCGATCATTTCGAGTTCGATCTTGCCCGGATTGTGAAGTCGATGCACTTCACCGACCGGGATGTAGGTCGACTCATTCTCGCTCAGGAGAAACGTCTCGCTGCCGCGGGTCACCTCTGCTGTCCCCTTGACGACAATCCAATGCTCCGCGCGGTGATGGTGCTTTTGCAGACTCAGACTGGCGCCCGGCTTGACGCCGATCCGCTTGACCTGAAAACGCTCGCCCTGATCGACGCTGTCGTACCAGCCCCAGGGGCGCGACACCTTGCGGTGGCTGACGGCCTGGGTGCAGCGTTCACGCTCAAGCCTCCCGACAACATCCTTCACCTGCTCGGCACTGTCGCGGTGGGCTACCAGTACCGCGTCCGGCGTATCCACGATGAGAAGGTCGCTGGTGCCCAGAGCAACCACGGGGCGGTGCGGCGCATGAACGAAGGTATTGCGCGCATTGTGCGCGAGTGCCTGACCCTGTAACCGGTTTGATTGCGCATCAGCAGGGCTCAGGTCGGCCACCGCATTCCAACTGCCCACATCGCTCCACTGCCCGCCAAACGGTACGACCGCCACTTCGTCGTGAGGCTCCATGACCGCGTAGTCGATGCTCTGAGATCTCACCGCCGCAAACGA
>CAZZKA010000369.1:0-2889 GCA_964654745.1 uncultured Bordetella sp. | reverse complement strand
GCGTGTGCGCCGGGAGGAGCGTCATGCTGCTTGACCGTTCCACCGAGGTGATCGGTGTCGCCAGCGGCAAGGGCGGCGTCGGCAAGACCACCGTATCAGTCAACCTGTCGGTGGCGCTCGCCTCCCTCGGACACAAGGTCATGCTGTTCGATGCCGACCTCGGTCTGGCAAACACCCAACTCGCGCTGGGCGTTCGACCTCCGTTTAATTTCAGTCACGTGCTGGAGGGCAAGAAAACCTTGAGAGAAGTCATCATTGACACCCCTCAAGGGATCAAGCTCGTCCCCGGCGCCTCGGGTGTGCAGAAAATGGCCTCGCTCGGTCCGGCCGACATCGGACAAATCGTGGCCGCATTCAGTGAACTCGACCTCGATATCGACTACATGGTGGTCGACGCTGCGGCCGGCATTGCCGAGTCGGTGATGCTGCTCATGGCAGCCGTACAACGCCGCTTCATCGTGGTCAAGGACGAGCCTTCGTCGATAGCCGACGCGTACGGCGCGATTAAGATCCTCACCCGCGACTATAAGCTCGACCAGATATATCTGATTCCCAACATGGTGGACAGTCAGGCCGCGGGACGATCGCTCTACTCGCGCATCAACGATGTCACGACCCGATTCCTGAACCACTCGCTGCTTTATCTGCACTCCATCGAAACCGATGCCTCGGTGACCACCGCGCAGCGCAGCCATCGCTCGGTCCTCGAACAGGCGCCATCGTCGGCGGCAGCGCGGGATTTCAGGCTTCTCGCCGAATCGACCCGGGCACTCGCGCCCGTCGCAGGGCCCTCGGGTTCGATGCAGTTTTTTGTCGAACGCATGTGCGGTCGCCAATGAAATGGGGGCCACGGTAATGCAACGAACCCGAATTTACGAACAGGTCCGCAACGACGGTAACGACTCGTTGATGCAGCACCTGGGCATGGTCAAGCGTGTCGCCGTCCATCTCAAGGTGCGCTTGCCGCCGATGATGGAGTTGAACGAACTCGTTCAGATCGGCGTGGTGGGACTCCTCGAGGCATCGAGAACCTTTGACCCCACCAAGGGCGTCGACTTTGAGGACTTTGCCTACAACCGCATCCGCGGCGCCATCATCGACGAGGTCCGGCGCATGTCGTCAATGCCGCGCTCGGCGATCGCCAATATGAAACAACACGGCGATGCGGCTCAGGCGCTCGCCAATCAGCTCGGTCGCCATCCCCGCGAATCCGAGATTGCCGAATATACCGGAAAGGTTTTGCGTGAATTCCAGCGCGAGGGCAGCCACGCTCAGTGGTTTGAGACCGTCTCCATGGAAGTCGTCCCGGAGGAGGCGCTCAATGTCGCCGCTGAAACCTCATGGGAGCCCGAAGCTCGCGTAGCCGAGGCGCAGACCATGATGGCCCTGACCGAGGCGATCGACGCGCTTTCCGAGCGAGAAAAACTGGTTCTGTCGCTATACTATTCCGAAGGGATGAATCTCAAGGAAATCGGCTCGGTCATCGGCGTCAGCGAGTCGAGGGTGAGCCAGATACTTTCCGCTAACGTCAAAAAATTGCGCAGCCAGATGGGGCTCGCCTCCTGAACGGACACTCTCACTAATTTTCACCTGGATCCAAGATGTCCATTTTCGGTCGACCCAAACGCGATGAAGCGCGCAGCAAAGCCAAGGCAGAGTACGAGTCCGCCTGCTCAGTCGACGTCGCCTCGCGGGCCGGCCACTCGCTTGCCATCCGGGCGGGCGCCCGAGCCAAGGTCCATGTCGATAAGCTTTTCATTTCCGGCGCTGAAAAGGCCATCGCTTATGACGAGGCCCGCCAGGTCGCCGTCGTGTTGGGTGAGGACAAGCCAGAATTGCCCAAGGTCAGCGAATACCAGGTCATCAAGGCGGTCAACGGCGATATCCTGAGTTACTTGCCGCTGCCCTACTGCGAGAGGATTTTCAGGTTGGGGATGCGCTACCAGACGGTCGAGATCACAGCGGAGCAGGCGGTGGAAATGGTCCAGCAGGTCGCCGACCAGATCAGCCTCGAACTCCAGCTCGAAAAGCCTTTTGTCGCCCTTGAGTTCCTCCGCGAAGAGCTCAAGAACAGCGGCGGCGATGGCGCAACGCCCTCCCCCGAGGCGGGCTGAGACCCGGCAACCGGACAACGACGATGACCACCTTCCTTCAAGTCATCATCCTCTTTGCCCTGGCCTCAGTGGCAATCCTGATCGTCTATCTGATTGACCGGGTCAATACGCTGCAGCGCTACACCCGCCTGCTGCAACCCGATAAGGGTGAGGAAGAAGGCGCGAACGGCCCCTTTGGCGAGCTCTCGGGCCAGAAACTCTGGGAGGCAGTGAGCGGCATCCCCCCCGAGGGTTGGGACAAGACCTCGATCGATCTGATTCGTAACCGCTATCAGCTCGTGCTGCGCAAACATCTTGAGGAGCTCTTCCTCGAGGGTCTGCACAATACCCAATCAGGACTGCAGTCCATCCCGTTGCCTTCGCGCGTCGTGCAGACGCTGCGCGGACCGGTCGAATCCTGGGTTCCGATCGAAAGCGCGATCGCGATTCACAAAGTCGGCGCCGAGCGCGCACGCTGCCAGGAGGCCGACTTGCCCAAGCTGCGCAAGGCGCTCGACGACGCGACCCTCGCGGTGTTTGCCGCGGCCGGGATTCAGCTCACGAGGCCCATGTCGGACCACTTGATTCCCCTCACCGAAAACGAACGCTCGGTGTTGCAGGCTGCCAATGCCGCGGCGATGCTCGCAGCTCGGGACGCGGCGCCCGCCCAGTTGCCTACCGACGTTCCCGTTGCCACGGCGGTGCCGCAATTACCCGGCGTCGACACGCTTAACCAGCCCTGGCCGCGTGCTCCGCCAGGCGCGTCTGGATCTCGCCCTGCCCGTGCCGGGCCTGG
>CAZZKA010000368.1:0-2902 GCA_964654745.1 uncultured Bordetella sp. | reverse complement strand
TATCGCTCTCTTCAAGCAGCGCCAGCCCCCAGTCGAGGAAAAACGTTTTGCAGCGCGACAGGTCCTCCGCGCTGAAGGTCACCTCATCAATACCCTGAATATGCATCGTCACTCCGCATTACGCGTTCGGAAGGTCGGAGTATGAGTCACCAGGAACTATCCGGCATCGATAACCCATCAGGTAAATGATGGATCCTGATGGGGCAGGACCGTACCAACAACTCTGCGGATCAAGCCGATACGGGAAACTTTGCGATAAGGGTACGAACATCCGGAAGTGACTCGAGCCTTTTTATGTCTTCAATCAAGGGGGCGACTGCCGACGCGGGTTGGCCCAAGCCGGACTCGACGCAATTATGGAATTTTCTTAAAAAGTCGCTTTCGCTCATGGGGCTATCTGGACTCCCTGGCATCGTCATACTTTCAGCAAACTTCTCCCCACCGTTGGTCAGCCGAATACGCACTCGGGCCGGTTCGATCGCCCTCTCGTCTACCATCTCATCCGGCCGAACCTCGGTGCGTTGCGCCAACGCAGCAATTCGCGCCTCGGTGATATAAGGGCGCTCGTAGCTACGCAGATCGACCCGGCCGTCGGTGAGCGCTCGGGCAAAACTGTAAGCTGCGTTGAACTGAGCATGGACGACGGAATTTCGGCTCACATCATATTTTTCGCCGATGGTCATGAAGTTCAATTTCGACACACGAACTTCAATCACCGATATATCCTCCGGCCGGATCCCCGCTTTGTTCAACTCAATGCCGAGCCCGATGACTGTATGGTTGGCACGGCAGCCAGGAAAAGGCTTAAAGCTGTATTCGGGAACATGCCAATGCGAACCAAAATCTGCAAGTATTTCTTCCGGTTTGACTTCGTCGCGCTCATAAAGGGAGAAGAGCCCTGCGTTACCTTCCAAGGTTCGTACAGTGCTGTCGAGTCCGTCAGCCGCCAGAAAACCCGATAGCACGGCTGAACGGGCGGCGAATCCCGCTCCTAGCCTTTTTGATAGGGCGCCATCCCTCATACTTTGAGCCGATCCGCTCGCCTGATGGAACGCCATCCCCAATGCATGACCCATTTCGGCTTTGTCCAACTTCAGTAATTTCGCCACGGCGAGAGAGCCAGCCAGGGTTCCAAACACCATAGTCGGATGCCAACCCTTTCCAAGGCTATTCCAACACGCCAACCCGAGGCGCGCATGAACCTCGGCTCCGATCGACATCGCTGTGATGAAGTCCTCCCCCGAAACCGCTCCGATATCTTCGACGGCGGCAAGAAGCGCAGGCAGGATAACGGCGCTTGTGTGAACTCGGGCGCGGTCATGCAGGTCATCGAAGTCAAGCGCGTGCGCGGCAGCTCCGTTTGCGAGAGCGGCGGTTGGCGGGCTGTAGCGTCTTTTACCGATCAGCCCTGTTGAGCAGCCCCCGGGTTCCCACTTGGCAAGCCGCTGATTGAGCGATCCGATTCCAGGGGCTCGCGCGGCGCCCGCGATCAGGCCCAAAGTATCGAGAACCAGAAGCCGGATTGTCCGGGTGACCTCTGCCGGCAAGTCTCGATAACCGATATCCGCGACTGCGGAGCAGAGGGCGGCGCTTACGCCTTGCACTACCTGATACCCAACTCAGCGAGGATTTGATCTGTATGCTCGCCAAGATCCGGCGTGCGCAGGGGCTCGCTGCGAGGTCCGCCGAGATCGTCGCTTTCGAAGCGAACCGGCATTGATGGAATCGTAGCCCGCGCCCCATGGACATCAACTTGACGCAACGATAGAGTCGCCTTGACCTGCTCTCCCGAGATCGCTTCCTCAAGTGTCATCACACAGGCAAAGGGGATGTGGGCGTCGATAAATACACGCTCCCAATGGTCGCGAGTCGCTGTCCGGATACGGGCCGCAATCTCCGCTCGTTCCCAGGGATAATCCATTCCGTGATCCATCTCGCTCCGCCCCCATTTACCTCTGGTTTTCCAGTCCGCAGGTAAACCCAGCGCGTCGCAAAAAGACTCCCAAAAAACTTTTTCTATGGGGCACACCAATATGATCTTATCGTCTGCTGTCTGGTAGGTCGCATAGCGTCCACCGAAGTCCCCATAACTGAACCACTTCTCGCCTAAGTTTGCGAAAGTGCCGACATGTCGCCAGTTCCACCAGATAGCCGCCCCAAATAAGGAAACGGTCAGACGCTGCGCATCTCCTGACGCATCGCGCCGTCTGAGCGCTGCGAGGCATCCCATCGCCGCGAAGACGCCTGCAAGCGGAGCACCAGCCGATTGGTACATCGCCTGCGGGTAGGGCAGCCCATCCTTCCAGTCAAGCGGCACGATTCCCGCATACGCGTCGGGATTGAGACCATGTGCAGGCAAAGTACGAAGTGGACCGTCCTCGCCGTACCCGGTTACGTTGCAATGAACTATCTTCGCATTGAACTGCTTCACAGACTCAAAGTCGATGCCTAGTTTTTGAAGCCCCTCAGGCAATCCGCCGACGATCATTACGTCCGCCCATTGTGCCAACCCCGCGATGACATTTTTCCACTCTGGCGCGCGGCTTGACAGCGCAAGACTGCGTATTCCAGCGTTAAGACTTACATGGAAAAGCCCCTCGCCGTGGATATAGGGAGCGAACCCCCGCGTAGCATCACCGGTTTTCGGATTCTCGACCTTAATAACCTCCGCCCCCAAGTCGCAAAGCAATCGTCCGGCCATTGGACCGGGCATGTAGCGGGTGAAGTCGACGACACGAAAGCTGCCAGGCGGATTGATTGCCATGTTTTCAACATCGTGAATTAATGTCACAATGTGGAATGCTAACAGCTCGTACTCTTTACGACAAGCTGTGGGACTCCCATCTGGTGACTCAGGCCCCGGGTCACCCGGCAGTGCTATATGTCGACCTACAGTTGCTTC
>CAZZKA010000367.1:0-2920 GCA_964654745.1 uncultured Bordetella sp. | reverse complement strand
CCCGCCGCGCCCCACCGCATGCGCGCCGATAGCGGCACGCCTTGGGAGCCGCTCGCAGGCTACTCGCGCGCGATTCGCGACGGCGACCGCATTCTCGTGAGCGGCACCACGGCCACGCATCCCGGGATCGGGCCGATCTGTCCGGGCGATGCCGAAGCACAGACCATTTACGCGCTCGACAAGGTCATCGCAAGCATCGAGGCACTCGGCGGGCGTCGCGAAGATATCGTGCGCACCCGGATATTTCTGCGCGACGCTTCGCGCTGGCAGGCGGTTGCCGAAGCGCATGGACGAATGCTCGGCGATGTTCTGCCCGCCAACACCCTGCTCGGCAACGCCGAGCTCATCGGCGGCTATGAGGTCGAAATCGAGGCTGAGGCAAGCGTCCGCTCCAACTGAACAGACGCTGCCCGGCAGGCAGAGGGCGCCGCAGCCCCGTCCGCCCGCCTGATCAACCGTCGATTTTCTTGAAGAGCGCCTGCATGTCTTCGATGGAAATCACGCGATCGGTTTCGATCTTGCCGCCCGTGACGCGCCAGACCAACGCGGGACCGGTCACATCGCCGTTGGCATCAAACTCGATCGGCCCGGTTGCACCGAGGTAGCGGATCGGTTTGCCGGCGCGGATCAGATCGATCGCCTTGCGGTACTCCTCAGGCCCGGTCCCGACCGGCGTTCCAGCCGGATCGTGAACCTTGCGTACGGCTTCACGAATCGACGGGCCTGACAACTCACGTGCGATATTCATCGCCAGTCCGAGAACCATCACCGCGTCGTACTGAGTGTGGACACCCGGACCTTTGCTGTCGGTATTAAACCGCGCCTGGAAGGCATTATCGAAGGTCGTCACACTCGGCCCGGCCACCTGCGCATTGTCCATGCCGAAAAAATCTTCAACAAAATTCGCACCGACGCCATTGACGAAGTCGAGCGTTCGCATCGAATTATTGAGCGCCACCTTTCGGGGCCCGCCGAGCGACAGCCATTCCCTGACGATCGTCACCGCGTCCTTAGGGAAACCGATCAGGAGCATCGACTCGGGCTTAGAGGCGAGCGCACGGGTCACTTCGGCCCGGTAGCTGGTCTGGTTGTCGTTGTAAGGAACCTCAGCAACGATCTCCCCCCCGAGCCTGGCAACCGCCTGCTTGTAATACACAAGCATGTCCTTGCCGAAGTCGGTGTTTACATAGATCACCACGGTCTTGCGAAAGCCGCGCCGTGTCGTCTCCGATGCTGTCGCGTAAGCCTGGGTCTTGCTGGTCGGTATGGTGCGAAAGAAATATCCGCCGCTACGTCCATCAGCCGTAAACGGGCTCGCGGTGGAGCAGCAACTCACCTGAACGACGCGCGAGGGCGCGGTGACGCTGCTGATGATCGGACCGGTTACGCCTGATGAAATCGTGCCGGTAAAGGCTGCGACCTTCTCGACTTCGACCAGATACTTGGCAGCGTCCACTCCGACTGTGGGCTGCCCCTGATCGTCACGCAAAACAAACTGCACAGGGCAGCCCTTGATCCCCCCTCCACCGTTGACATGTTCAAAGGCGAGTTCAGCCGACTGGGCAATTTTTTTGGTGATCGGCGCCATCGAACCGGTTAGCGGCAGGATACCGCCTACCTTGACCGGACAGGCCGGCTGCTGCGCGAGCGCTGAGCCTGTCAGAAAAAGCCCCGCGAACACACCCAGGATCGCAGGGCCGAAACTGCCTGACATTCGCCTTTTCATGATTTCGCTCTCCTCAATCAAAGTGACATTGCAAAACGGAACCCGGCTGATGGCGCACCCCGGATCGCTCAACTATCGGCGTGTCGGGAGACCATCGCGCGCTCACCCAGAAGCCCGCGCGGCCGATAGATGAGCACCAGTATCAGCGCCAGTCCAATCAGTATGACCTGAACCGCAGCACCCTGCGCAGCAAAACTCGGCGGAACGAACTTGGTCACGGCAACCCCGCTCGCGGTCCAGATCGACCAGACGACCAGAGCCCCCAGGAGGGCGCCCCGGTTGTTGCCGCTACCACCCACAATCAGCATTGCCCAGACCTGAAAGGTAAATATCGGCAGGAAGTCAAACGGACTCACAAACCCGATGAAGCTCACATAAAGCGCTCCTGCAAGCCCCATGAGCATCGAACCAATCACAAAAGCCTGAAGTCGAAAATTGCGAGCACTTTTGCCTAACGATACCGCTGCAAGCTCGTCCTCCCGGATAGCGCGAAGCACCCGCCCCCAAGGGGACTGAAGCATGCGCTCAAGCGCCGTATAGACCGCTGCGGTAACGAGCACTAACAGCACGAGAAACCAGAGGTTGAATGCCGCCGGCGTGTCGAACACCGATGCGAGCGGTCGGGCGATACGGGTCAGCCCGTTGGGCCCCCCGGTGAGTTCGCTCCAATTGAGCGTGACGAGTTGGATAGTGACGGCTATCCCGAACGAGGTGATGGCAAGGTAGTCGTCGCGCAGTCCGATGGTGATCCAGCCGATCAACCAGGCCGCCAGTCCTGTCACCACCATGGCCGCGGCGATACCGACAATCCACGGCAAACCGAAATTACCAAGATGGCCAGCCGCCGGGGCAGCGGTGAGGATTGCCTGGGTGTAACCGCCGATCGCATAAAAGCCGACCACCCCTGCATTGAAGATCCCGGTAAAGCCCCATTGAAGATTGAGGCCCATCGTGACGATACCGAGGATCATTACGATACAGGCGAAAAAGATCAGATAGGACACAAGTCCGCTCACCGATCGCCCTCCTTGCGCTCACCGAAGATGCCCTGGGGCCTCACCAGCCGGACCACGAGTAACAGCATGAACGACATCGCCTGCTTGTAGCCGGGACTCACCACGAGCAGCAGCACATTTTCTGCGATACCGACCAGCAGACCACCCACTACGGCACCGGCAAGACTTCCGATTCCGC
>CAZZKA010000366.1:0-2935 GCA_964654745.1 uncultured Bordetella sp. | reverse complement strand
TACTCGGCGTCGGCGCCTCGCCCTCTTGACTCGGGCGTTCAGCGCCGGGCTGCTACTTGTTCTCGCGCTCGCCGCAGGCCCGCGGGCGGCCGCACAGCCCGCCGATCCGGCGCGGCGCGAGGCCGAGCGCAGCGACACCGATTACTCGACACGCGCGGACGTGAGGGAATTCGTTCGCGAGATGGTCGCCCGACACGGTTTCAATCAGACTGAACTGCTGCAGCTCTTTGGCCAGGTCCGTCACCAGGCGCGCGTCGTCACGCTCATGACCCCCGCCCCGGCCGGCACCAAACGCTCATGGGCAGCCTATCGGAGTCGGGTCATGGACCCGCTGCGGGTCGAAGCCGGGTTGTCGTTCTGGCGCGACAATCTGGATTCGATCCGGCGCGCAGCCGAACGCTATGGCGTCCCGGCGGAAATCATCGTTTCAATCATTGGCATTGAAACGATGTATGGCCGATACACAGGAAATTTCAGGGTTTTGGATACGCTGACCACGCTCGCCTTCGACTATCCGCGTCGGGCTGAGTTTTTTCGCAGCGAACTCGAACAGTTTTTACTGCTGGTCCGCGATCAGCGGCTGGACCCTCTGGGGCCCCGCGGGTCCTATGCGGGCGCGATCGGCGTTCCCCAATTCATGCCAGGCAGCATCCGCCGCCATGCAGTTGATTTCGACGGCGACGGGCGTATTGATCTGATGCGTAACGTGGGCGATGCCATCGGCTCGGTCGCGAGCTTTCTCGTCAACCATGGGTGGCGCCCGGGCGAGCCGACGCACTTCAGCGCGCGATTGGCTGATGAATCCAAAGTCGCGCCGCTCATCGAAGCGGGTATCGAACCCAAGTTCACCATCGCGCAGTTGAGGGGATATGGAGTCACCAGCCCGCAGCAGGTTCCACCCGCCATGCCGCTCGCGCTGATCGATCTGCCCAATGCCGACGACCCGACGAGTTATTACCTCGGCGCGCCGAATTTTTACGTCATCACACGCTACAACCGCTCGAGCTTCTACGCCATGGCAGTGATTGATCTCGCGGCGGAACTTCGCCATTCGCGCAGCTGCACGGCTGGCGGCACGGCGGCGCGGCCGGCGGACTGCTGACAGGCACCGGGCTCGCCCGCGCGCCGGCTCAGCGCACGTCAGGGCGGTGGCTCAGCGCAGGGACAGCCACCTGAGCGAACAACCACCTGAGCGAGCAACCACCTGAGCGAACAACCACCTGAGCAGCGCCGCCGCGGTTTATCGCCCGGCGCGGCGCCTCAGCGCCATCACCACGCCGGTGGTGAGGATCAACGCCATGCCGGCGAGAGAAAGCGCATCGGGAAACGCGCCGAAAAAGAGTAGCCCGGTCACGATCGAAAACGCCCCATGCGCATAGGTGAACGGAGCAAGTGTGCTTGCGCTTGCGGCCACATAGGCTCGCACCAGCAGCAGATGTCCGAATGCACCAAAGGCCCCGCTCGCAACCATCAGCGCGAGATCGCCCCAGTCCAGGGGCCACGACCAGACAAACGGCACAAAGGCTGTGAGGAAAACGAGCGCAACGACCCCGCCGATGAAGAGTGTCGCCAAAGGATCGTCAGCAGCCGCGACCGAGCGGGTGAGGAGCGAGTAACCGGCACTGCAGAACGCAGCGCCCACAGCGAGCATTGCGCCCATCGCGTCCATACCACCGCCGGGCCTGAGGATCAGCATCACGCCCGCAAAGCTGAGCGCGAGCGCCAGGCCGGTGCCGCGCGGCGCGCGTTCACGAAGCCAACGCACAGCCCCGGCAGTGACCAGCATGGGCGCGATGCTCAGGATCGCCGTCGCTTCCGCCTGGGGGAGCAGGGATACCGCAGTGAAAAAACACAGCGCCGAGATCGCGAGCATTGCCCCGCGCGCGCACTGAGCAAGCGGTCGCCTGGTACGGATGAGGGAAACGCCTCGGCTCGCGCCGAACACTGCGAGCATCACGAGGATATGAAAAAAATAACGGGTCCAACCCAGCATCACCGGGGAGTAGCGTTCGGAAAGCAGTTTGATCACCGCGTCGAGCAGAGCGAAAAGCGCACTCGCCCCGACGATCAGCGCGATGCCCAACAGCGGGTGCGGCGCGGCAGTGGCCGACGGCCCGCCCGCACTGGTCATGAGGGAAATACGCCGGTCGACAGGTATCGGTCACCACGATCGCACACGATGAAAACGATCGTGGCATTTTCGACTGATGCGGCAATACGCAAGGCAATGCAGCAGGCGCCGGCAGCCGAGATGCCAGCGAAGATACCTTCTTCGGCAGCGAGCCTGCGCGCCATCGCCTCGGCATCGGACTGCGAGACCGACTCGACCTGATCGACGATCGCATGCTGATAGATCTTTGGTAGATATTCGGTCGGCCACTTTCGGATACCGGGTATCGACGAGCCTTCGGAGGGCTGAGCACCGATGATGCGCACGCCAGGGTTACGCTCCTTGAGGTAGCGCGAGACGCCGGTGATGGTGCCGGTTGTGCCCATCGCCGATACGAAATGCGTCACCTCGCCATGGGTGTCGCGCCAGATTTCGGGGCCGGTACCCTCGTAGTGGGCAGCCCAATTGTCGTCGTTGGAAAATTGGTCGAGCACCTTGCCCTGGCCCTCGCGTTCCATCTTTTCGGCGAGATCGCGCGCACCTTCCATGCCATCGGCCTTGGAGACGAGAATGAGTTCCGCTCCATAGGCTTTCATCGACTGTCGCCGTTCGACCGACAGATTATCGGGCATGATCAGCACCATGCGATAGCCGCGGATCGCGGCAACCATCGCCAGAGCGATGCCGGTATTGCCCGAGGTGGCCTCGATCAGCGTATCGCCGGGTCGGATCTCACCCCGCCGCTCAGCCCGCTCGATCATCGCAAGCGCCGGCCGGTCCTTGACCGAGCCCGCAGGGTTGTTGCCTTCGAGCTTGCCGAGGATG
>CAZZKA010000365.1:0-2941 GCA_964654745.1 uncultured Bordetella sp. | reverse complement strand
GGGCTTTCCCGAGCGCAGCGCGCACGGGGATGGGCCTACCTGCTTCGGCGGGCGAAGCTGCACGCCGATGAGCGTCGCCGCATGCTTGAACTCGAGTCGATGCGGTGGCCGGTTCCGCTCCATCCGGTTTCGGTGGGCGAACTGACTGCGGTTCCGCTCACCTGCGGCATGGATCTTTGGGAGGAGTCTGTCGCCATGCACCACTGCGCGGACTTGTATGGCGAGCGCTGCGCAGCAGGCACGACGCTGGTGCTGTCTGTGCGGACTGCCGATGGGGGGCGCAAGGCAACGCTTGCGATCGAGCGCCGCAGGGGTGACTGGGTACTGAGTCACGCGGTAGGGCCTTTTAACCGGCAAATCGGAAAGGAGTTTGACGACTTGATCGACGCGACGCTGTCCCTGCTGAATGCGGTCGACTCAAGCCGCCGACGCTCACTGAGGGGCCCGCGGTATCGCATTGATGTGGTCGATAACTTCGACCACGGCGAGTCATGGAGCGAAAACACCTTCCGCAGTGTCGAGGCTGCGCTCGGCGAGGCGCGCCGCATCTGCAGGAGCGGGTTGCCTTCGCGCGATGAATCGGGGCGGGAGGCCTGGCTTCTTTTCGGCGAGACGCCAATCATCGTGGAGCTTGATGGAGCAGAACCAGCGAATTTCGATGCTCTCGAGTACATCAACAGGCTGTGTAAAGTCAGCCGGCATTCATAAGGAAGACATCATGAATAGCGATTTCGTTCTCATTCTCAAGGCAGCCAGCTTTGCCGCTGAAAAACACCGTGGCCAGCTTCGTAAGGATGCTGGGTCGACGGCGTACATCAACCACCCTCTGGAAGTCGCAAGAATCCTGGCGGAGGAGGGCGGTGTATCAGACCCGGAGGTAATTGCCGCCGCGTTACTTCACGACACTATCGAGGACACCGAGACCACCGAAGCGGAGCTGGTCGCGAACTTCGGCTGCCGTGTTGCATCGATGGTGGCTGAGGTGACGGACGACAAGTCCATCACGGACAAGGCGGAGCGCAAGCGCTTGCAGACGGTGCATGCAAGCCGCAAGTCGGCGGGCGCGGCCTTGGTCAAGCTTGCTGACAAAACCGCGAATATTCGAGATGTGGGCAATCGACCTGCTGCAGGATGGTCGAAGGAGCGCAGGCTTGAGTATCTGAGGTGGGCAAAGCAGGTCGTTGACGCACTCCCCGTTTCAGATCATTCGTTGAAGGATGTTTTTGAAGCCTCTCATTCGAATTCGGTTTCGTTGGTCAGGGGTGATGATGGCCAACCGAGACCGAACAGCGAGGGCTTGTGATGCCGCGAAATTTGCGCGCAGAGTTCGCCGGCGAGGCTATCGCCGGTGGCGCGTTGGGGGGCATCGCCAAGGTTCACCACCTGGTCCGACAGAACCGCGCACGCGATACCGTCGACCTCGGTGACGACTTCGAATGGATACCCTTTGATCCGGGCGGGCATCGGGCAACAGAACATCAAGCCGGTCTTTCCGTTGTAGTTGGCCGGGCTGATCACCAAGGCAGGCCGTAGCCCCGCCTGTTTATGCCCTGCCTGCGGATCGCATTGCATCGCGCTCGAGGGGCGCAGTCAGAGAAGCCCGCGCGGCCAGCAAACCGATCCTGAAATCGCAGCGTCGTCCGCGCCGCCCACAGCGTCAAAACCGGGGCCCGGAAAACGACAAAAACCGTGATTCGGATTTCAACGGAAACAGGGCAAGAAACGCCTACCGAGATGGCAGGTGTTGACAGGCCTCCATGAACGCGCTGTTCGCCATAAAAGCCAAGTGCAATTCAAAATATTCCCGATCGGTAACTATGCGCTTTTACGCATCGATATCTCCGCGAAAGTTCCCGTTCGGGACATTTTCTTGCGTAATCACTGAGTCTGAGTCATAATTTCCCGAACGGGATTTATTTTGAACTCGATTCATGGCTGCCATCACCTCTCCTCAGTCCTTAGGGACGGCCCTGCGAGCCATCAGAAAACGCCTGGGTCTGACCCAGGCCGATCTGGCCTTGGCTGCTGGCGTCGGCTTGCGTTTTATCGTCGAACTCGAGGGGGGCAAACCCACAGTGCGCCTGGAGCAGGTGCTACGCGTCGTCGATGCCCTGGGCGGCCATCTGACACTCACGGACTTGGATGCTGAGCCCGCGCAGACGGATGGAAGTCGCCATGGCGCATGACATCAGCGTCTGGCTGTTTGATCAACCGGTCGGTACCTTGTCACTGGTGGGTGGGCGGCTGAGTTTTCAGTATGGCCACGACTGGCTTGCGCAGCCCAACGCAAGCGCGCTCTCGCAGTCTTTGCCACTCGGTCCCGATGTCTTCGACGACCGCCAGTGCCGGGCCTTCTTTGCCGGTCTGTTGCCCGAGGGCAATTTGCGCCGGCTCATTGCCCAGCAGTGCCAGGTGTCCAGTCAAAACGACTTCGCCTTGCTCAGCGCCATCGGCGGCGAATGCGCTGGCGCCATCACCTTTGTGCCGGAGGGGCAGCCCACGACCACCGCCGAGCAGGCCGGTGTGGAATGGCTGGATGAGCCGCAGCTGATGGCATTGCTCGATGAGTTGCCGCGCCGCCCCATGCTGGCGGGGCGCGACGGCGTTCGTTTGTCATTGGCCGGCGCCCAAGACAAGCTGCCCGTGGTGTTCGACGGACAGAGAATTGGCCTGCCCACAGGGGGCCAACCCAGTACCCATATCCTCAAGCCTGCCATTGCCTCGGTGGAGGACAGCGTGTCCAACGAAGGCTTTTGCCTGGCGCTGGCACAGGCCATGGGGCTGCCCACGGCGCAGGCACAGATCTTTGTCGTGCACGGCCGCGAGGTTTTGCTGGTGACGCGTTACGACCGCCGCGTGGGCATTCAAGGCCAGCCGGTGCGCATTCACCAAGAGGATTTTTGCCAAGCCTTGGGCGTGGTGCCCGAGATGAAATACCAAA
>CAZZKA010000364.1:0-2955 GCA_964654745.1 uncultured Bordetella sp. | reverse complement strand
GGCCGCTTTCTGCTCAACACCGGGATGCGTGACCGGAATCAGGATCAGCTGATAGCCATGCATCTTGGCGCGCTCCTGAAGGAGCGGGATCGGCTCTTTGCCATAAGGGGAATCGTGGTAGACGAGCGCGATCTTCTTGCCCTTGAGGCGATCGAGCCCTCCCTCGAGGGACCCGATGTGCTGCACCAGGATGTCGGCTGCGACCCAGTAGCTTCCCCCGAGGATGAAGTTCCACTTGAAGACTTCACCGTTGGCCGACTCGGACCTGCCATAGCCGGCGGTGATCAACGGGATCTTGTCGTTCGGAACCTTGTCGGTAAGCGCGAAGGTGATGCCCGTGGACAGGGGGTGGACGGCCGTGCCGCCGGTCGGGCCTTTGCCTTTCAAACGCTCGTAGCACTCGACGCCGCGGTCGGTCGCATAGCCGGTCTCGCACTCTTCCATCGTGAGGCGCACGCCGCCGATACCGCCATCGCGGGCGTTTAGCATCTTGTAGTAGTCCGCCATGCCGTTGGCAAAGGGCACGCCGTTGGGCGCGTAGGGACCGGTACGGTAGACGAGGAGCGGGAAAAACTGCTCCTTTGCGCCGCCTGCCGCGGGCGCGCCTTTGGCCTGGGCTTGCGCAGTCGCAGGCGCAAGTGAGGCAAGGCTCACCGCCAGCGCTGCCGCGGCCACCCAGCCGGCAACTTTCAGTTGTCTCATCGAAACCTCCTTGTTGTAGAGCATAGAAACTTCGGGCACTTCAAACAATCGGGCGCGGCGCCGGCAGCCCACTCCGGCGACGGCCGCACAGGGATCAGTGCGGAAACGGCCAGAGCCTGAGCTTTTCCTTTCCGATAGACCACAAGCGGGCGAGTCCGTGCGGCTCGACGATCAGGAAGAAAACGATCAGCGCGCCGAAGATCATGAACTCTAGATGCGAGGCCATCGCCGTTGAGATGGGCACACCAAGCCAGGCGGGCACCTGGTTGAGCATGATGGGCAGAATGACGATGAATGCCGCGCCAAAGAAACTGCCCATGATCGAGCCCATGCCACCGATGATGATCATGAAAAGGAGATTAAGGGACCGGTTCACATCGAACGCGAGCGGCTCCCACGAGCCAAGGTGAACAAAAGCCCACATCGCGCCGGCCACCCCAATCACGAACGAGCTCACCGCGAAGGCTGAGAGCTTGGCGACCATGGGCCGAATGCCAATGACGGTTGCCGCGACATCCATGTCGCGGATGGCCATCCATGAGCGGCCGATGTGGCCGCGCACCAGATTTTTTGCCGCAAGCGCCATCACGGTGACGATTGCAAGGCAGAACAGATATTTAGACTGAGGTGAGTCGAGGGGCATCCCGGCGATCGTGAGCGTCGGGACCGATACCGAGCCCGAGGCCGAGTAGTTGGTGAACCAGGCAATTCGCGCAAAGACCCAGTCTGAGAAGAACTGCGCGGCGAGTGTCGCCACCGCGAGGTAGAGGCCTCGGATACGCAGGCTCGGGATACCGAACACCACTCCCACCAGCATCGCAGCCAGTCCGCCGATGAGAAAAGCTCCGATCACTGGCATGCCGGGCACGCGGGTGTAGGCGTTGTAGGCGATGTAGGCGCCGACAGCCATGAAGGCGCCCGAACCAAGCGAAATCTGGCCGCAGTACCCAACCAGAAGGTTGAGGCCGAGCGCGGCGAGCGAGAGGATCACGAAGGGCAGCAGAATCGCGCGAAACATGTACTCGCTCGCTAGCATCGGCACTCCGATGAACGCGAATGCGATGAGGGCGATGACCAGCCAGCGATCCTGCAGAATCGGAAAGATCTGCTGGTCGGCGTTGTAGCTGGTTTTGAACTGGCCGTTTTCTCGATAGAGCATGTCTGAGCGCCTTTCGTCAGACGCGATCGATGATGCGTTCGCCAAACAGCCCCTGGGGCCTGACGAACAGAACCGCCAGCGCGAGCGCGTAGGCAAACCAGTTTTCCAGCCCGCCGCCGATGATCGGGCCGATGTAGACCTCTGCGAGCTTTTCACCAAGGCCGATCAGGAGTCCGCCGATGATCGCGCCCGGCACCGAGGTGAAGCCGCCCACGATCACCACAGGCAGTGCCTTGAGCGCGAGGATGGCAAGCGAAAACTGGACACCCAGCTTACTGCCCCAGACCATTCCCGCCACGAGGGCGGTAAACCCCGCCACCGCCCAAACGATGACCCAGATCCGGTTGAGCGGGATACCGATCGACTGCGCCGCCTGATGATCGTCGGCTACAGCGCGCAGTGCGCGACCGGTCGCCGTCTTTTGAAAAAAGAGGGCAAGGACGGCAACGAGCAGCACCGCGATCAATGCGGCAGCGATATCGTCGCGATTGAGCAGCAGTCCGCCTTCAAAAATATTGTCGAGGACCAGGAGAGGATCCTTTGAGAGCCCAAGATCGATCTTGTAGACATCAGACCCCCAGATCGTCTGGCCAAAGCCATCCAGGAAATAGGTGACGCCAAGGGTTGCCATCAGCAGCGTGACGCCTTCCTGGTTAACGAGCGGACGTAGCACCAGTCGCTCTATCAGTTGCGCGACGAGCACCATGATGGCCGCGGCGAGAATGAATGCGAGCAGGTTGGCAAGGAGAAGGCTCTCGAATCCGAGCAACTCCGGCAGCCATTCAGCGAGCCGCGCCATGGCTAGGGCCGCAAACAGCACCATCGCGCCCTGCGCGAAATTAAAGACGCCTGAGGCCTTGAAGATCAGCACGAAGCCCAGCGCGACGAGCGAATACAGCACGCCCGCCATCAGCCCGCCCAACAACACTTCGATGAAAAAACCCATCCGATTCCTCGTTCGCCTGTCAGTGCGCAACGCCCAGGTACGCAGCGATGACGTCCTGGTTGTTACGCACCTCATCGGGCGTGCCATCACCAATCTTGCGGCCGTAGTCAAGCACGACCACCCGATCCGAGATATCCATCACGACGCC
>CAZZKA010000363.1:0-2958 GCA_964654745.1 uncultured Bordetella sp. | reverse complement strand
AGCGACCTCACCAGGGTGAGGCAGACCGCCGCGCCCATCGCCCGGGCGTTGGGGCTGAGCCTGAGCGTCGAGCCCGCGCTTCGTGAACGCAGCTACGGCATCTTTGAGGGGCGCACTCACGAGGATATGGTGCGGGAGTTTCCCGATATCTACGAGAGCTGGCGCCTGCGTGATGCCCGCTATGCGATTCCGGGCGGCGGGGAGTCGCTGTTCGCGTTGCGGGAGAGGGTCTTCGGGCAGATGGAGCAGCTTGCCAGGCGCCACGCCGGGCAACTGGTCGCGGCCGTCACGCATGGCGGCGTGCTCGACGCTGTGTATCGGCTCGTCACCGCGACGCCTGGCGATATTGCGCGAACGTTTCCGATCCCCAATGCCGGCATCAACCGCATCGGCTGGGATGGCGAGCGCTTTGCCGTGATCGATTGGGGCGATGTGGCCCACCTGGGTTCGCTGACTTCGGTCGCCACGCCTCATCCCGGCTCGCCGCCGCCGGGCCTTGGGTAAAATCGGAGTTTTGACCCGCGCGGGTCTGGGGAGTTTGCGTGTTTGATCGTGCAACCGGCATCGACCGCGTCGATCCAGAGCTCTGGGAAGCCATCCGGCGTGAAAACGAGCGGCAGGAAGCCCATATTGAACTGATCGCTTCCGAAAACTACGCAAGCCCGGCGGTCATGGCCGCGCAGGGGAGCCAGCTCACCAACAAATACGCTGAGGGATATCCCGGCAAGCGCTACTACGGCGGATGTGAGTTTGTCGACGTCGCCGAGCAGCTGGCACTCGACCGAATCCGGCAGCTCTATGGCGCTCAGGCGGCCAATGTGCAGCCCCACTCCGGCGCGCAGGCCAACGAGGCGGTGTTCCTCGCCTTTCTCAAGCCCGGCGATACGATCATGGGCATGAGCCTCGCCGAGGGTGGCCATCTCACGCACGGCATGCCGCTCAATATTTCGGGCAAGTGGTTCAATGTTGTCTCCTACGGACTCGATGCAAACGAGGTCATCGACTATGACGCGATGGCCCGAAAGGCGCGCGAGAGCCGGCCCAAGCTCATCATCGCCGGCGCATCAGCCTATAGCCTGAGGATCGACTGGGCCAGATTCGCTGAGGTGGCCAAAGAAATCGGTGCGCTTTTCATGGTGGACATGGCGCACTACTCGGGGCTTATCGCTGCGGGGGTCTATCCCAATCCGGTACCGCACGCCGATATCGTGACCTCGACCACCCACAAGAGCCTCAGGGGCCCGCGCGGCGGCTTCATCCTGATGAAGGGGGAATACGAGAAGGCGATCAATTCGGCGGTATTCCCGGGCCTGCAGGGCGGCCCGCTGATGCATGTGATTGCGGCCAAAGCCGTGGCCTTTCGCGAGGCGCAGGCGCCGGGCTTTCGCCAGTACCAGGAGCAGGTGCTGCGCAATGCCTCGACGCTTGCTCAGACCCTTACCGAGCGTGGCCTTCGTATTGTCTCGGGCCGCACAGAATCGCATTTGATGCTGGTCGACCTGCGCGCCAAGCGCATCACCGGCAAGGACGCCGAGCGGGTGCTCGGGCTTGCCCACATCACCTGCAACAAAAACGCGATCCCCAACGACCCCGAAAAACCCATGGTCACCAGCGGCGTTCGGCTCGGTTCGCCGGCGATGACGACCCGCGGGTTCGGCACCGAGGAGGCGAGGCGGGTGGGCCACCTGATTGCCGACGTGCTTGATGCACCGGGTGATGACGCCGTGATCAGCCGGGTGCGCGCGCAGGTCGGCGAGCTCACAGCGCGGTTTCCGGTGTATCGCTGACCCGGCCCGGGCTGCGCCTCACACGCCATGCGCTGCCCGTTCTGCGATCATGCTGACACCCAGGTCGCCGAGACGCGGGAGTCCGACGACGGGGATTCGATTCGCCGCCGCCGCCGGTGCCTGCATTGTGACAAACGCTTCACCACCTATGAGCGGGTCGAACTCGCGCTGCCGGCAGTAGTCAAACGGAACGGAGTTCGCACGGAATTCGACCGTCGCAAGCTCCGTGCCTCGATGGCGCTTGCGTTGCGCAAGCGCCCGGTCAGTGCCGAGGCGGTTGATGCGGCAATCCACCGCATTGAGGAACGCTTGATGGGCCTCGGACTGCGCGAGGTGGCGAGCGAACGAGTCGGCGAGCTTGTCATCAGAGAGTTGAAAAAGCTCGATAAGATCGCCTATGTGAGATTCGCCTCGGTCTATCGCAATTTTGAGGACGTCGATGAATTCACCGACGTGATCGAAGAGGTTCGTAAACGCGCGCGTCGTGGTTAGCCCGCTCTGCTTTGAGTGGCAAGCGCTGTGCGGCGGATCTTTTCCAGCGACTGGCCCGGCGTGATGTGCTGAGGATCGACAGCGAGTTCGATCAAGGCCGGTCGGCGCCGGGCGGCAATGAAATCTAACGCCTGACGCAGCGCCGGCTCGAAGTCGGCGGTGCGCGATACCTGGCCCCCCCACCCGCCAAAGGCCTCGCAGTAGCGGCCGAAGTCTGGATTGATCAGGCGTGTTCCGTGCTCGCGCTCGGGGAACTCTCGCTCCTGATGCATGCGGATGGTGCCGTACATACCGTTGTTGAAGACGATGACGAGCGGCGCGCCGCCGTGCTGTACGGCGGTTGCCAGTTCCTGCCCGGTCATCAGGAAGTCGCCGTCCCCGGCGATACAGATCGCGGTGCGCTCGGGCGCGACGAGGCTCGCCGCGACGGCGGCCGGGATGCCGTAGCCCATCGAACCCGAGGTGCTGGCGAGCTGGGTGCGCAGGCCCGCATAAGGCCAGAAGCGATGCGCCCAGGTAGCGAAATTACCTGCACCGTTGGTGACGATCGAATCGGCGGGCGCGATGCGTATGAGCGTGCGCATCACCTCCCACAGATCGAGTTCCGGGGTGATGCCCTGATACAGCGCCGGGCGTCCCTGCCAGGCCTCGTAGTCGCTGCGGGCCTGCGCAACCGTCC
>CAZZKA010000362.1:0-2967 GCA_964654745.1 uncultured Bordetella sp. | reverse complement strand
AGGCGCATGATCGAGCCCTTGCCGAACTGCTTTTCGATCTGGGCAAGCGCGGCGCTGAGAGCCTTGCCACGCTCGGTACGGGATTTGGCGTCGTCCATATTGATGACTTTGTCCATGTTAGCCTCGGCAGTGCAGGTGGTGGGAAACTCGACTGGCAAGGATTATTGCACGCAACCACTGTATAAACAATCAGTCCTTTTTGGCTAGGGCATCGGCCGGGTCGCAGTGTTGCATCCCCGCCGCACCGATGGCAGTCAGCCTGGCCAGCGCTCCCTCCAGGGCAAACAGCGCTGCCCCCCCTCTGACGCGGGCGCGCTCGCCCTCAAAGAGCCGGGTCTGGCTGTCGAGGCGTACCGGTTGACCGGGCCAGGCCAGCGCCCAACCGAAACACACCGTGCCGACCGGTTTGTCCGCTGAACCTCCCCCCGGTCCGGCAATGCCGGTCACCGAAAGCGCCACCGCGGCCCCGCTCGCCGCCAAAGCGCCGCTTGCCATCGCCCGTGCCACCGGCTCGCTCACCGCGCCGTGAGCGGCGAGGAGAGCATCGGGGACCCCGAGAATTTCATGTTTGGACGCATTGGTATAGGTCACAAATCCGCGATCAAACCAGGCGCTTGACCCGCCGATCTCGGTCAGCGCCGTCGCTATCAGTCCACCTGTGCACGATTCAGCGCAGACCACCCGCACCCCGGCCGTCTCGAGCGCGCGGCCCAACGCCACCGCAGTGGCAAGGATCTCATCGGGATAGGTGATTGCACTCATCGAAAGCCACAGCGTCCAGGCATCAGCCGAATAGCGCCCGCCAGCAGGCAAAAACCAGCAGCGTGAAGAACGCTGCGATCAGATCATCAAGCATGATGCCAAATCCGCCGCGAACCTGGGCATCCGCAAACCCGATGGGAGGGGGTTTGACGATGTCGAAAAAACGGAAAAGAACGAAGGCGATCAACTGCGACAGCCATCCCGACGGGACGATCAGGAGGACGATCCAGAAGGCGACCACTTCATCCCAGACGATGGCGGAGTGATCGGCCACCCCGACCTCGCGTGCGGTACGTCCGCACGCCCATACACCGGCCAGGAACGCGGCAGCAATCACACCCGCCCATTCAACCGGTAGAAGCACATCCTCAAGCAGCACGAAGACGCACCAACTCCAGAGCGTGCCAACCGTGCCCGGCCCGACCGGGAAAAGACCGCTGCCAAAGCCGAGCGCGACGAGGTGAGCAGGCGAACGAAGCCGGAAGGCCGCCATGCCGGGCCGGGCGCCCCGCCTGGCCGTTTCCCCCTCCGGCCCCGGCCGGGTCGACTCATCACGCGAAATGATCGAACCCCCCTCGATCCGGCGTGATGCTTCGCCCCGCCGCATCCTGCACCACCACACCCGAGCCGCCCAGCAGGCGGCCTATGCGGGAAACACGCACACCGCCTGCAGCAGCCCTCTCTACCACCTCCGCGCGCGCCGCTGACGGCGCCGAAAAGAGCAGTTCGTAGTCGTCCCCGCCCGCGAGCGCAAGCTGCTGCCGGTCCGTTCTCGGCGAGTCCGCGAGCGATTCATCGACCGGGATGCTGGCCCAGTCGACTAACGCCGCCACGCCGGATCGCTCACAGACATGCCCGAGGTCAGCGACAAGGCCGTCGGATACATCGATCGCCGCGCGCGCGAGCCCCGCGAGGGCGCGCCCGAGCGCGACCCGCGGCTGCGGCCTGTCCATGCGCTCACGCGCGGGGTGGCCCGCTGGGAGGGGCCTGCCGGCCAAGCCCTCGCGCACCGCAAAGGCCGCCCCGCCCAACGCTCCCGAGACCCAGAGGTCATCGCCCGCCCGGCCCGCGTCGCGCCGCAGCGCGCGCCCGGGCTCGACCGCTCCCAGCGCGGTAATGCTGATCGCAAGCGGTCCGCGCGTGGTGTCGCCGCCAAGCAGTTCGCACCCATGGGCGTCGGCAAGACGGTGCAGCCCCCTCGCAAACGCGGCGAGCCACTTCTCGTCGATCTCGGGCAGGGCCAAAGCGAGCGTAAATCCGACGGGCTCCGCGCCCATGGCGGCAATATCGGACAAATTCACCGCGAGTGCCTTGTGCCCCAGAGACTCGGGTTCGACATCCGAAAAAAAATGCCGCCCCGAAACCAGCATGTCGGTGGTAACAGCGAGCGCCTTGCCTTCGACCGCGCTCGTTGGCTGGCTGCCGGCAAAGGGCGCGATCAGCGCACAATCATCGCCAATACCGAGCAGCGCCCGCCGCGCGGGTCGGTCGAAAAAACGTCGGATGAGTTCGAACTCACCGATTGACATCGCCGCCGGCCGCCGCGGTTTCTACCGGCCGCAGAGCTAGCGCGACACGGTCGAGCACCCCGTTCACGTACTTAAACCCGTCGGTGCCGCCAAAGGTCTTGGTAAGTTCGACCGCCTCGTTGATGACGACCCGGTACGGAATCTCCGGATGGTGAAGCAGCTCGTAAGAAGCGAGCATCAGCACGCCATGCTCGACCGGGCTCAACTCGACCACCGGACGATCGAGACAGGGAGCTATCGCTTCGTGAAGCGAGACCGTTTCGCGGATCGAGCCGTGCAGCAGCGCACGAAAATGTTCGTGGTCGGCCTTGGCAAAGCCCGGATTGTCCTGCCCGAGATGGGCCTCAATGGCCCCGGAATCGCTGCCGTTGACCAGCCACTCGTAAAGCCCCTGAAGAGCGAGCTCTCTGGATCGACGCCGGGCGCTCTTGGAGGGAGTTCCGCGACCGCCTGCAGGCTGATTCACCGGCCCTGCCCCAAAATCTCTTCCCAGTCCTCGCCATCACCGGAACCGAAACCATCCAGCCAGTCATCGAGCCTGGCCATCTCAACGGCAACGCGCGCCGCTTCGGCGCCCTTGACCGGGGCGCGTTCGTCGGCCTGTTCGTCGGTATTGGTGGTCAGCACGCCGTCGGCAATCGCGTGCAGCGTGTAGGCGCCGGGGCGGACGTTGCGA
>CAZZKA010000361.1:0-3003 GCA_964654745.1 uncultured Bordetella sp. | reverse complement strand
GCCGAGGGGGTCACCCATGTGAGTGGCTTTCTGGAAGGCGCCGATGTCATCTCCACGATGAATGTATTCCGTGCGCTCGGGGTTCGTATTGAGGGGCCTGCAGCGGGGCGGGTCATCGTCCACGGCGTTGGACGCCTCGGTCTGGTGGCGTCGACCGGGCCGCTTGATTGCGGCAACGCCGGAACCGCGATGCGCCTGCTGATAGGGCTGCTGGCAGGTCAGCGCTTTGGCTGCACGCTGATCGGCGATGAGAGTCTGTCGAAGCGACCGATGCGGCGCGTGGCCGACCCGCTCGGCCGGATGGGAGCGCTCATTCACACCCAGGAGGGCCGCCCTCCGGTTCGCATAGAACCTGCGGAGGGGCCGCTCAGGGCGATCGACTACGCGATGCCCATGGCCAGCGCGCAGGTGAAGTCCTCCATCCTCCTCGCGGGCCTCTATGCCCAGGGCGAAACTTCCGTCACCGAGCCCGCGCCGACCCGCGACCACACCGAGCGCATGCTGGAGGGCTTTGGCGTGAGGCTGGCCCGGCAAGGCCCGACTGTGAGGATTCGAGGCGGGCAGACGCTGCGCGCCGCCGATATCGATGTGCCGGCGGATATTTCTTCGGCGGCTTTTTTCCTCGTCGGCGCGAGCATCGCGAATGGCGCCGACCTGCTCCTCGAGCATGTGGGCGTCAATCCCACGCGCACCGGTATTCTGGACATCCTGCGCCTGATGGGGGCCGATATCGAGCGCCGCAATGAGCGCCTCGTCGGCGGCGAGCCGGTAGCGGATCTTCGCGTCCGATCGACCTCTCTGCACGGCATCGAAGTGCCGCCGGCCCTGGTTCCGCTTGCCATCGATGAATTTCCCGTCCTGTTCGTCGCCGCTGCGTGCGCGCGCGGACGGACTGTAGTGACCGGCGCAGAGGAGCTTCGCGTCAAGGAATCGGACCGTATAGCGGTTATGGCTGACGGCCTGCGTGCTCTGGGGATCGATGCGCGGCCGACGCCCGACGGGATGATCATCGAGGGACGGGGCGGGTCGACGGATCCGGTCTTCGGATCGGGGTCGGTCGCCTCGCACGGCGATCACCGCATTGCGATGGCTTTTGCGATGGCAGCACTGCGCGCCCGGGGGGCCGTACGGATTGCAGATACGCTCAACGTGGCGACCTCTTTTCCGGGATTTGTCGGGCTGTCGGCGGGCGCCGGTCTCGGCATCACCGAGGTCACGGGATGAGCGTCGGCGCTGCTCCGCCGGTCATCACCATCGACGGCCCGACGGCCTCGGGCAAGGGCACGGTCTCGCAGCATGTGGCCGCCGCGCTGGGCTGGCATGCGCTCGATTCGGGTGTGCTCTACCGGCTCGTTGCCCTGGCGGCACTGCGCGGCGCTATCGCCCTGGACGATGAGCCTGTCCTGGGGCAGACCGCACGCAATTTACCTGCCCGTTTCGGAGACGGCCGGGTTTATCTGTCGGGCGAGGATGTCTCCGACGCGATCCGTGAGGAGGCCATCGGCTTGGGCGCTTCGCAGGTCGCGGCCTTGCCTGCCGTGCGCGCGGGGCTCCTGGAGCGTCAGCGCGACTTCCGACAGGGGCCGGGGCTGGTCGCCGACGGGCGGGATATGGGGAGCGTGGTCTTTCCGGATGCCGCGCTCAAGGTCTTTCTGACGGCGAGCGCCGAAGCGCGCGCGGAGCGACGCCTTAAGCAGTTGAAGGAAAAGGGAATTTCTGCTAAATTCGACAGTCTTTTGCGGGATCTTCAGGCGCGTGACGAAAGGGATCGAACCCGATCTCAGGCACCGCTTGTCGCGCCGCAGGACGCGGTCCTGATCGATTCGTCCGAGCTTACCGTCGAGCAGACAGTGAGGGAGGTTCTGGATCGTTGGGCCGCGCTGGCTGGATCCGCGCCGCGAGGTGCGGCTTGACTCCGTGCGTTCTTCGAGCGCTCGGGGGCGGCTGACCCGGAGGAGAGTTTCTCCGGGGCGGCTGAAGCGAGGCTGCCCTGGCGGCAGCCGTCTTGGGGGTCGCCTTACCGCGACCGGTCGTCAACTCCGCTGGGTTGCCGTCGTCTGCCGCACCGGGTCTTTCGGTTGCGGCGGGGAATCGTCGTCATCGGATCTCCGTTGACCGTTTCCAGTATCGGCCGTTCGGCGTGTTTCATCGCACTGGAAATCACTTTGTCTACAACCGAAAGTTTTGCCGCCCTGTTCGAAGAATCGCTCAAGCGCCAGGAAATGCGCCAGGGCGAGGTCATCACCGCCGAAGTGGTGCGCATTGACCACAACTATGTCGTTGTCAACGCAGGGCTCAAGTCGGAAAGTTTCATCCCAATCGAAGAATTTCATGACGACCGCGGCCAGGTCGATGTCTCCGAGGGCGATTTCGTATCGGTTGCGATCGATTCGCTCGAGGACGGGTACGGCGAGACACGGCTGTCGCGTGACCGTGCCAAGCGTCTTGCCGCCTGGATCAACCTTGAAAAGGCGCTCGACACCGGCGAACCCGTGACGGGCACCATCACCGGCAAGGTCAAGGGCGGCCTCACCGTCATGACCAACGGTATCCGTGCTTTCCTGCCCGGTTCGCTCATCGATACCCGCCCCGTCAAGGATACGACGCCCTACGAGGGCAAGACGCTTGATTTCAAGGTGATCAAACTTGATCGCAAGCGCAACAACGTCGTGCTGTCACGTCGCGCCATCCTCGAACTCACCCAGGGCGAAGAGCGCGCCAAGCTGCTCGAGCTGCTGCACGAGGGCGCAATCGTCACCGGGACTGTGAAGAACATTACCGATTACGGCGCGTTTATCGATCTTGGTGGTATCGATGGCCTGCTCCACATCACCGACATGGCCTGGCGTCGCGTGCGCCACCCGTCGGAAGTGCTTCAGGTCGGTCAGGAGATCACCGCCAAGGTGCTTAAGTTCGACCAGGAAAAGAACCGCGTCTCTCTGGGCGTCAAGCAGCTCGGTGACGACCCGTGGGTGGGCATCGCGCGCCGCTATCCGCAAAATA
>CAZZKA010000360.1:0-3021 GCA_964654745.1 uncultured Bordetella sp. | reverse complement strand
CGCGCTGCAGATGGACATCAAGATCCAGGGCATTACCAAAGAGATCATGCAGGTGGCGCTTGCGCAGGCGCGTGAGGGTCGGCTGCATATCCTCGGCAAAATGCGCGAGGCGATGGGAGGGGCTCGCACCGAACTGTCGGACTTCGCGCCGCGTATGTACCAGATGAAGATCAATCCCGAGCGGATTCGCGATGTGATCGGCAAGGGCGGTGCGACGATCCGCCAGATCACCGAGACCACCGGTACGCAGATCGACATCCAGGATGACGGCTCGATCACCATCGCTGCGGTGGACGGTGCCGCAGCGGCCCGGGCCCGAAAGATGATCGAAGACCTGACCGCCGAGGTCGAGATCGGGCGCATCTACGAGGGTACGGTCCTCAAGATCCTCGATTTCGGTGCGATCGTTCAGGTCATGCCGGGTCGCGATGGTTTGCTCCACGTCTCGCAGATCGCTAATGAGCGGGTCAACCAGGTTTCCGACTACGTGAAAGAAGGTCAGGTCGTGCGTGTCAAGGTGATCGAGGCAGATGACAAGGGGCGCCTGCGTCTTTCCATGAAAGCGGCTGCGGCCGACGACGCTGCCGCCGCAGCCCCGCAGCAGCCTGCAGGCTGATTAGCGGTGAGCTTGAGGCCGTACGTGAGTACGGCTCAGGCTCAGTCGGTATCTGCGAGCGCGCCTCCGGGGCGCGCTTGCCGTTTTTGAAGCCGGCCCGTTCAGTCGCGCGGGTACCAGCGCTCATTGGCGACGTGGTCTGCGCGCCCTTCCTCGCGCAGCTTGAGCAGATGGGCGAGCAAGGAGTTTTTTGCTACAGGCCACAAGACCTTTGGCGTGTCGTCGTAGGCGATCTGCACCAGGTCGTCGAGCGTGCCATTCGGATAAGCGTAGAGAGCGCCGATCACCTTGTTCTCGCGCATCAAGCGATGGCTGATTAGCCGGTCTACTTCATATTTCGCCCGACCCAGGACATGTCCGTGCGCGGGCAGGATCACGGTGAAAGGCTCGGCCTTGAGACGTTCAAGTGATGCCAGGTAATCACGCATATTGCCATCGGGCGGGGTAATCACCGTTGTCGATCCGTTGAGGATGTGATCGCCGGAGATCAGCAATTCGTCCTCTTCCATGAGCAGGCAAAGGTGATGTTCGGTGTGGCCGGGTGTGTGGATGATGCGTAGTGTCGTGTCGCCTACCCGCAAGCGATCACCATCGTGCAGTGTGCGCTCCGGAACCCACTTCAAAGCCGGGTTGAAGTCGGGGCCGGTCGGGCGGCCAAGGACCGGCGCGCCGGTGAGCGACTTGAGGATGGCGGAGCCCGGCACATGATCGGAGTGGGCATGGGTGCAGACGATCGCCTGCAGTGCCTTGCCAACCATGGCGTGGATCCGCGAGACATGGGCGAAGTCAGCCGGCCCAGGGTCGACAACGATGTAGCCGCGCGGGCTACCGATGATGTAAGTGTTCGTCCCGGGTCCGGTCATGCGGCCAGGATTAGGCGCCGTCAACCGCCAGAGATTTTTGAGCAGTTGTACGGGCCTCTCGTGCTGCCAGTCGAGGGTATGCAGGGGTCTGCCATCGGGGATGACCAGCTCGAGCTCGCCATAGGGGGGCTCATCCTCGCAGAATCGTTCGATCCGGCCCTTCAGCATCCCCGCGCGCGGGTTGCTCGTCCAGACCGACGTCTGGTTTCTGCAATGATCGATCGCGTGTGCGACTGAACCGAACCGGGTGAGCTGTCTGAGCGTGCGGATGGTCGGAAAAATCATTTCGAAATCGCCGCGTTCGTGGCGGGCCAGGCCATCGGCGGGCGTCACCCAGGTGGGTTCGAATTGTTCGCCGTTGTCCGCATGGGGCGTCTGGTCGTCGGGCATACGTGCAATGAAAAAGCGGGCGTCGAATCGTTTGGGCAGATCGCGGTCAGCGATCCAGTGACTGAACCACCAGATATGATCGATCGAAAGGCGCCAGTTGCGGGCTTCGAGTTGACCGAACAGATCGCCGTCATGACTGCGATCGAGTTCAGCGGTGAGCCGTCCGGCTATGGGAGCGCCTTGTGCGTCGCAGGCGAGCAAGATCCCTAATTCCTCGAAGGCTTCGCGAGCGGCCGCCGTGGCAAATCCCGCGATCTCTGCGACCTGATCACCCCGTGAGCGAGACAGCGCGCGCGCCCGCTCTGAGCCATCGGTTGCATCAAGCGCCCCGCCCGGGAAGACGTATGCGCCTGGAGCGAAGCTGGCCGTATGGGATCTGCGAGTCATCAACACCTGCAGACCCTGGTCCGTATCTCGCAGCAGCAGAATCGTTGCTGCGGGTCTGAGCGGGGCGGGTTCGCGCCAGTCGTGCAATTGCTGGATCGGTCGTGCCATGCGGCTTACTCCCAGGCGTAGCCGAACGCTCCTGAGATGCCCGCCTCTTGGGCAAGATCAGGCAGGTGGACAACGCGCAACATTTCGCGGTTCAAAGGGGGCGACCGTCCCTGGCGCGCGCATGGAGCGATGCCGGCGGGTTGAAGCGCTCGCCGTAGCGGCTGGCTAGTTCGGCTGCACGCTCGGTGAACCGCTGGATACCGACATGGTTGATGAACTGGAGGGTTCCCCCAGTCCACGCTGGAAAGCCCCAGCCCAGGATGGCACCGATGTTGGCATCGCGCACCGATTCCAACACGCCCTCGTCCATGCAGCGCAGGGTTTCAAGCGCCTGGGCGTAGAGCAGGCGGTCGCGGATGTCTTCGGGGCTTGGTTGCGCTTTGGCACCTCGGGCAAATACCTTGAGACCGCTCCATAGCGCCTTGGGTTCGCCCTCGGGATAGTCGTAGAAACCAGCGCCCGCCGCCCGTCCCAAACGTTTGTACCCGTGCGCCATTTTCTCGAGGACGTATACCGCAGACTCGGGTACCCGGCGCGACTTCACCTTGTGGACATGGGCGCGGGGCTTGACCGCGATCTTCACCGGAACCGGCTCGCCGTGGGAATGGCTGTGCTCGTGCGAATGGCTGTGCTCGTGCGAATGGCTGTGCTCGTGCG
>CAZZKA010000359.1:0-3022 GCA_964654745.1 uncultured Bordetella sp. | reverse complement strand
TGCCCAACGCACGCACAGGGGTCCAGTCATTACCGAGCCCGCCCGCATATTTGGCGAGCAGGGCGTTTTCCTTGATCGCCTCGTAGATGCCGTCCAAATCATCCGAGACGGTCGTGAGGTAGCAGGAGGACAGTTGCGAGCGCTGGGTGCCGGAATTGAATAACGTCGGCGTCGAGCTCATGAAATCAAACGTGGAGAGCAGCTGATAGAACTCTATGGCGCGCGCCTCGCGGTCGATCTCGTTGAGCGCCAGGCCCATGGCGACACGCATGAAGAAAGCCTGGGGCAGCTCGATCCGCTGTTCGTCGACGTGGAGGAAGTAGCGATCGTAGAGGGTCTGCAGGCCGAGGTAGGTGAACTGCAGGTCGCGCTCCGAGGCGAGGGCGCCACCGAGGCGACGCAGGTCGAACTGGAGCATCTTGTCGTCGATCAGACCCGCCTCTACGCCTCGCTTGATGAAGCCCGGGAAGTATTCGGCATAGCGGGTCGCCATGTCGGACTGGGAAACCTCCTCGCCGAGCGCCTCTCGCCGCATGGTGTGCAGCAGCAGCCGCGCGGTAACCTGGCTGTAGGCGGGATCCTTTTCGATCAGCGCGCGCGCTGAAAGAATCGCGGACTTGTAGACCTCTTCGAGGGGGACACCGTCGTACAGGTTACGTACGGTTTCCTCAAGGACGGTATCGACGCTCACGAATTCGCCGAGTCCGACGCAGGCCGAATCGATCAGCTGGCGCAGCGCCGCCACGTCGAGCGGGCGCCTCGCGCCGCCGTCAACGACGTGAAGCGCCGACTGGGTCTTGGCATCGCGCTCCGCGCGATCCGCAGCCCGCTCCTGGGCGCGGCGCTCGCGGTACAGGACATAGGCCCGCGCCACCTCGTGTTCGCCAAAGCGCATGAGCGCGAGCTCGACATGGTCCTGAACGTCTTCTATATG
This sequence comes from uncultured Bordetella sp., assembly GCA_964654745.1. GTDB lineage: Bacteria > Pseudomonadota > Gammaproteobacteria > Burkholderiales > Burkholderiaceae_E > SYIM01. The sequence continues at coordinate 2,088 of CAZZKA010000359.1, read as the reverse complement.
GAAGGTAGCGCCGCCCGCCTTACCGCGGGTGAGCGCGGTGACGACGGCTCCGGTCAGGCGGTCGACAAGCTCGCGGACCCGCGCCGAGGCAGCGCTCTGCCCGCCGTTCACCGCGAGGAAGGCTTTGGTCATGGCCACCGAAATCTTTACCGGCTCGAAGGCGACGACTGAACCGTTGCGGCGGATCACCTTGAAGTCTGCGAGAAAGCCCGGCGTCGCTGCGCCCGCAGTCATCTCGGACGGCACGGGTGCTCCATGCGCGGCCTGTGGCTCCGGTCTTGCGCGCTCAGCGACTCTCTGCATGCCAGTCTCCTTGTAGGCTTCGGGCGCGGTGGCAGCGCGACCCTGTGACGAATATTCAAGCGTTGCCGATCCGATCCGGCGGGGGCCTATCGACAACCGGAATCAGCAGACACTGCGGCAAACCGAGACGATATTGACTCATCGCGTCTCAGGCCGCAGGCACTAGATATGGGGGCTGGGATGACCGTTGAGGCTAATTCTAGTGGTCGAGACCCGCGGGATCAAGTTTTGTCATCAATCATTTTGTTGCGTCGATGCGCCACCGTGTCCCATGCCGCACCATCGCTTGCCGTCCCGCCGAGGACCCCGTGATCACGAGCGTTTGCGTGCATCCTTTTTCGGCAAAGCTCTTGATCCTTGTGCCGTCCGAACGAGACTTCGGTCTGAAGCGCTCGCGCGATCAAAAAGGCCTGCGAAGCCCCGTAAATCCGGGCCCTGAAAGAACGCGAGCCCAATCGAACATGGGTCCCGGGTCAAACTTCCTGCCAGGGGCGATGTCGCTGTGGCCAGCCACGAATGTAAGCTTGTGGCGGCTACGCAGAAACGCAGTGAGCCGGTCAAGTTCAAGATATTGCGATCCGGTGAAGGCATGCTCGCCGTCGCCCTCGAGTTCGATACCGATCGAAAAGTCGTTGCATCGCTCGCGGCCGAGGAGTCGCGAAGGGCCGGCATGCCAGGCGCGCCGGTCGGTGGAAACATATTGCGTCGTCTGCCCCCGCCGGCGGATCAGAAAATGCGCCGATACCTGCAGGTCGCGCAGTTCGACGGCCCAGGGTTCGCGCGCCGCGCCGAGCCGGTTCAGGAACAGACGGTCCACCGCGTCGCCCCTAAAAACACCCGGCGGCAGGCTGATGTAGTGGAGGATGAGCGTGTCCACATTGGCGGCGGTCGGGCGCTCGTTAAAATTGGGCGACGGCAGCCGCCTGCATCCCTCAATCCAGCCGGGCTCGTCGGCCGACCATTGAAGCGGGCGTCGAGCGACACGGACCGGCATTGCCCGATTACCTGCCCGGACTGCGGCCGGTGGCGTCGCGATGAGCGGTGCTACAGAAATAGCGCTCGGAGTCAGCCACCGCGTCGCCCCGCGGCAGGTAGACCTTGCAGAGTGCGCAGCTCACCATCGGTTCGGCCTCGGCGCGGCTGTCTTTCGTGGCTGGGGACGCAGCCGGAGGGTCGGCTTGTTCCTTGCGCGCTGCGTCGGCGCGGCGTTTTCCGACGCGCCAAAGCGTCCAGCCGAGCCAAAGGAGGCCCGCCAGCAGTAGCCAGAAGGTCAGCTTTCCCATCAGCCCCGGCGCAGAATCACTTCAAGAACAAAGCGGCTGCCCACGTAGGCAAGAAGCAGCAGCCCGAAGCCCCCGAAGGTCAGCCGGAGCGCGGTTTTGCCGCGCCAGCCCTTGTAGCGGCGCCCGAGCAGCAGAACGCCGAATACTACCCAGGACACAAGCGTGAAGATTGTCTTGTGATCAAAGGTCAGGGGCTTGCCGAACACCTGCTCGGAAAAAAACACACCGCTTACTGCGGTGAGGGTCAGAAAGAAAAACCCTGCCCCGATCAGGCGAAACAAAATCCTCTCGAGGGCGAGCAGCGGTGGCAGATCGTCCAACATCCGGACGAGCCAGGGGCGCCGGTTGTCGGAACCGGTGTGCAGCGCGCGCTCGGCTGCCGCCATGAGCCCGGCATGCAGGGCAGCGAGCGCCAGTACGCCGTAGGCGAGCGTACCCGTGATGAGATGCGGCACGAAAAGCGGGCGCGCTGCGCGTGCGCCAAGCTCTGCGCCCGGGAAAG
>CAZZKA010000358.1:0-3029 GCA_964654745.1 uncultured Bordetella sp. | reverse complement strand
CCGTCACGCGCTTCTCAGCGGCTTTGGGTCCGTAGAGATTGGTGAAAGGGTGCGCGGCCGACCAGGGAGGCAGCGTCGCTCCGAATGCGCCGCTGTTGAAGGCTGTCTCGCTCGCCTGGGCCGAGGACATCGCAGCGCCCGACGCTGCGTCAGCCTCCGTCAATACGGCGGATTCGGCGGGATCGCTGATGCCCTGCTCGGCGAGCTGTTCGGGGCTCAATTCCTCGGGCAGGGTATCCCAGCCGAGTTGTTCTTCAAGAGAGTAGGCCCGAGCCTTGGAAACCACGCGCCAGTTGTCGATCGAGCCGGTGGGGCAGGGCGGCACGCACGCCATGCAGAGGTTGCATTTTTCTGCATCGACGACATAGTTGCGCGAATCGTGCGTGATGGCGCCAACCGGGCAGGTGGCCTCGCAGGTATTGCAGCGAATGCAGATCTCAGGATCGATCAGATGCTGGCGGATCGCCTGTGCGTCATTCATACCCATGCTGAGCTCCTTACCCTTGGTGGCTATCGGTCGGCTTCAGTTGAAACGCACGTACTCGAAGTTGACCGGCTGACGATTGATGCCCACTGCCGGCGGTGCAATCCAGTTGGCAAATTTGCCAGGCTCGGCCACGCGGCCCATCAAGCTTGCCACAAAGGCGCGATCGCCCGCGGTCGGCAGCCAATGATCGAGGTTGGCCGACCACTCGGCCTCGGACACCACGCGACCGTCCGGTGAGACCTTGGCGCCAGAGAGCGCGCCGATGTTGCGGTGGAACGCTTTGTGCGGCGCCTTGAGACGAAACGGGATGCCCGCCTTCTCAATGACCCGGTTCCAGCGATCGATGCCGCCAATGCTGTCGCGGATGTAGTCATCGCGCAGCACTTCATTGAGCGCATTGAGCATCGGCACTTCGCGCTCGACGAGATCGCCGTTCTGTACGCTCAGAACCTTGTAGGACAGCCCGCGCAACTGGTGATCGTCGGTGCGCTTGCCCTCTTCGTAGCGACCCTTGAGGCCACTCGAATAGAAGGTGGCAGCGTTGCTTGACTCGTCGGCACCGAACAGGTCAATGGTGACGCTGAAGTGGAAATTGAGGTAGCGCTGAAGCGTCGGCAGATCGATCACGCCCGCCTCGCGAAGTTTCTTGGGATCATCGGTCTTGAGTTCGTTCATCATCTGGCAGGTGCGCTGGATGATGCGCGAGACGCCCGATTCGCCGACAAACATGTGGTGGGCTTCTTCGGTGAGCATGAAGCGGGTGGTGCGGGCGAGCGGATCAAAGGCGCTCTCTGCGAGCGCGCAGAGCTGGAACTTGCCGTCGCGGTCAGTGAAGTAGGTGAACATGAAGAACGACAGCCAGTCCGGCGTGGGCTCGTTGAAAGCCTGCAGGATGCGCGGGTTGTCGGTCTGACCACTGCGGCGCTCGAGCAGCGCTTCGCCTTCCTCGCGGCCATCACGGCCGAAGTATTTGTGCAGCAGATAGACCATGGCCCACAGGTGCCGGCCTTCCTCGACATTGACCTGAAAGAGATTGCGCAGGTCATATTGGCTGGGCGCGGTGAGGCCCAGATGGCGCTGCTGCTCGACCGAGGCGGGCTCGGTGTCGCCCTGCGTGACGATGATGCGGCGCAGGTTGGCGCGGTGCTCGCCTGGGACGTCCTGCCAGGCGTCCTGTCCGATATGATCGCCGAAATGTATCTTGCGGCCGGCTTCGGCGGGATTGAGAAAAATACCCCAGCGATAGTCGGGCATCTTCACATGACCGAACTGGGCCCAGCCCTGCGGGTCGACGCTCACCGCAGTGCGCAGATAGACGTCGAAGTCCTGGCTGCCGTCAGGACCCATATCGTTCCACCAGGAAAGATAGTTAGGCTGCCACTGCTCAAGTGCGCGCTGCAGGGTGCGGTCCTCGCTCAGGTTGACGTTGTTGGGGATCTTGTCGCTGTAGTTGATCGTCGACATGGACGGCTCCGGTGTGAAATGAATGAAAGCGTGAAGGGTGTTGGGGACAGGTTCAGACCCGATTCCAGTCGAAGGCCGCGCGGTCGCCCTTGCCATAGACCTTGAGCGCGCCTTTTTCGCCCACGGCATTGGGACGCTGGAAGATCCAGTTCTGCCAGGCTGTCAGACGGCCAAAGACCCGGGTGAGCATGGTCTCGGGACCGTTAAAGCGCAGATTGGCCTCGAGTCCGGTGAGCGCATCGGGGCTCATCGCCACGCGCTCTTCGACCGCCAGGCGAACTTCGTCGGCCCAGTCGATGTCATCCGGGGCGCTGGTGATGAGGCCCAGTTCGAGCGCGGCTGTCGCGTCGAGTTGCTGCCCGGCGCGGGACCGCACTGCCTCGATTGCATCCTGCTCGCCGTAAAACCGGCGCTCGAGCCGGCTTTGCCCGGTGACCATAGGGAAGAGGCCAAAGTTGGCATCGCTCACCGCGATCAGCGGGGCCCGCGCGGGATCATCGGGCAGGGCAAGTTGATAGCTGCGGTCGCAGGCCAATGCGAGCTCAAGGAAGCTGCCCACAAAACAGGAGCCCGGCTCGATCATCGCAAAGAGACTGCGCGAGGATACGTCGAGACGGCTGAAGGTGCGGCGCAGCAGCGATGCCGTCTCGCGAACCAGCCAGTGGCTGCGGCCCTCGACTAGAAGCTTGTCCATCGCGAGCACATCTTCAGCGCGGCCCGCGGTACGAATCAGCCAGGTGCCGATGTCGAGTTCGTTGGTGCGCATCGACAGGATGGCGTCATCGAGCTCGCGGGCGAGGGCAAGCGGCGCCCAGGCGGCGCCGGCAGCCTCGATCGCCTTCAGATCGGTGAGTGGCTCGCCGAGGGGGGAGTGAATGGTGAAAGTCGCGGTGCGGCGCGCACGGTCGATATCGACTGTGACATGGGGATAGACCAGGCGGTCAGCTTCGATGCTACGCGAAATCGGCGTGAGGGTGATGCCGCGTGCCGCCTCGGAGCGGTCGCTTCCGGCTGCGAGCGCCTGCGCGCGCTGGCGAACGGTGTCGGCGAATTGCGCCGGCTTGGCGATGTGATCGAC
>CAZZKA010000357.1:0-3067 GCA_964654745.1 uncultured Bordetella sp. | reverse complement strand
GACGCACAGGCGGACGCATTGCTGTCGCAGTTCGATGCGGTGCTCATGCGCAAGCCCCCGCCCTTTGACAGGGAGTACGTCACGGCGACCTGGCGCCCCGGGCAGACGGTGCGCGAGGGCGCGCGTGTCTTTAACGATCCCCGCGCGGTTCGCGACCACAACGAAAAGCTCGCGATCCTGCAATATCCGCAGTTCACCGCGCCGACCATCGTGACGCGCCGTGCCGAGGATCTGCGCGCCTTTGTGGCCGAACACGGCGATACGGTCTTCAAGCTCCTGGATGGCATGGGGGGCATGTCGGTTTTTCGTGCGCGCGCCGACGATCCGAACCTCTCAGTCATCATCGAAACGATGAACCGGTTCGGCGAGCGAACCGTGATGGCGCAGCGTTTTCTGCCGCGGATCAGCGAGGGCGACAAGCGCGTCCTGTTGATTGGTGGTGTCGTGGTGCCCTACGCGCTCGCGCGGATCCCGCAATCCGGCGAGTTCCGCGGCAACCTCGCCGCCGGCGGCCGCGGGGTAGCCCGCCCGCTATCTGAGCGCGACCGTGAAATCGGCGAAGCGCTCGCACCGATCCTTGCTGCCCGCGGGCTGTTGCTGGTGGGTCTTGATGTGATCGGTGACTGCCTGACCGAGATCAATGTCACGAGCCCGACCTGTTTTCGCGAAATCACTGCCCAAACCGGTTTCGATGTGGCAGCGATGTTTCTTGACGCGCTGGAGCGTTCGGCAAGCGCGCCGCGTGGCGCGCCGGCGCAGTCCTGAGTAAGCCCGGTCATGATTGGCATCCTGTTGGTCTCGCACGAGCCGCTGGGCACGGCGCTACTCAACTGCACCCGGCACATTTTCGGCCGCCTGCCCGTGCAGCTGGCCGCACTCGATGTCATCCCGGACGAGGATCCGCAGGCGGCGTTGCAGGCGGCGCGCGAGCTGCTGGCGCGGATCAATGATGGCACGGGCGCGCTGGTTCTTACCGATGTCTATGGCGCGACGCCCTCGCGTATCGCGGTTCAACTCGCCGATGCCGGACGCGTCGCGGTAGTGGCAGGCGTCAACCTGCCGCTTCTCATCAAGGCGCTCAGCCACCGACGCGAGCCGCTCACCGACCTGGTGCAGATGCTGATCGATTCCGGTCAGCGGGCAATCCAGGAGGTCGGCGTCGACGTCGCCTCCCGCCCCGTGTCTGCGGGGCAGGAGCCCACGAACGGGAGGCCCGGTGCCGAGCGCTGAGGTCGTTGTCGTCAACCGGCTCGGGCTGCATGCGCGGCCCTCGGCAAAGCTCACCGCGACAGCCGGCAGGTTTCGCGCGGAGGTATGGTTGTCGCGAAACAACCGCCGGGTCAACGCCAAGAGCATTATGGGGGTGATGATGCTTGCCGCTGCGCGGGGCAGTACGCTTACGGTTGAGGCCGAAGGACCCGATGCCGATCAGGCGATCGCTGCGATTGTCGAGCTCATTGCGTCAGGTTTCGGCGAGGAGCACTGAACCGTGTTCAGCCTGCATGGCACCGGCATCGGCGGCGGCATCGTCATTGGCCGCGCGCGCGTGCTTGCAAGCGCAAGCCGCGATGTGCCGCGCACGCGGATTGATGCGCAGGCGGTGAGCGCCGAACAGGCGCGGCTGTCGCAGGCAGTCGATCAGGTGCGGCAGGAACTGCAGTCGCTCGCCCGCGGGTTGCCCGCAGGGGCGCCGGCAGAAGCCGCGGCGCTCCTCGAGGTGCATGCCATGATCCTTGATGACCCAGCGTTGAGCGGTGCAGCGTACGGGGCGATCGCCGAACATCGATGGAACGCGGAATGGGCGATGTCGGCGCAGGCTGGACAGCTTGCGGTGCAATTTGAAGAGCTTACCGATCCTTATCTGCGCGAGCGAGGCCGCGATGTCGAGCAGGTTGCCGAGCGCGTGCTCCGTGCGCTCTCGGGTCTGAGCGCGCCAGCGCGCGCTTCGGAGGAACCCGCAATATTTGTCGCGGCCGATATCTCGCCGGCTGACATGCTTTCGCTGCGCGCGGCGCTGGGATTCGCAATCGATCTGGGTGGAGCGACCTCGCACGCCGCGATCCTTGCGCGCAGTATGAATGTTCCCGCGGTGCTTGGTTTGGGTTGCGCCCATGCCCGCGTGCATGATGACGATTGGCTCATCCTTGACGGCGAAGCGGGCGTGCTGATCGTCGCGCCCGATGAGTCGGTCCTCGAGGACTACCGGGCGCGTCAACGGGAGGGCGAGCGCGAGCAGGTCAAGCTGCGCGCGCTAGCCGGGGTGGCTTCGCGAACGCGCGACGGAGTGGCAATCGCACTGCACCTCAATATCGACCGGCCGGAAGAGGCTGCTGAGGCGTCCCTTAGCAATGCGGCCGGGGTCGGGCTTTTTAGGTCCGAGTTCCTGTTCATGAATCGTACCGACCTGCCCGGAGAAGACGAACAGTTCGAGGCGTACCGGACGGTTGTGGAGGCCATGGGCGGCCGCCCGGTGACCATTCGCTCGATAGACATCGGTGCGGATAAAACCCTCGACCCCGCGCTTGGCGCCGGTCCTGCGGTCGCGCCCAACCCGGCGCTGGGGCGGCGGGCGATCCGCTACAGTCTCGCCCAGCCGCAGGTTTTCGCGGTGCAACTGCGCGCGATTCTGCGTGCGGCCGCCTGCGGCCCAGTTCGTCTGCTCGTTCCCATGGTCGCGCACCACCACGAGGTCGACGCCATCCTTGTGCAAGTGGCCAAGGCACGCGCGCAGTTGCGCGATGGGGGCGAGCCGGCCGATGCGCCATTGCCGATAGGAGCGATGATCGAGGTTCCCGCAGCCGCGCTTTGCGCGAGCTACTTCGCCCGGCGACTCGATTTTCTATCGATCGGTACCAACGACCTCGTGCAATATGCGCTCGCGATCGACCGCGCAGATCACGAAGTTGCCGCCCTCTACGACCCTTTCCATCCGGCGGTGCTGCAGCTTGTCGCGATGACGATTGCTGCGGGCCGCGAAGCGGGCCGACCGGTTTCGGTCTGCGGGGAAATGGCCGGCGACTGGCAGGCGACTCGGCTGTTACTCGGCATGGGACTCACCGAATTTTCC
>CAZZKA010000356.1:0-3090 GCA_964654745.1 uncultured Bordetella sp. | reverse complement strand
GGGACAAAAGCAACCCGACTCTCCCCGGCGAGGCGGTGGCGAAGCGCTTCAATGGTGTGGATCGTGGTGACTGACATGACTGATTGCGAGCGGTAAGGGTAAGCGCGTCGTTTGTCAAAGACGGATCAGGCGGCAAGCGTGAAACACGAACATTGTGTATGGTGCCATTGACTGCCTCGCGCCGCATGGCCGCACCGGTGTTTTCCCTGCCCTGGACCTGGAGACCAACTTGCCCTCAAACGCTGCCCGCCCAAACTTCATCGTGATTCTGATCGACGACCTGCGCCATGACGAATACGGTGCCGGCGGCCATCCCTACATGAAAACTCCCCACATCGATCGCATCGCCCACGAGGGGGCGCGCTTCACCCGGGCATTCCATACCACTCCGATCTGCTCGCCCAACCGGGCATCGATCCTGAGCGGGCAATACGCCAGCCGCCACGGCATCATCGACAATGTTGCGCGCGACGCGATGAGTCATCGCCTGCCCAACTACCATCTGGCTTTACAGCGCCTTGGCTATCAGACCGCCCATGTCGGCAAGTGGCACATGGGCAATGACGGTCGTCCGCGGCCAGGCTATGACCGCTGGGTGAGCTATGACGGTCACGGGCGGCTCATGGATCCGGTCCTCAACCACAACGGTCGATACCGCCAACACAAGGGCTACATCACTGACATCATGAACGAGCTTGCGCTCGATTTCGTCGACAGGCCGCACAAACAGCCGTTCTCGCTATTTTTCGCGCACAAGGCGGTGCATCCCGACGCGGAGCAGGCAGCCGACGGGTCGTTGAAAATTTCCGCGCAGGGCGGATATGTTGTGGCCGAGCGCCACAAAGGCCTCTACCTGCGCGAGACGTTCCCGCGCTCTCCGAACATGCTGAGCGCGCAGGAGGTGGTTCGAAGCAAACCTGCGTGGGCGGAGTGTTTTTCTCTTCGCGAACAGAAGGTTTCCCGGCAGATCCTCAGGGCTGTGCATTCCGGTACACAGAAGGAGATTCGGCTGCGCGCGCAGATGATGGCCGCTGTGGACGAGGGTGTTGGGGCAATATTGCGCGCGCTTGAGGCACGCGGCCAGCTCGACAACACGTGTATCGTTTTTCTCGGCGACAACGGTTACTTTTTCGGTGAACACGGTTTGGGACCCGAACGCCGGTTTGCCTATGAGGATGGTATCCGCTCGCCGTTTGCCGTGCGCTATCCCCGCGCAATCCGGGCAGGCTCCGTTCGCGACGGGCTGGTGATCTGTCAGGACATCGCGCCGACTCTCATCGAACTTGCTGGCGGCAAACCCGGTCCGCAGATCCAGGGACGTTCGCTTACACCCATGTTTGCGTCGGCACGAGCCCGTCTGCGCCGCTCTCTGCTGGTCGAATATTGGGCTGAAAACGCCATGCCCTGGCTGGTGGGCATGACCTACAAGGCGATCCGAACCGACCGCTACAAGTACATTCACTGGGTGAATCGCGGCCAGGACGGCGAACTTGACGAACTCTACGACCTCGAGAAGGATCCGTGGGAACTCAAAAACCTCAATCGTGCGCCGGCGCTTGCGCCCGTGCGCGCGCGTTTGCGGCGCGAGTTGGGTGCGCTCGTGAAGGAGTCGGTCGGGCTCTGATCAGGACCCGAATCAAGGCTGCATGCATCGCTGCAGCCCCGATATGGTAATCAGTCGACCCTGGCGCCAGATTGTTTGACGAGCGGCACCCACTTGGTGAGGTCATCGGCCACGATTTTGCTGAACTGCTCGGGCGATATCGCCGGAGCGAGTTCGAAGCCCTGTTGCGCGAGGCGACTCCTGAGAGCAGGATCGTCGAGCACTTTGCCGATCTCGGCATGCAGCCGGCTGACGATTTCCGCCGGAGTCCCCGCCCGGGAAATAAACCCAAACCAGGTGTTGACTTCGTAGCCCTTGACGCCGAGCTCGTCGAGCGTCGGAACATCGGGCAGGAGTGGCGATCGCGCCAGACTTGTGACAGCGAGCGCCTTGAGTTTTCCGTCGCGGATCTGGCTGATGACAGTCGGCGTGTTGAAGAAACCCATGCTGACCTCGCCTGACATCACGGCAAGAATGCCCTGGGGCGCACCTTTGTAGGGCACATGGATCAGTTCAGTACTGGTCATTCGGCCAAACAGTACGCCAGACAGATGATGGCTGGTGCCGCTGCCGCCGGAGGAAAATGTCAGAGTCCCGGGTTTTGCCCTGGCCTGGGCGACCACGTCTGCCGGGCGGGCCGCCAGCGCGTTGGGTGGAACGATCATGACATTGGAGACTCCTCCAACGAATCGTATTGTGGCGAAGTCTTTGACCGAGTCGTAGCCAGGTTTGTCGTACAGAGCCTGATTGAAGACCAGGGTTCCCTGCGAGGCAAAACTGATCGTGTAACCGTCCGGAGTGGAACGGGCGACCTCAGCCATGGCGATGGTGCCTCCGGCGCCCGGTTTGTTTTCCACCACAACCGGCTGGCCCAGCGTGCGCGACAACTCGGTACCGACCGCACGGGAGATGATGTCGGCGGTACTGCCTGCGGCAAGCGGGACAAGCAGTCGTAGCGGCCTCGAGGGCCACCCCGACTGCGCTAAGGCTTCGCCCGACAGCATCCATTGAACCGACGCCAGGGCAAGGCAGAACAGACTTTTCCCGATCTTCATGGCGCTGTTTCCTTTGCTTGTATCAAGACAGAACCCGCAGCGGGCGGGGCAAGCCCCACGCGGCGACCGGCCCCGATTCGGTAATCACGAACTGATCCTCGATGATGAAGCCGCCTTCGCCATCGATGTACGCTGGCGTCTCAAACGCGAGGACCATACCTGCCTCAATCGGAATATGCGCTTGCGCGGCGATGAAGGGCGGCACTTCACAGAACGTATCGTGGCCGAGGCTATGCCCCCAGTGGCCGCGGCTGAACGTTTCAAAGCCGGCGCGCCGCATCGCCGCCGTGGCCAGGGCGTGGACGTCACTCATCAGACACCCGGGCCGAAGCGCCTGCAGGCCGCTCGAAAAAGCGTCCTCGAGCGCGGCCATGATTGCGCTTGCCCGCGACGTGGGCTGACCGAGGCAGAAGGTACGGCCGCTGTCCGAAC
>CAZZKA010000355.1:0-3090 GCA_964654745.1 uncultured Bordetella sp. | reverse complement strand
TTCCGAAGGGATAGGTGTCGCGCAGGTCGGCCTTGGTGGTGAAGGGAAAGCGCGAGAGGTCGGAAAGTGACCTGACATCGTCGGGGTGTACCCCTGCGGCCTCGAATTTCCTACGGTAATGGGGAACCTTGTCCCAGGCAAGTCGCAGCTGCGATTGGAGCCGCGAGAGCTGCAGCGCCCGCAGCTCATCGACGCTGGCCTTTTCGATGGGGTCGAGCGGCAACCCTCCCGCCGAAAGCGCTGCTCTCGGTCCGGCACTCATGGCTTGACCTCCTCGATGAATGTTCCTTTGATCGTGGCTGAGCGACCTCGGAAGAGCGCGATCAGCCTGCCGTTTTGATCGGTGACGCGGGTGTCGTACAGACCGCTTCGCCCGCCGCGTGATTGTTCGATGCACTCCGCGGTGAGCGTATCGCCGCGCTGGGCCGCCGCGATGAAGTCGATGGCTGCGCTCGCGGCAACTGCTCTCTGGTTGTGGCTGTTACACGCAAAGGCGAACGCCGAATCAGCGAGCATGAAGATGTAGCCGCCATGACACATGCCGTGGCCGTTGGTGAACTCTTCGCGAACGGTCAGGCTAAGACGCGCACGCCCAGGCGTGACCTCGAGCAGCTGCATGCCGATTTGACGCGAGGCGCGGTCCTCGTCCCACATGATGCGTGCCGACTCTCGAGCGATGTGCAGGCTATCCATGACGAGCGCCTCAGCAGCCCTTGAACTGAGGAGCACGCTTTTGCAGAAATGCCTGTACTCCTTCGAGGTAGTCATGGCTTGCGCTGAGCGAGGCCTGTAAATCCCGCTCCAGATCGAGCGAGGCGTCGAGCGTCTGGTTCTGGGCGGCGTGAATCGCCTGTTTGGCCGCCGCGATCGCCATGGTCGGCATGCCCGCAAGCCGCGCGGCCAGCTTTTCGACCTCGGCATCGAGTTGATCATCGTCAACGCATTTCCAGATCAGGCCCCAGGCCTCAGCTCTGTCGGCGGGCAGCTTTTCACCCAGCATTGCCAGACCCATTGCACGGGCCGTGCCGATACGATGCGGCAGGAAAAAAGTGCCGCCCGAATCGGGCAGCAGGCCGATGTTGACGAAAGCCTGGAGAAAGCTCGCCGAGCGCGAGGCGATGACCAGGTCGCAGGCAAGCGCGAGGTTGGCGCCAGCGCCGGCGGCGATGCCCTGGATGCGCGCGATCACCGGCTTCTTGAGGGCCTGGAGGCTGCGGATGAGGGGGTTGAAGAGCGTGTCGACAACCTGACCGAGATCGGTGGCGCTGCCGGGCTCGAAGGAGAGGTCTGCAAGGTCCTGGCCCGCGCAGAAGCCGCGGCCGGCCCCGCCCAGAACGACAGCGCGCACGCCAGGGTCACCAGCGGCTTGCGCGATGGCCGCGCGGAGTTCGGCATGCATGGCGCGGTTGAAGCTGTTCAGCTTGTCCGGGCGGTTGAGCGTGATGCGAGCGATGCCGTTGGCAATCGAAAACAGGATGGTGGATTCAGACATGTCGGCTCCGGTCCAGGGAACTGCCGCCAGGGTGGAAGCGACGGCTTGAGAAGAGGATACTACCGTCCGGCCTGGTGGTTGCTAGCGGGCGTTTCCGCCAGTTTCGGTGATGAGCGCTGGCGTGAGCGTGCAGCGCCCGTGCGTCACGGGCGATCCTCGGCACCGCCGGCGCGCAACCTTTCGGAGACTTGTGATGACTTACGAAATGATTCTTGTCGAGACGCGCGATCGCGTCGGACTGATCACGCTCAATCGGCCCAAAGCGCTCAACGCGCTCAACGATCAGCTCATGGACGAACTTGGCGCGGCGCTGCTTGCATTCGATGATGATCCTGCGATCGGGGCAATGGTCATCACAGGCAGCGATAAGGCCTTTGCGGCGGGCGCTGACATCGGGGCCATGGCAAGGATGACCTTCGCCGAAGCACACGGGCGCGACTTCATCACGCGCAATTGGGAAACGCTGCGCAGGGTGCGAAAGCCGGTGATCGCAGCGGTCGCGGGTTTCGCACTTGGCGGCGGCTGCGAGCTGGCGATGATGTGCGATATCGTGATTGCGTCGGACTCCGCCCGCTTTGGTCAGCCCGAGATCAAGCTTGGGATCATCCCCGGTGCAGGCGGCACTCAGCGGCTGCCTCGCGCGGTATCAAAAGCCAAAGCGATGGACCTGTGCCTCACCGGCCGCATGATGGATGCCGCCGAGGCCGAGCGCGCAGGGCTGGTCTCGAGGGTGGTTCCGGCTGACAAGCTGCTTGCCGAGGCGATCGATGCAGCGACCGTGATCGCCTCCTACTCGCTGCCGTCGGTCATGATGACCAAGGAATCGATCAACCGGGCCTTTGAGTCACCCCTTACCGAGGGCTTGCTCCTGGAGCGGCGTCTCTTTCACTCGCTGTTCGCGACCGAGGATCAGAAGGAAGGCATGGCAGCCTTCGTCGAAAAGAGAAAGCCGAGCTTCAAGCACCGCTGAATCCCGCGAATGCGGGGCGTTACGGGCCCGCTTACAGCCTGTGCCGTCCGACAGGATCAGGCGGTGCTGCCCCGGCGACGCCCCCGGCTCTTAGGGCTTTGATCGCTCGGGTGAGCGGGATTTGTAGGGGATTGGGCGATCTGACATACTTCGGGGTTCGCTTCGACGCGTGTTTTGTCGAAGCCCGGTGGCAGAGATAACTCGCCACCCTGGAGGGAAGGAGGGGTTGAATTCCCCTTCGGTTTGACACCTCTTAAAGTTCGTGTCATAGTCTCGCTTCTTTGCTCCTCGCGGACTGATCGTTCAGAGCTGGCTTACAGATGCTCTGATGTTGTCGTCCCCTGCAAAGGCAGGTGTCGAGGGGTTTTGGTGGTTGATCTTTAAAAACCAACAGCCGATAAGTGTGGGCGTTTGGGTGAAACGTCTAAAGCGACCGGCGCGGGAGACCGCTCCGGAAGCCTCAGAAAACTCAACGCTCACACGGAAATCATTCATTGGGTCACACCAATGAAAGTCAATTCCGTTTGAGCAGCCTCGAAAGAGGCATCAAGATCGAACCATAGAGTTTGATCGTGGCTCAGATTGAACGCTGGCGGCATGCCTTACACATGCAAGTCGAACGGTAACG
>CAZZKA010000354.1:0-3100 GCA_964654745.1 uncultured Bordetella sp. | reverse complement strand
CCGAGACTAACGTGGACAAGCTGGTCGAGGTGATCGCGGCGCTCGAGCCGACCTTCGGCGGCGTCAATCTCGAGGATATCAAGGCGCCCGATTGCTTCGAGGTCGAGCGAAAGCTGCGGGCCCGGATGAAGATTCCGGTATTCCACGACGACCAGCACGGCACTGCGATTGTCGTGGGTGCGGCGCTGTCGAATGGCCTGGTGGTGGTCGGGAAAAAGATCACCGATATCAAGCTCGTCTGCAGTGGCGCGGGCGCGGCTGCGCTCGCCTGTCTGCAACTGCTGGTCGATCTGGGACTGCCGCTTGAAAACATCTGGATCTCGGATCTGGCTGGCGTGGTCTACGAGGGCCGCACCGAGTTGATGGATCCGCTCAAGGCTCGCTTTGCCAGAAAGACCGACGCGCGAACCCTCGACGAAATCATCGAGGGCGCGGATGTGTTTCTGGGCCTCTCAGCGGGCGGCGTCCTCAAACCCTCGATGGTCGCCAAGATGGGCCCCAAGCCGATCATCTTTGCGCTTGCCAATCCCAACCCGGAGATCATGCCTGAGGAGGTCAAGGAGGTGCGCGACGATGCGATCATCGCCACCGGCCGCACCGACTACCCCAACCAGGTCAACAATGTGCTCTGCTTTCCCTTCATCTTTCGCGGCGCGTTGGATGTGGGCGCGACCACGATTACGCGGGAGATGGAGATTGCCGCGGTCGGAGCGCTCGCGGAGCTGGCTCGCTCGGAAATGTCGGAGGTGGTCGCAGCTGCCTACGGCGTTCCTGGGGCGGGATTCGGTCCTGAGTATCTGATTCCCAAGCCCTTCGATCCGCGCCTGATAGCCAAGCTCGCCCCTGCAGTAGCTCAGGCTGCGATCGACAGCGGTGTTGCGACCCGCAAGATCGCGGACTTTGACGCCTACCGATCGCAGCTGGAGCAGTTCGTTTACCACTCCGGCAACTTCATGAAGCCGATTTTCAGCAGTGCCCGCCGGGCCAAAGCCCGCCGCATTGCCTATGCCGAGGGTGAAGACGAGCGTGTACTGCGCGCCGTTCAGGTGGTGGTCGACGAAAAACTTGCGCGCCCCGTGGTCATCGGCAGGCCTGCGGTGATCGAGCAGCGCATCGAGCGCCTGGGCCTGCGGGTTCGGCCCGGGGCGGATTTCGAGCTTATCAATCCCGATCAGGACGACCGCTATCGCGAGTACTGGAGTGAGTATCTGCGACTCACCGCTCGAAAGGGCGTCTCAGAGTCGTACGCCAAGCTCGAGATGCGGCGCCGCCCGACGCTGATCGGCGCGATGATGGTGCGCTTGGGCGCGGCGGACGGCATGGTGTGCGGCACCGCGGGTCCGTTCGAGGAGCACCTGCGATACATTGATCAGGTGATAGGAAAGAAGCCGGGCAGCAATGTATTTGCGGCGATGAATACGCTGATGTTGCCGGGTCGCCAGCTCACGCTGGTCGATACCCACGTCAATGCGGAGCCGAGCGCTGAAGAACTTGCCGAAATCACCATTGCTGCCGCCGACGAATTGCGGCGTTTTGGCATCATTCCCAAGGTGGCGTTGCTCTCGCACTCGAATTTCGGCTCGTCGGATCTGCCTTCTGCCCTGCGTATGCGCGCGGCCCTCAAAGTCCTTCGCGAACGCGCTCCGGCGCTTGAAGTCGACGGCGAGATGCACGGCGACGCGGCGCTGGATCCCGCGATACGCGGCGTCGCGGTGAGCGATTGCGGGTTGTCCGGAGGCGCCAACCTTCTTGTCATGCCTGGGATAGACGCGGCCAATATTGCCTACAACCTGCTCAAGACCGCGGCGGGCAACAACGTGGCGATCGGACCGGTATTGTTGGGATCCGCGCGTCCGGTCCACATCCTCACGCCGTCGGCGACGGTCCGCCGCATCGTCAACATGACGGCGTGGACCGTTGTTGACGCCAACAGCGAGCGATAACGCGCGCCTGCCCGCGCAGGGGTCCGAATCCTGTGCGGACTCCTTGTTGCCCGGCGCCCGCTGATGAATACTGGAGTGCATGAACCGGAGCGCCATGACATCCGGACTGGGAGAGCATCAGGGAATCTGCATCGGGCCCGGCGTGCTGCGTGCAGATTGCAAGAAGGAGGCGGGCCGCCTCGTTGAGCTTCTGGGCGAACTCGGTCTCGGCCGATATGTCGATCTACGTATCGACGGCGAGGCTGTGCGCGCACGCATGGCCGTCGACCAGGCCGCACTCTGGGCACCCGGGCTCGATACGACAGGGCTTGCCGGGGTGCTCGCCAACGAAACCCACGGATCGGATCGCGATCTCGAGCGCGAGACGCTGGTCTCCCTGCTTTTATCGCCGATACCGCTTGATTTTCCCAGTTTCGACGAATTCGACTCAGCGCGGCGCATCCGTTCCGAGACCGCTGAGGCGGCGGCGGGTACCGCGCTGACCTTTGATGTCGAGCAGTCCCGGCCCGAGGCTTTCTGGCGGCGCACCGAGGACGGCAGTTTCGCCCTGCGCCCCGGTTGCAGTCTGGTCGAGGGCCTGTCCGCCGCGACGCAGCCCAGAGCCGACGAGGGGCCGTACGGCTTTGGTTGCTATCGAGCCTCGGAATACGTGATGCTGCTCGCGATTGCGCGCGAGGCATCCCGCACGCATCCGGCGCTGAAGGCGCGACTGCGCGAGCGCAGCGCGCGTCGGCCGATCGAGTCGCGGGAATTTCACGAAGCGCTGCTGCGGGAACTCGGAACCTTCGACGACCCCCTGCCTGCGCGATGGTTTGTTCCGGGCGATCGAATCTGGTTCCGCAACCCGGACGCGCATTCCGCTGACGCGGAGGGCTATGAGGGATCCTGGGTGGTCTACCTGGGCGGGGGTCTGTTTTCCAATTTCTGGAAGCGCAACCAGCCCTTTACGCTGGAGCGAAAATGCGTGGAGATCTATCACTGGCGAGACTCGACCTGCCGGGACGATCAGGGGCGGCTCACGGTCGATGAGGCCGAGGTGGCGCGCCGAGTCGCTGAGACTGAAGCGGACCTCGGCGCGCGTGCACAGGTGCTAGAAAAAATGAATCGCTGGCGCGACCCGCGCGGGGTCTACGCCGATGGCGGATGCCTCGACCGGA
>CAZZKA010000353.1:0-3120 GCA_964654745.1 uncultured Bordetella sp. | reverse complement strand
ATTCAGGACAATATTGATCCGCTCGTTACCCCGGTCTCGGCTGCGGTAATCGCTATCACGGTGATCACCGTCGTGGCCCTCGACTGACTCTATGGGCTTGAAAACCTTCTGATTGGGAAAGGTCAAGATGGGCGCTGAAAGTTCGCTTACCACCCGGCCCGTGGCGCAGATCTCGTCAAAATCTCACGAGCACTCCGTTGCAGTGGTGGGAGGGGGCCTGCTGGGGGCAGCCATTGCGTGGGGACTTGCGCGTGCGGGCGAACGCGTGGTGGTGGTCGATGAAGGCGACATTGCCGTGCGCGCCTCGCGCGGCAATTTCGCACTCGTCTGGGTGCAGGGCAAAGGCATGGGAATGCCGCCATACAGCCGGTGGACCTTTGGATCGGCACGAGCCTGGCCCGATCTGGCCCGCGAACTCCTCGATGAAACCGGCCTCGATGTGAGCCTGCAACAGCCGGGCGGATTCCACGTGTGTCTGTCCGAGCAGGAATACGAGCGGCGCGCAGATTTTGTGTCCCGGTTTCGCGCCCAACAGGGCGTAGCCGATGTGCCGATCGAGATGGTGCCTCGCGAGGTGCTGGCCACCCATCTGCCCGACATCGGCCCGGAGGTCGTGGGTGCCAGCTTTTGTCCTGCCGACGGTCATGTCAATTCCTTACGCCTCTTTCGCGCCTTTCATACCGGGCTACTCCAGCGCGGCGCAACCTACCTGCCCAATCGCAGCGTCACGGCGATCAGCCGCGAGGCGGGCGGCTACAGACTCCAATCGCCCATGGGCGACGTGCACGCCGAGCGCGTCGTGCTCGCAGCGGGCAACGCCAATCAGGCGCTGGCTGCCATGGTCGGGCTGAGCGCTCCAATGAAGCCTGAGCGCGGCCAGATCGTCGTTACCGAGCGGGTCAGACCTTTTCTTCATCATCCGCTTTCAACCTTGCGGCAGACCGATGAGGGCTCGGTGATGATAGGCGACAGTCGCGAGGAAGGCGCTGATCCTGCAGCAATCAACATGCCCATCAACACCGTGATGGCGTCCCGCGCAGTCCGCACCTTTCCGCTGCTCGCCCGTCTCAATGTGGTCCGCACATGGCGGGCGATCAGGGTGATGCCCGCAGACGGTTTTCCCATCTACGATGAGTCGGCATCCCACCCTGGTGCCTATCTCGCCACCTGTCACTCGGGGGTCACCCTTGCAGCAGCCCACGCGTTGATGCTGGCGCCCATGATTGCAGGCAGCTCCTTTGATCGGGCGCGGCTCGGTGTGTTCAGCGCACGGAGGTTCGATGTTCAGCCGATCCAGTGAAGCCACCGACAAGGTCGTGACGATTCATTTCGATGGCAGGGCCATACCCGCGCGCCAGGGCGATTCGGTTACCGCGGCCCTGATCGGCGCAGGCGAGTTCGCCTGTCGAACCACCGCTGTGAGCGGAGTGCCACGCGCGCCCTATTGCATGATGGGTGTCTGCTTCGATTGCCTCGTGGTGGTCGACGGGGTGGGCAATCAGCAAGGTTGTCTCACACCCGTCCGCGAAGGTATGCGGGTCGAACGTCAGCTTGGTCGCCGAGAGGTCGGGCAATGAGCCGCGACCTGGATGTAGCCATCATTGGCGCTGGACCTGCTGGGCTTGCAGCCGGTGCGCTGGTTGCCCGGGCCGGCCTCAAGGTCTGCGTGTTCGATGAGAACACCGGTCCCGGCGGACAGATCTATCGCGCGATCACCCAGCCCGCCCTGACGCGCCGCGACCTGCTCGGCGAGGACTACTGGGACGGCCAACGACTGACCGAAGAGTTTGGGGCGAGCGGCGCCAGCCTGGAGCTGGCGACCACGGTATGGAGTCTCGATGATCAGCTCGAGCTTGGTATCGTGCGAGAGGGGCGTGCGGCCATGATCCGGGTCCGTCAGGTGATCATCGCCACCGGAGCACTCGAACGCCCCTTCCCCATCCCGGGTTGGACCCTGCCCGGCGTGATGTCCGTGGGCGCGGCGCAGACGCTGCTCAAGTCATCGGGACTCGTCGCAAGCGACGGCGTGGTGCTCGCGGGCTCAGGCCCTCTTCTCTGGCTCTATGCGGCGCAGACGGTTCGCGCCGGTGGGCGCCTGTCGATGATTCTCGACACCACACCCAGAGGGGCGATTTGGCGCGAAATCCGCCACGCCCCCGCATTCATCGCCTCCAGACTGTTCCGAAAAGGGTTGGGTCTGCTGAGGGAAGTGCGCAGCCAGGTACCTGTGGTGCGGCATGTGGTCTCGCTCAGGGCCGAAGGCACGGAGTCCCTTGAGCGCATTCATTGGCAGGACGCATCCGGCCGCTCGGGCGCTATCGATGCTCAGCAACTTCTGCTCCATCAGGGGGTCGTTCCCAACGTCAATCTTGCAATGTCGGCAGGCGTGAAGCACCGCTGGGACGACACCCATCATTGCTGGGTGCCTGAGCTCGACGCCTTTGGCCGCAGCTCGGTGGCCGGCGTTTTAATCGCGGGTGATGGCGCGGGCATCGCAGGCGCCTGGGCCGCGGAAGCGCGCGGGCGTCTTGCTGCAATGGCGGCCGTCCGCGATCTGGTGGGGCCCCTCACCGCCGCTGCCTCCGACGCCGCAGAGCGGCAGGTACGCCATGCCCTGCAGGCCCACACAGCCGGCCGCAACTTCATCGACCGTGTGTATCAGGCTGCTCCCTCTTTCCGGATGCCCGAAGGCGACACGATCGTCTGCCGCTGCGAAGAAGTCACTGCCGCACAGGTCCGCGACACGGTGAGGCTGGGCTGCGAAGGCCCCAATCAAATGAAGTCGTTCCTGCGCTGCGGGATGGGGCCATGTCAGGGCCGCCTGTGCGGCCTCACCGTCACCGAGCTCATCGCTGCCGAGCGCGGCGTTGCGCCCGAGGCCGTCGGACACTATCGAGTGCGCCCGCCCGTCAAACCGATTCCGCTCTCCGCGCTCGCAGCCATCGACAGCAATGACGACGCGGTCCGGGCGGTGGTCCGAGGATAGTTAAACCGGCGCCCGGTCATGATCCTTCAGGGGTCGAAAGCCAGCGCGCGCGAAAAACCTTTGGCATCCGTTCGGAAAATGGTAGGCGCGATTGGACTCGAACCAACGACCCCCACCATGTCAAGGTGGTGCTC
>CAZZKA010000352.1:0-3134 GCA_964654745.1 uncultured Bordetella sp. | reverse complement strand
CGTGTCCTTGAGGCACTCGGTACGCGGGATGTCCGCGCGGGGTATTTCCCGGTAACGCGCGTCGAACTCGGCCCCCCTCGCGTCGCCTTCGGGCAGCGGTTCGGGAGCGATCGCGTAGGCGCGCCGCCAGATGAGGACCTGCGCATCGCCGAAACGGGCGGCAGTCTCGGCCTTGTTGAGTCCCTGCAGGGCGCCATAGTGGCGCTCATTGAGCCGCCAGGTCTTGACCTCCGGCAGCCATAACCGGTCCATTTCCTCGAGCGCAAGGTGCAGGGTTCTGATCGCCCGCTTGAGCATGGAGGTATAGGCGACGTCGAAATCGAAACCCTCCGCGGCGAGCAGCGCGCCCGCCCGCCGGGCCTCCGCCGCACCGTTGGCGGTCAGGTCGACATCGGTCCATCCGGTGAATCGGTTCTCCAGATTCCACTGGCTTTCGCCGTGGCGCAACATTACAAGTTTCAGGGTCATGGCACGCTCGAGGGGGCCGATGGCGGCGTGGACAAGGGTCGTTATCTTATAATTCTTCGTTTCCATCCTCCTTTGCGGTTGCCGAGCCGAGCTTGTCTTCGCCGTCCCGTCCGACTCAACCCGGCTCTTAAGTTGCCGCTTTCATACGGTCAAACGCCCGTGGCCTTCATCACCGAAAATCTGTTTCTGCTTGCCATCGCGTTCGTATCGGGCGCGATGCTCCTCTGGCCGACCATCATGAAGCGCACCGCAGGCGCCTCGGTCGATACCCTGGGGGCAACCCGTCTCATCAACGACACGCAGGCCGTGGTGATCGACGTGCGCGCGGCGGGCGAATTCGAAGCCGGCCACCTGCCGGGCGCCCGCAATATCGCGCTAGCCGACCTCGAGCAAAAGATGGGGGAGTTGCCGCAAGGACGCCCGGTCATCGTCTGCTGCAATTCCGGGATGACCTCGGCCAAGGCCGCGGCGGCCCTGCGCAAAGCGGGCCGGCAGGAGGTCTTCAATCTGGATGGCGGCCTCAATGCCTGGCGTCAGGCGGGCTTGCCGGTCGTCAAATAAAGCCCGAGGGCCAGCCTGGAGTCCCGCGATGTCGGCACACGTCAAGATGTACACCACTGCAGTCTGCCCGTACTGTGTACGCGCCGAGCAGTTGCTCCGGAGTCGCGGTGTAAGCGAGATCGAAAAGATCCGTATCGATCTGGAGCCGGCCCGGCGCGATGAGATGATCGAGCGTACGGGTCGCCGCACGGTGCCGCAGATCTTCATCGGCGATCGGCATATCGGGGGCTGCGATGACCTCTACGCGGTGGATCGGGCGGGTGAGCTGGCCCCGCTGCTCGCTGGCTGACCCGCCGGGGCTCCCGGGGCGTTCACGCCGCCCGCCCCGCGACCCGGCACCAAAGCTTGCACCTCCAACCCGTCGGCGAGGCGCCGACCCAACAGGACACTGCGATGAGCGGACAGGATCAGGGCCCCGTTTTTGCAATTCAGCGCGTTTACCTCAAGGGCATGTCCATCGAGATGCCCAATGCGCCGGCAGTATTCCTGGAGAGTCAGCAGCCTGCGGTCGAAATCGCCGTCGATGTGGTTTCGGCACAGATCGGCGAGGGTGTGCACGAGACGGCGATACGGATCACTCTCACCACCCGGGTGGGCGACAAGATCGCTTTTCTCGTCGAGATCGAACAGGCGGGTATCTTCGAGGTGCGCAATGTTCCCGAAGACCAGATGGAGGTGCTGCTCTACGTGGTCAGCGCTAATATCGTCTTTCCCTATCTGCGCGCCAATCTTGCCGATGCAATTCAACGCACCGGGTTTCCGCCGGTGCATCTTGCTGATCTCGATTTCGGTGCCTTGCATCAACACCGTCTGGCGCAGCGCTCGCAGCAGCCGTCTGGCGCGGGCATCATCCTGCCCGGCAACGCCTGACGGCTGCGTAGCGCTCGCTGCCCGCGGGGTCAGTCTTTGAAGCTGGCGGTATTCGGCGCGGGTGCCTGGGGAACGGCGCTTGCCATTCACGCGGCTCGCCGTCACCCGACGCTGCTCTGGGCCCGGGATGCCGAGCTTGCCGGGCAAATGTCCCGCGATCGCCTCAACAGCCGCTATCTCCCCGACGCACAATTTAGCGCTTCGCTGTCCGTGAGCGCAGATCTTGATGAGGCGTGCGCCTGGCTTGCGGGCTCGCCCTCCGTCGCTGTAATCGGCACGCCCGTGGCCGGCCTATCGCCGCTGCTCGCGCAACTCGTGCCAAGGCTGCCCCCCAGCGCAGCGGGGATAGCCTGGCTCTGCAAGGGTATTGCTGCCGGGCGCCCGCGCCTGCCCCACCAGATAGCGGCCGATTTCCTGCCGCCCGGGCGCGGCGCGGTGCTCGCGGGTCCGAGTTTCGCGCAGGAGGTCGCAGCCGGTCTGCCGGTGGCTCTCACCGTTGCGGGTGGATCGGACCTGCTCTGTCGCGCGATCATCGACGTCTGCCACCATGGTGCGGCGCGTATTTATGCGAGCAGCGACCCGATCGGCGTCGAACTCGGCGGCGCGCTCAAAAACGTGATGGCGATTGCAGCGGGCATTGCCGACGGGCTCGCGCTTGGCATGAACGCGCGCGCCGCGCTCATCACGCGCGGACTCGCCGAAATGACCCGGCTTGGCGCAGCCCTGGGCGCCCGAAGCGAAACCTTTATGGGACTCACAGGGTTGGGCGATCTGGTGCTCACCTGCACGGGAGGTTTATCGCGCAACCGCAGCGTGGGGCTAGCGCTTGCGCGCGGTGAGGATTTGAGCGCCATCATCGCCGGACTCGGTCATGTTGCAGAGGGCGTCGCGACAGCACCTTCGGCGCGCGCGCTGGCTGCAAGACACGGCGTGGATATGCCCATCCTCGAGGCGGTGTGTTCGGTCCTGGAGGGTCGCCAGCGTCCGCAGGAGGCGGTTCTGGCGCTTCTTGCGCGCGAACCCCGGCGAGAGGGGCTCTGATCGTCATGGGGCAGGCCCCGCAGCAGGAGATGAGACAGTGACAGAAGCACATGCGCAAGGATTTGCGGTTTGCGTCTTTTGCGGAGCCAAACCCGGCCGCGATCCTGCCTATGCAGAGCTTGCGCGCAGCGCCGGCCGGGCGATCGCCCGGCGCGGCTGGCGATTCATTTACGGCGGCGGCAGTCTTGGCCTCA
>CAZZKA010000351.1:0-3142 GCA_964654745.1 uncultured Bordetella sp. | reverse complement strand
GAGGATGTATTTCTCCCCGGAGCTGCCGAGCCCCACGCGGATCCGCGCGCCGGGCAGGGTCTCGAGCGCGCGGCGGATGCGTGCCTCGACGGCCTGCTTGCGCTCGCGCTCGCCGCGCGGCGCGAGTTGGATCGTGAGCGTTCCGCGCCGTACCTCGGCGGCTCCCGATGGGGCAAAGGGGTCACTGCCTGCACTGCCCCCGCCAATCGTCGTATAGACGCTCCGCACCTCGGGGATAGCAGCGAGTAATCGCGCGCGCGCGTCCTCAGCGATGCCGACCGTCTGCGATAACAGCGACCCGGGCGCAAGTTCCAGGCTTACCTGAGTCTGCGAATTGTCGTCTGCCGGAATGAATCCCTTGGGCAGCAGCGGGATCAGCGCGAGCGACCCGACGAAAAAGGCACACGACGCGACAACGGTGATGAACTTGTGCCGCAGGCACCAGCGTGCCATGACGAGATACAGCCTGATCCATCGTGGTTCGTCCTCACCGGCTCGCTGCACGATGGGACGTAAAAGGTATGCTGCCATCATCGGCGTCAACATGCGCGCGACCACGAGCGAGGCAAATACCGCAAGCGCGGCGGTCCAGCCGAATTGCTTAAAAAACTTGCCGGCAATACCTGCCATGAAGGCGGTCGGCAAAAATACTGCAATCAGGGTGAAGGTGGTTGCAATCACAGCAAGACCGATCTCATCGGCCGCTTCCATCGCCGCCTGATAGGGAGTCTTGCCCATGCGGAGATGGCGAACGATGTTTTCGACTTCGACGATTGCATCGTCCACCAGGATGCCGACCACGAGCGACATCGCGAGAAGGGTGACGACGTTGATGCTGAATCCCAGCCAGGCCATCCCGATGAAGGCGGGCAGGACCGAAAGCGGCAAGGCGACCGCCGAGACGATGGTCGCGCGAAAGTCTCGAAGGAAAAGCCAAACCACCAGCACTGCGAGTAGCGCCCCCTCATATAGAAGCATGAGCGATGCGTCATACTCTTCCTCGACTGGCGTTACAAAGTCGAAGGCCTCGGTGAAGCGGATATGAGGGTGCTCCGAGCTGATCTGCTTGAGCGCCTTGCGCACGGCAGCGCCCACCGCGACCTCGCTCTCGCCGCGGCTGCGGACCACCTCAAATCCAACCACCGGCTTACCGTCGAGGAGCGCTGCCGAGCGGGGTTCGCTGAATCCGTCGCTGACCGAGGCGATCTGATCCAGGCGCAGCGTTCGGCGCGCTCTGTCGGAGGGCGAGCCAAGCGCTATCTCGAGCGCTGCGAGTTCGGCGGCATTGCGCACCGTGGCCAGGGTTCGGATCGGTTGTTCGGCGCTTCCCAGATCGGCGCGTCCCCCTGCGCTTTCCTGTTGGACCTGGCGCAACTGGCGCGACACATCAGCCGCGGTCAGTCCGAGCGCCTGCAGTTTGGCTGTATCGAGCGCGACCCGGATCTCTCGCGATACACCGCCCACACGATTGACTGCGCCGACGCCGCGCACCGCAAGCAGGCGCCGCGCGATGTCATTCTCGATGAACCAGCTGAGCGCCTCATCGTCAAAGCGGGCGGAGCTCACCGCGTAGGCGAGTATGGGCTGCCCGGCTATGTCCAGTTTCTGGACCGTGGGATCGCGCAGATCAGCGGGTAGTTCCGAACGTGTCCGCTGGACCGCCGAGCGCACATCGTCGAGTGCTTCCTGAACCGGCTTTTCGATACGAAATTCCGCCGTGATCGAGACCGAACCGTCCTGCAGGCGGGTGGTGATGTGGCGAAGGCCCTGGAGTGAGGCGAGCGCATTTTCGATCTTGCGCGCGACGTCGCTTTCGAGCGAGGCCGGCGAGGCACCGGGCAGTGCCGCATTGACGACGACGGTCGGAAGATCAATGTCCGGAAAATTCTGGATCTTCATCGCGCGAAACGCGAGAACCCCCGCGAAGCTGAGCAGGATGAAGAGCAGGATCGACGGAATGGGGTTGCGGATCGACCAGGACGAGACGTTGAACATGGCGCAGCGGTCCTCTATCGCCTCGGCGCGCTGGCGGGGACCAGGCGAACCCGGTCGCCGTCATTGAGGAACCCCGCGCCCGAGGCGACGATGGACTCGCCGCCTTTGAGCCCGGAGACGATTTCGACGCGGTCGCCCGAGACCCGCCCCGTCTGCACCTTGATCTGCGTGACCCGCTGATCGCCTTCGATGCGAAACACGTAGCTGAAGCCCTCCCGCATCGCGAGCGCGGACTGCGGCACGACGAGCGTGCTGACCTCACCGAGCTCAAATTGACCGCGGGCGAACATCCCTGGTCGCAGTTGTGCACCCTCGGGGCTCGACATCGCGGGCAGATCGACATAGACGATCGCGTTACGGGTCTGCGGGTCGACCGTCGGTGCGGCAACGCGCACGCGCCCCGTCACCGCCTGTCCTCCTGCGACCGTGACGCTCACCATGGTGCGCGGCTTGATCCTGACCAGCTCGTCGGCCGTGACTTCAGCGCGCCATTCGACGCGCGCCTGGCGGATCAGACGGAACAGTTCCTGGCCCGGGGCGGGGACAAGACCCACGCTTGCACCGCGGGCGGCGATGATGCCGGCGTCGGGCGCGAGTACGCGGGTCTGAGCGAGCCGCGCTTCCACGAGCGCGATCTGTGCCCGCGCCGCATCGACGCGGGTTTGGGCAAGGCGCTCGTTGGCGATGAACTCGCCGAGTTGGCTGGCGCTCAGGGCCTCGGTGCCCTCAAGAGTGCGGGCACGCGCGGCATTCGATGAAGCCTCCGCGCGTTGCACTTCGGCCTGTGCCAGCGCCGCGAGCGCCTGCGCCCGCTCCGCTGCCAGAGTCTCGGAGGCAAAGACCGCGAGAACATCCCCCCGTCGGACGGTATCGCCGACAACGGCGCGTACCTCGGCGAGCCTGAGTCCGGTTGTCTCGGCGCCAATCGATGCCTCGTCCCAGGCTGCAATCGATCCGTTGGCGGTAAGCCGCACGGGCAGCGTGGTGCGCACGGCTTCGGTGGCGACCACGGCAAGCGCAGGGCTGGCGGCGGGCGACTGCGATAGCGCGGTGGGGGCGAGGATCGCCAGGATCGCCGCACAGACGAGTTGCGCGCCGCGTGCGTCACGCACGGTACGCGCCCATGAGTGCGCCCACGGTGTCCGTG
>CAZZKA010000350.1:0-3147 GCA_964654745.1 uncultured Bordetella sp. | reverse complement strand
GACGGCCCGGCCCTCGGGCCTGAACACGTGCACGCTCACATCTTCGGCATCGATCAGCACCCAGTCGCCCTGCTGCAGGCCTTCCACGCGGCACTTCAATCCGTCGCCCCGCAGTGTCTCGGCCAGGTGCTCGGCAAATTGCGGCGCATCGATCAGGACGACCTTGGCAACGCCTTGAATGCCCGCAGCGGCCTGCGCGACCGCTGCGCACCCGGCGCCTGCGACCAGCACCGTGACCGCGCCGCCGCACTGAAGCGCCGCCGTAATCGTGTTGAGCGTAGAGGCCTTTAGCGAGGCGTTGTCGTGTTCGGCGACGACCAGAGCTGACATGATGCTGTTCCTAAAAGAGACGGTTTACCCGATGCAACACAGGTCTTCAAAAAATCCGGCGGTTGCCGAGATCAGATGACCTTGGCTTCGTTCTTGAGCTTGGCCACCAGCGCGGCAACATCGGCGACTTTGATCCCCGCCTTGCGGCCCGGGGGCTCGGTGACTTTGAGCGTCTTTAGGCGCGGTGCGGGGTCGACGCCGAGTTCAGCCGGCTTGACGATGTCGAGCTGCTTTTTCTTGGCCTTCATGATGTTGGGCAGCGTCACATAGCGCGGCTCGTTGAGTCGCAGGTCGGTTGTCACGATCGCCGGCAGCGCAATCGACACCGTCTCCAGCCCTCCGTCGACCTCACGGGTGACCTTGGCGCGGCCGTCGGCCACCTCGACCTTGGAGGCGAAGGTCGCCTGCGCCATATTGCCCAGGGCAGCTAGCATCTGCCCGGTCTGATTGGCGTCGTCATCAATCGCCTGCTTGCCCAAAATGACGATCTGGGGCTGCTCCCGGTCGCATACGGCCTTGAGTAATTTGGCGACTGCAAGCGGCTGCAGTTCGACATCGGTATCGACCAGGATCGCGCGGTCAGCGCCTATCGCCATCGCGGTCCGAAGGGTCTCCTGACAGGCCGTGGTGCCGCAGGACACTGCGATGATCTCCGTCGCCACGCCCTTTTCCTTGAGTCGCACCGCCTCCTCGACCGCAATTTCATCAAAGGGGTTCATCGACATCTTGACGTTGGCAATATCGACGCCGGTCTGGTCGCTTTTGACGCGAACCTTGACGTTGTAGTCGACCACACGCTTGACGGCTACGAGGACTTTCATCGGCACTCCGGTGCGGGCCAGGACGGCTGCGGGTTGGAATTGGAATTCAGTCGAATTATACGTTCTGCCCGCTGCGCGACGGCCTGAAGAGAACGGGGCCAATTCCGTAGCGGAGCCTGCCAGGCTGGACAGCCCCGGCACCCGACCGCAGAATGCCGACGCGTCCGGCAGCGGGTGGCGGGGAGGGCCCGCCGGCCCGCCGGGATGACCCGGGCGCCCCTGAAACACCACCACCAGGAAAACTCCAATGGGTACCCTACTCAAGCTCAAGGCCAGCGATGGCGTCTCTATCGGCGCCTACCGCGCCGACCCCGCAGGCAAGGCCCGCGGCGCGCTGATCGTCTGCCAGGAAATTTTCGGAGTAAACCGCCACATCCGTTCAGTTTGCGACCGGTACGCAGCGAGCGGCTATGTCGCTCTCGCTCCAGCCTTTTTCGACCGGGTCGAGGCCGGCGTCGAGTTGGGCTACACGCCCGACGACATTGCCCGTGGCCGCTCGATCATGCAGAAGGTCAAGCTCGATGACGCGATGTTGGATGTCAAGGCAGCGCTCGATGCGCTCACAGCGGTGGGCAAGGTAGGAATCGTCGGATACTGCTGGGGCGGTACCGTGTCATGGGCAGCTGCGACCAGGGTATCCGGACTGGCCTGCTCTGCGCCCTACTACGGGGGAGGTATTGCCGGACTCGCGTCGGAGTCGCCGCGCTGCCCGGTGGAAATGCACTTCGGCGAAACCGACCATGCGATCCCTATGACCGATGTCGACAAGGTCCGGGCCGCGCAGCCGGGAGTCGCTTTTTTCGTGTACCCGGCCGGCCATGGCTTCAATTGCGATGAACGCGGCTCGTATGACGCGGCCTGCGCCAAGCTTGCAACCGAACGCACGCTGGCCCAACTCGCCAAGCACGTCGGTTGACCCGAAGAGTTGGCGCCTTGGCCCGGCGCCAGCGCCGCGGCCCGAGCGCGCTCCCTGACCGGTTCAGCGCCAGTCGGGCTTTCGCTTGTCGATAAAGGCCTGAACTCCCTCGAGAGCCGATTCATCCATCATGTTGCAGGCCATGGTCTGGCCGGCAAGCTGATACGCCGCATCGGTGCCCATTTCGATCTGCCGGTAGAAAAGTTCCTTGCCCATCGCAATCGCCACCGCCGGCTTGGCAATGATGTGCCTTGCGACGTCCGCGATTTCCGCATCCAACCCGTCTGCCGGCACCACGCGGTTGACAAGTCCGCGCTCGCGCGCTTCGGCTGCCGAAATGAACTCGCCCGTCACGAGCATTTCGAACGCCTGCTTTCGCCCTACATTGCGCGCCAACGCCACCGACGGCGTCGAGCAGAAAAGACCAAGGTTGACGCCCGACACAGCAAAGCGGGCGTCCTCGGCGGCGACCGCCAAATCGCAGGTCGCCACCAGCTGACAACCCGCGGCGGTGGCAACGCCGTGCACTCTGGCGATCACCGGCTGCGGCATGGCCTGAATCGTTCGCATCATTTTGGTGCACTGCGCGAACAGCGTGCGGTAGTAAGCGGCCGAGGGACTCGCGCGCATCTCCCGCAGGTCATGGCCGGCGCAAAACGCCTTACCCGCGCCGGCAAGCACCACGACCCGCACGGAGTCATCGGCACCGAGCGCGACGAATGCGTTCTGAAGCTCGGCCATCATCGCAGCCGACAGCGCGTTGAACTGTTCGCCGCGATTCATCGTGACGGTTGCCACCGGGCCCGTCCGACTGACCACGGCCAGGCCCTGCGAGGGCTTTTCGCTCTGACTTGCGGCCGACATGCTGCATCCCTCCGAAGCGAGGTGAGACGACTGGATGGACCAGATCCCGGAGCGAACCCGGGACCCTGTTGTCGCAATATTGAACCTACCTCCCGCCCGGGTCCAGCAGCTACCCGGGGACCGCCCGCGCGCCCCCGGTCCGCGGCGGCGACGCTGCGCTCATGCGAGAATCTGGGGATGGATTCGTTTCGCTACCCTACTCGGCGTCGGCGCCTC
>CAZZKA010000349.1:0-3207 GCA_964654745.1 uncultured Bordetella sp. | reverse complement strand
ATGCCGTTGCCGCCCATTGCATTCATCGTCTCGACGAACAACGGATTACCCATCATGCGGATCTTCTGGCCTTTGAGGTCCTCAGGCTTGCGCACAGGCTTTTTGGTGTAGAGGCTGCGCGAGCCGCCATCCATCCAGGCGAGTGCGACCATGCGCGCCGGGGAGGCACTGATCTTGTCGAGGAGCTCTTGTCCGATTGCGCCGTCGATCACCGCACGCATGTGGGCAATGTCACGAAACACAAAAGGCATATTGAACACATTGACATCCGGCACCACCGGACCCACTGGGCCCAGCGAGGTGCGAAGTAGGCCAATGGCGCCCACCTGCGTCTGCTCGATCATGGCCTTTTCGTCACCGAGCACGCTGCCCGGAAACATCTGGAACTTGATGCGACCGCTCGTGGCCGCTTCGATTTTCGCGCCCATGCTTTCAACGGCGGCCACAGTGGGATAGCCCTTAGGGTGAACATCGGCGGCCTTGATCACCGTCTGGGCGCTCACCCAGCCGCTGCCCAGCAGCGCTGCGGTGGCAAAAGGCCAGACCACCATGAGTCTGCGGAGGTTCATTGCATCGTCTCCTTCGCGCCCGAGGCGCTGTTGTCAGTTTGCGGGAAGGGCGCGGGCCAAAGTGAACCCCACCCTCCAAAGACAGCGGCCTGGAATACTCCCGAGCCTGCGCCTTCGGTCTTTAATGATACAGGCTCATTCGCGCAGGGAAACACCCCGCACGCGTATCTTTTGGAAAGGCATTGCAGCGCTGAACCGACAGGCGCCAGAGCGGTCTGCGCGAACACGGTTACATCGTTCCAGCTGTATGATCTCCGGTGTCTGTCGAGAGCGATTCGTGACCCTTCCTACCCCTATCGTCAAACGTCTGCAGGTCATTCCCGTGGCTGGCCGCGACAGCATGCTGCTCAACCTGAGCGGTGCGCATGGCCCCTTCTTCACCCGAAACCTGCTGATCCTCAGCGACTCCGCCGGGCGCACTGGCGTGGGCGAAGTTCCGGGTGGCGAGAAAATCCGCCAGACGCTTGCTGAGGCGGCGAACCTGATCGAAGGTCAGCCGATCGGCCACTATCAGCGACTGCTCAATGCCATGCGGGCGCGCTTTGCTGATCGCGATTCAGGCGGACGCGGACAGCAGACCTTCGACATGCGTGTCGCCATCCACGCCGTCACGGCGGTCGAAAGCGCGCTCCTCGACCTGCTGGGTCAGCACCTGGACGTACCGGTCTGCGCGCTCCTCGGTGAAGGCCAGCAGCGCGAGCATGTGCGCATGCTCGGCTATCTGTTTTACATCGCTGATCGCCGCAAAACCGATCTCCCCTACCGCAGCTCTGGCAAGAGCCACGACGCCTGGACCACGCTTCGCGATGAAGAGGCGCTCACCCCTCAGGCTGTGGTTCGGCTGGCCGAGGCCGCGCGCGAGCGCTATGGCTTTGAAGATTTCAAACTCAAGGGCGGCGTACTGCGCGGCGAGGAGGAGGTTGAGGCGGTGGCGGCGCTCCACGAGCGTTTCCCCAAAGCTCGCATCACACTCGACCCCAATGGCGGCTGGCTTCTCAAGGACGCCGTCCGGCTGCTCCGCGATCAGCACGGCGTGCTCGCCTACGCGGAGGACCCCTGCGGCGCAGAGGGCGTATTTTCCGGGCGTGAAGTGATGGCGGAGTTTCGACGCGCCACGGGGCTACCCACAGCCACCAATATGGTAGCCACCGACTGGCGCGAAATGGCGCACAGCATCGCGCTGCAATCGGTCGACATCCCGCTTGCCGATCCGCACTTCTGGACACTTCAGGGCTCGGTTCGCGTTGCGCAACTGTGCCAGATGCACGGGCTCACCTGGGGCTCGCACTCCAACAACCACTTCGATGTCTCGCTTGCCATGTTCACGCACTGTGCGGCGGCTGCCCCCGGCCAGGTCACGGCCATCGACACGCACTGGATCTGGCAGGACGGCGAGCACCTGACGCACGACCCCTTGAAGATACAGGGCGGTCTCGTGGAGGTTCCAAAGCGCGGCGGTCTTGGCATCGAACTCGATATGACCGCAGTCATGCGCGCCCACGATCTCTACCGGCAGCATGGCCTGGGCGCCCGCGATGATGCGCTCGCCATGCAATATCTGATCCCTGGCTGGACTTTCAACCCCAAGCGGCCCTGTATGGTCCGACCCTGATAACAAAAAAGAGGAAGCGATGGATTTGCCCGTCAATCATTTCAAGCGCGCACTGCGCGAAGGCCGTCCGCAGATCGGACTGTGGTCGCATCTGAGCAACCCGATCAGTGCCGAGATCCTGGGCCAGTGCGGCTTCGACTGGATGGTGCTCGATATGGAGCATTCGCCCAACGAGCTTGAGCATGTGCTGCATCAACTGCAAGCGCTGCAGGGTAGCCCGACAATGCCAGTGGTGCGCCCGCCCTGGAACGATATGGTGATGTTCAAGCGGCTGCTCGATATTGGCGCCCAAACCCTCATCGTCCCCTATATTCAAAACAGCGAAGAAGCCAGACAGGCGGTGGCGTACACCCGCTATCCACCGGACGGCGTGCGCGGCTATGCCGGTGCGCCGCGCGCAAGCGGCTACGGCCGCATCAAGGACTACGCCAGGCGCAGCGCCGACGAAATCTGCCTGCTGCTCCAGATCGAAACCCGCGAAGGCCTCGCGCACCTCGAGGAGATCGCGAGAGTCGACGGTGTCGATGGCGTTTTCATCGGACCCGGCGATCTCTCTGCAGACATGGGTCATCTGGGCAACCCCAGGCACCCCGAGGTCGTCGCCGCCGTCAACGAGGCCTTTAAGCGCATCCGCGCTTGCGGCAAGGCTCCGGGGATCCTGATTGGCGATGAGGCGCTTGCCCATCACTTCATCAAGGAGGGCGGACTTTTCGTCGCGGTGGGTGCCGACCAAAATCTGCTTCGCGACAGCGCGAGTGCCCTCGCCGCACGATTCAAAGGCCATTAAAGCCGGAATCTTTATGTCCCGCACGAGCGCTGTCACAGCCACTTATCGGTAGTGCAATCGCTCCACCCTGCAAAGGCGTCAGTCGCTCATGATTCCATCACCCCCCTATAGCGAAATCGCGCCTGGCCTGCATGTACCCAAGGTGGTGATGGGGCTCTGGCAGGTGGCGGACATGGAGCGAAACGGACGCGCACTCGATATCGATCGGGCGGCCGACGCGCTCGAGTCGCATGCGCGGG
>CAZZKA010000348.1:0-3212 GCA_964654745.1 uncultured Bordetella sp. | reverse complement strand
GCCGCTTGACCAGCGTGGACAGGTGCGCGAACCCGCCGACCTTGCCGAGGCTGCGCGCAGCAGTTTCAAAGTCGAGATACGTGAAGGCGTGCGCCTCAACCGAGCCCGCGCGGATGTTGAAGGCCTTGAGCAAATGCTCACCAACCAGATGCGGAGCCTTGCCAGACGTCGGACCAATGCCGAGATTGACACTCGGCTCGCGAAAATAGATCGGCAAAAGCTGCGCATGGCAATCGGTGAAATGAAGCAGACTCACATTGCCAAATCGCGGCACGTCATAGAGCGCCTCACCGGCGGCCGCCGCAGATCCGGAGGCAGCGGTTTGCGCGGCCGCCTCCAGATTGAGGCCAGCGGCCGCCCCCGCTGCGAGCAGATGGAAAAATTCGCGTCGGTCCATGATGCGCTAGCGATTGACCGGTGAGGTCGGATCGAGCAGCAGCGCCATCACATCGCGGATCTGGTCTTCGGTCAGGATGCCGGCAGCGCCATAGCGCGGCATGATGTTGCATGCATTGAACGCGTGCGCATTCCATATCCTAGCCCAGGTGTAACGCTGAATCTCGGGCGAGTTGCCGCGAAGTTTTCCGTATTGATAAAGCGGCGGGCCGATATTGCCGTGTGAGATCTCTTCCTTAGAGATCTGATGACAGGCATAGCAGTTGCCACCATTGACCGTCTTGGGGCCATCGGAAAACTGCAGGCCCACCCCGCTCTGCGCAATCTGCTCACCCTTCTTCCAGTCGCCGAGGAACTTACCGTTGGCCGGATACTTCACCGACTCAAGCGCAGCCTTTTCGAGCGCCGCCTTCATCGGTGCCGGCATCGGCGATGTCGCATAGACCGAACACTGTTTTTGCAACTCGTTCTGATCGAGACGATCGAGCTTGGCAATGCCGCGTTCCTTGAATGAGCCCTTCATGACCGCGAGCACTTCGGCATCGGACGGAGGCGGTGCCATCGTCGCGCACGCGGCAAGGATAAGGCCTGCCGTGGCAAGCGCCGTTATGCCCAGAAATCGTTTCAACATGATCGCGGCCTCCTCAGCGCTTGATTGCGGGTGAATCCATCGTGCCACCCTTGGCTCGCACGCCGAGGAAGGTGATCAGATCGATGGAGGCGGGCGAGATGTAATCGATCTCGGGAAAGCGCTGCTGTCTGAAGCAGTCATAGATACGCCACTGCATGGTCCGCATGGCACCTTGCGACACGCGGTAAGCGGGCCAGGTCGCGAAGGCGCGCCGCGCTGGCTCCACCTTGGTGAGATTGGGCAGATCCTGAAGGCGGATCCGCTTGTCGTCCTCGCCATGGCAGGAAGCGCAGGAAAAGTCATAGGGCCCCCCGCGGAAGTTGAAGATCTTTTCGCCGCGCTGATAAGCCGCCACCTCTTTAGGATGGCTCTGCGGCAGATTGATGGTCAGTCCGCGCGACTCTTCCACGACAAAGGCGACCAGGGCCTCGAGGTCGGTCTGCTTCTGGCCGGCGCCTGAGTACGGATTGCGAACGGCGTCTGCGCGCGCAAACCCCTGCAGCGTCACCATGCAATGAACGATCCGCGCTTCGGCATCCATCACGCTATCGGTATCGGCAAACCAGCGTGGCAACTCAACATAAGCGCCTTTGATCACACCGGCGCCCTTGCCGAGGTCACAGGCCTCAAGGCTCGCCTTGCGTGGTCCGCGCTGCGCTTTCCAGAGCTCTTCGCCCCGCATGACCAGCAGTTCAGCGGGGTTGCCATCGCCGAGCATCTGGCGATAGCGCTCGATCTCCGCCTGGGTATTGGCCTGGGCCTGCGCCACCACCGGCGATAAGCCGGCCGAGATCGCTACCGCAGCGAATATCGTCCTCAACCTTGCGATATGCCTCATCGTCTCCTCCTGTTTTTATTCCCGTCGCCTCGAGGCGGATCGGCGCTTGAGCGCCCGACACACGGATTGTTGGGACGGCATGCGCGGGCGCAAAGTGCAGCGCCGGCGCCAACCGCCCTCAGCTCGCAGTCGCTTCGTCGGTACGCTTGTCGCCTTTGTTGTCGATCCAGCTGACGGTGACTTTGTCACCCGCTTTCGCGCCCTTCAGCTTGAACTGCAGGTAAGGGTTCTTCGAAATCGCCGGGCCCCAGTGCGCCTTGAGCATCGGTTTGCCATTGAGCGCGGCGGTAACTTCGGAGATGTACCAAGCTGGCACGAGCGCGCCAGATGAATCTTTTCTCTGACCGGTTTCCATCTCGTGAGCCATCAGCACACGAACATCAGCCACGCCATTGCGCACGACGGCGCGAATTTTCATCGGATCTGCCATGTTGAACTCCTTATTTCAGTGTCGAGGATGTGGAGCTGTCAGCCGCCGCATCCGCCCAGCGTGACCTTGATTTCTTTTTTAGCGACATAAAACTTACCGTCGGCCTTGACCACAGCGAAAACATCCGAGGTCTGGCCCATCTTGATACGCATGTTTACGTCGGCTTCGGCGCCCTCGAGGATGTCGTAGGCACCGGCCAGCGCGCTGGGATTTTTCTCAACCAGCAGCGCCATGGACTGAGTGTTGGGAATGTTGCTGCGGATACCGACCGGCACAACCGCGCCGTTCTCAGCAATATCCGGTGAGTTGATGACGATATCCTTGGACTCGGCGGCGCCGGTCGCTCCCAGCGCCTTGAGGGTCTCAGCGATGCCTGTGGTCTTGAATGCCTGTTCGAGCGACTGTGCGCTCACCTGGCCGGGGCGCAACAAGCCGATCGCAAGCAGCGCGCCGTACAGACCGGCGGTGCCCGCGACCTGCAGCGAGGTACGACGGTTGCGATTCATGGGATTCTCCTGTGGATGAACTTTGGACAAGCGTTTTGGGAACACAATCGTGATTATGACGCGCCCGCCAGAATCCAGCGGACCAGGGAGCGGATGTCATCGTCAGCCATGTTGGGATGGGGAGGCATCGGAATTGCGCCCCAGACGCCTTGCGCACCGTTCTTGATGCGGGCACTCAGCGCGGCTTCAGCCTTACCGTCGCCGCGATAACGCTCGGCGACCTCCCTGAAGGAGGGCCCCACCATTCGGCTGGCGGTGGCATGGCAGGCGAGGCAATTGGATTCCCTGGCAAGAGCGGCCGGGCCGCGACTCGCCGCAGCCACGACGCTCACCTGAGTAGCCTTGGCTGCACTGGCCGCCGAGAGCGGCTCCCTGAGTGAAGGTTGTGAGGGATCGGCGCCCCGCACGGGG
>CAZZKA010000347.1:0-3233 GCA_964654745.1 uncultured Bordetella sp. | reverse complement strand
CCGCCGAGACTCGCAGTTTCCATACTGGTCGACACCTGACGG
Source organism: uncultured Bordetella sp. (assembly GCA_964654745.1). Classification (GTDB taxonomy): domain Bacteria; phylum Pseudomonadota; class Gammaproteobacteria; order Burkholderiales; family Burkholderiaceae_E; genus SYIM01. The sequence goes on along the minus strand of CAZZKA010000347.1, from coordinate 3,191 downwards.
GAGGCCTGCACACGATCGCGGGGGGTCGCGCCACCGTACGACCCACCCGGCGGCGAACCTTACGAGGCCGGCCAGGGAGTGTCAACTTGAGAATCCGCGGCCCTGCGTCCTTATAATCTCCACACCCGATGGACTCCAAGCCCTTACCGCCACCCGATTCAATTTCCTGCATCGTTCCGGCCAAGAACGAAAAGGAGAACCTCGGCCGTCTGCTGCCGCTGCTCATCGACGTCCTCGAGCGGTGCAGCCCGCGGTGGGAGATCATCGTAGTCGACGACGGCAGCCGCGACGACACCGTGGAGGCCCTCGCCCGAGCGCAAACGCCGGGAGTACTCGTTCTTCGCTTATCACGCAATTTTGGCAAGGAAGCCGCCCTGACCGCGGGCCTGGAGCACGCCCAGGGCCAGGTTGTGGTGATGATCGATGCGGATCTGCAGCATCCGCCGGCGATGATCGAGCGTTTCGTTGAGGCCTGGCGGCACGGCGCGGAGATGGTTTACGCCGTCCGCGACGACCGGAGCCGTGAAAGCTTCCTCAAGCGTACCGGCACCCGCTGGTTTTACCGTCTGCTCAACGTCGCCGACCGCTTCGAAGTACCCGCCAATGCCGGCGATTTTCGTCTGCTCGACCGCCGCGTGGTCAACGCCCTCCTGGCGCTTCCTGAGCGCAATCGCTTTTTGAAAGGCCTCTATGCCTGGGTCGGTTTCCGGACGGTCGCCCTGCCGTTCAGCCCTGATGAACGCTCGGCCGGACGGACCAGCTACGGCGCACTCGAACTGGCTCGCCTGTCGCTCGACGGCCTGACCGCCTTCACGCGCTGGCCCCTGCGAGCGGTGAGCCTGACCGGGCTCCTCCTCGCAATTCCTGCGCTCCTCTACGGCGCCTTTCTGACCATCAGCTACTTTCTGTTCGGTAACGATGTAAGCGGTTGGACCACCATCGTCGTGGGACTGATGATTTTCTCAGGAATCCAGCTTTTTTCCCTTGGAGTCGTCGGCGAGTACGTCGGCCGTGTCTTTGAGGAGGTCAAGGCTCGTCCGCTATACGTCGTGGCCGAGCGAATCGGTCACGGCATCGACCCGGCGCCTAAGCCATGACGACGGAGGCTGAGGGTGATCCGGTCAGGATCTGCGTCGTAGCGGACGACTTTGGCCTGCATCCTTTTATCGATGAGGCCATCCTTGAGCTTGCCGGGTCCCATGCTCTGCAAGCGATCGGCTGCCTGGTTGGCGGCCGCAGCTGGCTGACCGCCGCTCGTTCGCTTCGCGTCATCAACAGAACGCAGCTTGACCGCGGACTGCATTTCGACCTTACCGAGCGCCCTCTTACGACCGTACCCCAGGCGCTGCCCGGCCTGATCGCGCGCGCAATGCTGAGACTGATCGACCCGCTATGGGTCCGCAATGAGGTTCGTGCACAGCTCAACGCCTTTGAGGCGGAGCTGGGGCACGGCCCGGACTTTGTCGACGGCCATCAGCACGTGCACCAGCTGCCTGGTGTGCGCGAGGCCATCGTCGATGAACTTGACGACCGGTATCCGGCGAGCCGCAGGCCCTGGCTGCGCAGCACTTTGCCTGCAATCCAAGCGCCTGGCCTGCGCGGGCTGTCAGCGCGACACGGCCGCAAGGCCTGGGTCGTTGCTGCCCTCGGCGGGCGCGCGGCAACGGCGCTGGCAAGGCGTCGTGGCTACGCAACCAACTCCGGGTTTGTCGGCGTCTACGGTTTTGATCGCGATACCGAGTCCTATCGTAGCCTCCTGGGGCGGTGGCTTGCCGAGGCCCGCGACGGCTCTTTGCTGATGTGTCACCCCGCTCTGGATCGGGTCCCGGGCGATGCCATCGCGCCGGCACGGACGGCTGAATATGCCGTCCTTTCAGACGGCTCGCTGGCGAGCATGCTGGATCAGGCGGGCCTCGTGGCAAGCCCGATGACCGCCATCATCCGCAGGCCTGACATGTCCCCGATGCCGGGTCATGCCGGCACCGTTCAGGCAGGCTCTGCACAAATCCGCTGATCAGTCTGTGAGTGCGTTCCGCAGCCTCGAGCATGGGGAAGTGGCCGATACCCTCGATGGTCACCATCCTGGCGCCGGGAAGATGCGACCGCACGGCCCGGGTCCAGGGCGTGGTCTCGCCCTCTTTGATCGCCACGCGCGTGCCCGTCGAATCAAGCAGCGTCGACTGGATCACCATCACCGGAACATCGGTCTTTGCCAGCATGTCGGAGGCGCGCGTGGTGTCCCAACGAACCATATCGAAAAAGAGCGGGACCAGAAACCCTGGATCGGCGTCGGCCCGACGGCGAGCCAGCGCCGCACGTACTTCGGCCGGCGTTGTCGCGACATTGAACCCGTCATAAAGGCGATCGATCAGCGCATCAGCACCCGACCTGGCGATTTCGCCCTCAAACCGCTCAATCACCTGAGCCGGATCGCCCTGCATCATGCTGCCATCGATGAACACCATGCCTTCGATGAGCCCAGGCAGATCATGAGCGGTTTGCAAGGCCACCCTGCAACCCATGCTGTGTCCAATGAGGACCGCTGCGTTGATGCCGAGGTGCTCGATCACCGCCCGAACCCCCGATGCCATCTCGTCGATGCCGGGGCGGTCGGGCCGCTGCGAATCGCCATGGCCCGGCAGATCGATCGCAACGCAGCGGAACTGCGCAGCAAGGACGCGCACCTGGGAGTCCCAATCGCCGAGGCCGCAACTCCAGCCGTGGATGAAGACCACGACGCGTCCGGGTCCGCCGCTGTCGGTCCAACGGATCGAGGCTTTGTCAGCTCCAACCATGTTTCTGCCATCTCCCTACAGCCAGGCGAGCACCCGGGACAGACGCTCGACACGCGCCGCAAAGCGGTTGATGATCTCAGGCAACGCCCGGCCGCGCAACGCCCGGCCCTTCCGATCTGAACGACAGGACAACATCTTGAGCAAGCCCGAGTCCAGCAAAGGTGCCGCCAACGTTCCCCCAGGCGATCCGCCGAAGCCCACCGGAATGCGCCGGGGACTGACCAGCTACGGCGATGCCGACTTCTCGCTGTTCCTGCGCAAAGCCTTCATCAAAGGGGCCGGGTACACCGACGAAGCGCTGGAGCGTCCGGTGATCGGCATTACCGACACGGCGTCCGGGTACAACCCCTGCCACGGCAACATGCCGCAACTCATCGAAGCGGTACAGCGCGGCAT
>CAZZKA010000346.1:0-3248 GCA_964654745.1 uncultured Bordetella sp. | reverse complement strand
CGAGCCCAAGCCGCCGTCCCCGCCGGTAAACCAGGCGGGCGCCCAGCGCGGCCTCGAGCTCATGCAGTTGTTCGCTGATCGTCTGCGGGGTGACGTGGATCTCGTTGCTCGCCTTGGCGAGACCGCCTGCCTTGGCGACCCGCCAGAAATACTGTAGATGTTTATAATTAATCATTCGGATAAACCGAATAAAAAACACGGAACAAACGAATATACCGAAATATTCCGGGTCTGTAACCTCACTCGCGTTTCCTTACCGTTCGAGGTTAAACGCCATGAAGGTTTCCACCAAGGCCCGTATTGCCACGTCAGCGCTAGTCGAACTGGGCATGCAGCGCGCTACGGCGCCGGCCCGGCTTGCCGACATTGCCTCGCGTCTCGATGTTTCCCTGTCCCATCTCGAGCATCTGTTCGGGTTGTTGCGCCGACACGAACTGGTCGAGGGGTTTCGCGGGCCCGGCGGTGGATATGTACTTGCCCGGTCATCGCGTGACATCAGTGTCGGCGATATCGTTTACTGTGTGGATCAGCTCGATGGCCAAAGCGCTGCCGAGCGCGAGGCAGCGCTTGCCGCGCCTGGCGCGGAGGTGTGGGAGCAGCTGCGCAGCCAGGCGATGGACTACCTCGATACGGTGTCGCTGCAGCAGCTGATCGACGATGTTCGCGCGCGTCAGGCTCAGCCGGGCGGCCGCGGCGAGTCACTGGTCCGGTCGGTCTGAGTCCTGCGGGTCGCGTGGGGCCTCGGCTTCACGCCCGACCGGGCCGGGCTCCCTCCGGGCATTGCGCGCTATGCTCCGAGTTTTGAGCCGGCGTAAGCGTCGGCCCCAAGGCTGCCATCATGCTGCTTCTTGTCCTCGGTCTGTTGCTCTTTGTCGGCGCTCACTCGATTCGCATCGTTGCTGAAAATAAGCGCTCCGAATGGATTTCGCGCATCGGCCCACTGGGCTACAAAGCCGCCTGCGCGCTGGTCTCGCTGATCGGCCTGCTGCTCATCATCAAAGGCTATGGCGAGGCGCGCGCTCAACCGGTCGCGCTGTGGCCGGCATGGTCGGCCGGTCGGCACATCGCGGCGTTGCTGTCGCTTATCGCCTTCGTCCTCATCGCTGCCGCCTTTGTTCCGGGCAGCCGGCTGCGCGCGCGACTGCGCCATCCCATGGTGTTGGCGGTCAAGCTCTGGGCGGCCGGACATCTGGCGGCCAATCACACGCTGGCCGATCTGGTGCTGTTCGGCAGTTTGCTCGTCTGGGCCGTGCTGAGTTTTCGGGCGGCCCGTCGCCGTGACCGCCTGGTCGGCGCGGCGATCCCGGAGCGCGGCGCGTTGCCGACCGAGGCCGCGGAAGGGCCGGCCGAAGGCGCGATGCAGGTTGCGCCCGCTCCCGCCGGATCGGTTTTTTATGACCTGCTTGTGCTCGCGATCGGCGGCTCGGCCTATTGGGCCTTTGCCTTCCATCTGCACGCGAGCTGGATTGGCGTGCGGCCGTTTGGCTGAATGTCAGGCCGCATCCGCCACGAGCGTGGCAAAACGTTGTAAGTCGATGTTGCCGCCACTGAGGATGATGCCCACGCGCAGGCCTGAAAACGCCGGCTTGGCCTCCAGGGCCGCGGCGGCCGCCAGACAGCCGGTTGGCTCCACCACCAGCTTGAGGTGGGTCGCAAGCGCGGCCATGGTTCGCACGAGCGCGTCATCGCCGACGGTGAGTACCTCGGCAACCCGCTCACGGATAACGGCAAAGGTCAGCGCTCCCGGCGATTGAGTCTGCGCGCCGTCTGCGATCGTTTGCGGCACCGCAATCCGCACCCGTTCGCCCCGCGCAAGCGATTGCCTCACATCATCGCCCGCCGCGGGCTCCACGCCGATCACCCGACAACGCGGCGCGAGATGGTGCGCGGCGACCGCGCACCCCGAAATCAGTCCACCGCCGCCCACACAGACCAGGAGCAGATCGAGCTCGCCCACCTCCTCGAAGAGCTCGAGCGCTGCAGTGCCCTGACCTGCCATCACATCGGCATGGTCATAAGGCGGGATGACGGTCATCGCGCGTTCGGCCGCGAGCCGCGCGCCCAGGGCCTCGCGGTCCTCGGTGTATCGGTCGTAGAGCACGACCTCGGCGCCATGCGCGCGCGTCGCTTCGATTTTCATCGCCGGAGCATCGCGGGGCATCACGATGAGCGCCGGCATGCCGATGAGCTTGGCCGATAGCGCAATGGCCTGCGCATGGTTGCCCGAAGAAAAGGTGAGCACTCCACGGCGCCGGGCCTGCGCATCAAAGCGCGAGAGGGCGTTGAAAGCACCACGGAACTTGAAGGCGCCGACGCGCTGCAGATTCTCGCACTTGAAGTAGAGCGAAGCGCCTGAGAGCGCATCAAGCGCCGCGCTCTGCAGCACGGGCGTCCGGACGGCAACGCCGCGTAACCGATGCGCGGCGGCCTCGATATCGGTAAAGGCAATGGGAAGTTTCATCCCGGAAGTGTAGAGTGTTTGTGTCGCATCAACACGGCGAGTTGCCGTTTGCTGAGGAGCTTCGATGTCCGCACACCCGGCCCCGCTGCCTGGCACCGATTCGCCACCGATCCTCGCGCTCGATGCTGGCGGCTTTCCGCGTCGCTGGATGGGCATCGAGGAGGCGGCGCACTGCTATGTCCGCGGTGTTGTGGCCTGGGATCTGGGCGACAACGCGTTTGTGCTGCGGGGCGGAATCAACCGGGCAAGCGGGCGGCAGTCTGAGTTGGTGCTGCGCTCCATTGTGGCGCTCAAGGGCGATGCCGCGGGCCGCGTTGCGCAGTACCGCGCTCCGCAGGTCGTGCGAGACATGTTGTTTGCCCGTGACCGACAGATCTGCGCCTATTGCGGCGGTCGGTTTCGGCTTGCCGACCTGACTGCCGAACATGTATTGCCGCAAAGCCGGGGCGGGCGCGACATCTGGACCAATCTGGTGAGCGCGTGTAAGCCCTGTAATCTCCGAAAGGGTAACCGCACCCCCGAGCAGGCGGGCATGCCGCTCATCTACGTGCCCTACGTGCCAAGTCAGCACGAGGCGTTCATCTTGCGCAACCGGCGCATCCTGGCCGACCAGATGGAGTTTCTGATGGCCGGTGTGCCTGCGGGTTCGCGGCTGCATGCGCCGTCCTAAGCCACGCGACGGCCAGCGAGGAGACAAGGTCCTTTCTGCGCGACCGATGACGCGTCGCGGAGCGCGGCGCGGCGGGCCGCAGGATGAGCCAGGCGTCGGTCGGGCGTGCGCTACGGC
>CAZZKA010000345.1:0-3257 GCA_964654745.1 uncultured Bordetella sp. | reverse complement strand
GCGGTGAATCCCCTGCCCGGCGGCGAGATTGTCCCTGCGCTCGATCGAGGCCTGATCGATGGTGCCGAGTTCAACAACGCGTCTTCCGACCGCGTGCTCGGGTTCCCTGACGTGGTCAAGAACTGCATGCTGCAGAGCTTCCATCAGAGCACTGAGCAGTTCGAGATCCTGTTCAACCGCGGTAAGTTCAACGGGCTGCCGGCTGAGGTCAAATCCATCATCGACTATGCGGTTCAGGCTTCGAGTGCCGACATGAGCTGGAAGGCGGTCGATCGCAACAGCAAGGACTACATCGAACTCAAAAAAGCTGGTGTCAACTTCTACAAGACCCCCGATGCGGTGCTGCGCGCGCAACTCGCTTCGTGGGACAAGATCATGGACAAGAAGTCATCCGAGAACGCCATGTTCAAGAAGGTTCTCGACAGCCAGCGTGCGTTTGCCCAGCGCGCGGGCAGCTGGTGGAACGACTACACCGTCGATTTCAAGATGGCCTACAACCACTACTTCGGCCGCCGCTGAGCCGGCGCGGCCACGCCGCTATCCGGCCGGGTAGCGGTGGTCTTCTCGGGTAGCCGGGTCTTGCCCCGGCCCCCTCTCTGGGGCTTCCCATGCAAAAACTCCTTCTGGCAGTGGACCGCCTGTCCACCTGGGTCGGTCAGGCGTTTGCCTGGGCGATCGTTCTGCTCACAGCTTTGATTACCTGGGAAGTGTTCTCCCGGTACGTACTAAACCAGCCGCACGACTGGGCGCTCAACGCCCAGATCATGCTGTACGGCGTGCTTTTCATGACCGCGGGTGCCTACACCCTGGCTAAAAACGGGCATGTCCGGGGGGATGTGCTCTATGGTTTTTTCCGGCCTCGCACGCAGGCTACCGTGGACCTGATCCTTTACCTGGTATTTTTCCTTCCCGGGATTTTTGCGCTTACCTGGGCCGGATGGGAATACGCTCAGGAGTCGCTCGCGATCCGCGAGAAGACGTTTTCCGCGACCCCGTTGCCGCTCTACCCGTTTAAGTTCGTGATCCCGCTCTCCGGCGCACTGCTGCTTCTTCAGGGCATGGTGGAGATCGTGCGCTGCATCGCCTGCATTCGCGATGGAGAATGGCCCTCGCGGGAGCAGGATGTTGAAGAAGTCGACGTCGACAAGCTCAAGCAGATGGTTAAGGTCACCGACGAGGACATTGCCGCACTGGAAAAACTGGCCGCCGCCCAAAACGGGGGTCGGAAATGAACATTCGCCGCGAACTTCGTTTCGGGCTGGGCCTGATGGCCCTGATCATCCTCGGTACGGCGGGCGTGCTGCTGAGCGCCGAGCAGCTTACCCGGGGACACCTCGGGCTGGCCATGCTCGCGCTGGTAGTCGTGGCGATCATGCTGGGCTTTCCGACCGCGTTCACCCTCATGGGCATGGGGATGATTTTCACCTGGCTCGCCTACGACCGCGACATCACCAAGACCCTGGATCTCATGGTGCAGTCCGCTTTCAAGGTAATGAGCAATGATGTCCTGATCTCGATTCCGCTGTTTGTTTTCATGGGCTATCTGGTCGAGCGGGCCAATCTCATTGAAAAACTGTTTCGCAGCCTGCATCTCGCTCTCGCGCGGGTGCCTGGGTCGCTCGCAGTCGCCACGCTTTTTACTTGCGCTGTGTTTGCGACGGCCACCGGAATCGTCGGCGCCGTTGTCACGCTGATGGGACTGCTCGCCTTTCCCCAGATGCTTCGCTCCGGTTATGACGTCAAGCTGAGCGCGGGTGCGATTACGGCGGGTGGTTGCCTCGGGATCCTCATCCCGCCCTCGGTCATGCTGATCGTCTACGGGGCCACGGCGGGGGTATCGGTGGTGCAGTTGTACGCCGGCGCGTTCTTCCCCGGGCTGATGCTCGCAGGGCTCTACATCGTCTATGTGATCGTGGTCGCGAAGCTCAAGCCAGCGCTCGCGCCGCCGCTTTCGGAAGAAGCGCGGAGGATCGCATTGCCCCCGCTCATCGCGAGCATCGCCGAGCAGGTTCGAGGCAGCGCGCTGCCCGCGCTGCTGGCGGCCCTGAAGGGCAAGCGCAACCTTGATGTCCCGACCGGATATATCCTCAAGCAACTCCTTGCCGCGCTGCTGCCGGCGATTCTCGTCGTGGCGATTCTCGCCCTGATCTGGCATATCCGTACCGCCCCGGATCCCGAAGCCGCCTATGCCGCCCAAGCCGCAGCGAGCGCGCCGGGCGGGTCGCTGGCCGAACCCGCGGGTTCCGGCGGCGGGCTGCGCGAGCCCCCAGGATCGTCGAGCGGGCTGCGCGAGCCGCCAGGATCGTCGGGCGGGCTGCGCGAGCCGCCAGGATCGTCGAGCGGGCTCAGCGAACCGCCAGGAGCATCGGGCGGACTGCGCGAGCCGCCAGGATCGTCAGGAGGACTGCGGGAGCCGGGGAGCGGGGCCCTACCGGCGCTGGACTTGAAGCGCGAGCCGACCCCGACGGGTTTCTGGATTGGAGCGGGTGCATCCCTCGTTGCGCTGATCGCGTTTTATTCTGTGCTCACGTTCCAGCGCCTGGAAGTCTTCAAGATGCTGCTCGGCAGTTTCTTCCCGCTGGTCGTGCTGATACTCGCTGTGTTGGGCAGCATTGTTTTCGGGCTCGCTACGCCGACCGAAGCCGCTGCGGTCGGCGCATTCGGCGGATTCGTGCTGGCCGCTGCCTACCGCCAGCTCAATATCACCGTGGTCAAGGACAGCGCGTTCCTCACCGCCAAGACGAGCGCGATGGTCTGTTGGCTATTTGTTGGCAGCTCGATCTTCTCCGCGGCGTTCGCTCTGCTCGGCGGCCAGGAGCTGGTTGAGAAGTGGGTCCTTTCGATGAACCTCAGCAAGACCGAGTTTCTGGTGCTGAGTCAGGTGATCATCTTTCTGCTGGGATGGCCGCTTGAGTGGACCGAGATCATCGTGATCTTCATGCCGATTTTCGTTCCGCTCCTCGACAATTTCGGGGTTGACCCCTTGTTCTTCGGGCTCCTGGTGGCCCTGAATCTTCAGACCGCATTCCTCAGTCCGCCGGTTGCGATGGCGGCTTTTTACCTCAAGGGGGTCAGCCCGCCGAACGTCACACTCAACCAGATATTCAGCGGCATGCTGCCCTTCATGGGCATCCAGATCCTCGCCATCGTTCTGCTCTACATCCTCCCCGACATCGGCCTGTGGCTGCCGAAAGTGCTGTACGGCCGGTAACGGGTAGCGATTTCCGGAGAGATCTCTATGTCGAACAGAATCTCAG
>CAZZKA010000344.1:0-3258 GCA_964654745.1 uncultured Bordetella sp. | reverse complement strand
CCCGGTCGACATCGACTTTGGCGATGTGTCGATGAATATGCGCAATCTGCTGCGCAAGATGGGCAAGAAAAAATTCAATGCGGGTAACGCCGCGTCGATGTTCTTTCTTAATGCGACCGACCCTGACACGATCAAGCTTGCGCGCGCCGCTATGGTGGGCGTGGGCTACAAGGCGCAGCGCCTGGCCGCGGACCTGTTCGGCGCGGTTGCGCGTCGCCAGAGCGCCAGGCCACCGGCAAGCGTCGGTACGCCCGCCATGCGCGAGCAGGTGATTCACTTCGTCAACAAAAAGCTCCCGGGCAATCTGCCCAAAAAGACGGCGCGCGCGCTTCTTGATATCGAGGACAGCCGCTACGTTCCCATCATCCGCGATCCGGCGCGTACTGCAGCCGACGCGGAGGCGGTGTTCTACTTCCCCGGCTGCGGCTCGGAGCGCCTTTTCTCACAGGTCGGTCTGGCCACCCAGGCGATGCTCTGGCACGTGGGAGTTCAGACGGTGCTGCCGCCCGGCTATCTGTGCTGCGGCTATCCCCAGCGGGGCTCGGGCCAGTTTGATCGCGCTGACAAAATCATCACCGACAACCGCGTACTTTTCCATCGTGTTGCCAACACGCTCAATTATCTCGATATCCGTACCGTGGTCGTGTCGTGCGGCACCTGCTTCGATCAACTCCAGGGCTACGAGTTCGAGCGTATTTTTCCCGGCTGCCGCATTCTCGATATTCACGAGTACCTGCTCGAAAAAGGGGTCAGGCTCGATTCCGTGACCGGGGTTCGCTACATGTATCACGACCCCTGTCACAGTCCGATGAAGAGCCATGCACCGATGAAGGTGGTCAACACGCTCATCAACGACAGTCTGAACGGCCGGGTGGAGAAAAACGACCGTTGCTGCGGCGAGTCAGGAACCCTCGCGGTGACGCGCCCCGACATCTCGACACAGGTCCGCTTTCGCAAGGAAGAAGAGATGCGCAAGGGCGCGGCCGCCCTGCGCGTGCGCGCGCAGCGCCCGGCGGGCGAGGCGGTGGCCGAACCGGGGGCGTCGGCGCCGGTCAAGGTGTTGACCTCCTGCCCGTCCTGCCTGCAGGGCCTGTCGCGCTATGCGGACGATGCGGGGACCGAGGCTGATTACATCGTGGTCGAAATCGCGCGCCACATGCTCGGCGCGAACTGGCTTGCCGATTATGTCGCGCGGGCCAACTCGGGCGGCATCGAAAGGGTGCTGGTGTGAGGCGGCCACTGCTCGCCCGCGGTCACTGCGGGGGCTGACGGCGATGGCATTCGAGGCATTCAATCTGGCCGGCCGCACCGCGGTGGTCACTGGCGGCAACAGCGGGATTGGGCTGGGGATGGCGCGAGGGCTGCTTGAGGCCGGCGCGCGGGTGGTGATCTGGGGCAGCAATCCCGAGAAGACCAGCCGCGCAGCCGCGCAACTGGCCGTTCACGGTGAAATCCACACGGTGCTCTGCGATGTGGGTGACGAGCCGGCGGTTGAAGCAGCGTTTGCCCAGTCGGTGAGGCTTCTGGGCTCGGTCGATGCGTGCTTTGCCAACGCCGGCGTCTCATCGTTTTCTGCGCCACTCACCGGCATGTCCTACGATGAATTTCGCCGGGTCATGCGGATCAATCTGGACGGGGTGTTCTTCACCTTTCGCGCAGCGGCACGCCATATGACCGGGCGCGCTTCGGGCGGTTCGCTGGTCGTGACGGCGAGCACTGCAGCGATCGAAGGGGCTGCGCGTAACAGCCATTACGGGGCCTCGAAGGGCGCTGTGACGTCGTACGTGCGCGCGCTCGCGGTCGAGCTTGCGCGCCATCGTATCCGCGTCAATGCGATCCTTCCGGGATGGATCGAGTCGGAGATGACGGCTGGAATGTTCGGCGAGGAAAAATTTGCCGCAGCGGTGCTGCCGCGCATCCCCCTGCGCCGGTGGGGGACGCCGGCGGATTTTGCAGGCGCTGCGGTTTTTCTGGCTAGCGATGCATCGGCCTACATGACCGGCGCCGACCTGCTGATCGACGGCGGCTACACCAAGTTCTGAAACAGATCGCGATGGCGCGGCGCGAGCGGCTCATCCGGCTTCGCGCCGGCGCCATCGATGATTTCCGTTAACATCTCCGCATTGATTTTTGCGGGTAACCGGGCGACATATCCCATGGCAGGTCTGGACTCCGACACTCCGATTCCGACGCAGATCGTGCTGCATGAGGTTTCACGCGTACTCGAATTGACGTACGAGGACGGCAGGCGCTTTCGGCTGCCGTTTGAGCTGATGCGCGTCTACTCACCGTCAGCCGAAGTGCGTGGGCACGGTCCCGGGCAGGAGACGCTGCAGACGGGCAAGGCGCAGGTCACCATCGAGGCGATCGAACCGGTGGGGCTGTATGCAATCCAGCCGAAATTTTCGGATGGACACTACACCGGGATCTTTTCCTGGGATTACCTGTACTGGCTGGGTGACCGTCAGGATGAGTTGTGGCGCGACTATCTCAGCCGGCTCGAGGCGGCCGGAGCAAGCCGCGAGGCGGATGTGCCGGCGAGCCCGGAAGGAGCGACCATGGCGAGCACCGCGGTGAGCCGACCGCGAGCAGGCGGCTGTGGCTGATTGTCGCCGGCAGGAGCGGGAGGACAACGCTTGAGCGAGCGGGGCCGGACCCATTTCGGTTTCAAGACCGTCTCCGAGTCGGACAAGGCGGCCAGGGTTGCCGAGGTGTTTCACTCGGTAGCGCGGCGCTACGACCTGATGAATGACCTCATGTCGATGGGCCTGCATCGAGCGTGGAAGACATTCACGGTCCGCCAGGCGGGTCTGCGACCCGGCATGAAGGTGCTCGATGTGGCAGGCGGTACAGCGGATCTGGCGCGCGCTTTTTCGCGCGAGGTCGGCGAGCGCGGGGAAGTCTGGCTGACCGATATCAACGCCTCAATGCTCGCCGTCGGGCGGGACCGTATGATCGACGAGGGTTGTCTGCAGCCGGCGGCGCAGTGCGATGCCGAACGGCTGCCCTTTCCCGATGCCTATTTCGACCGCGTGAGCGTGGCCTTCGGCCTGCGGAATATGACCCGCAAGGACCGCGCACTGGCTGAGATGCGCCGGGTGCTGCGCCCTGGCGGCAAGCTGCTGGTTCTGGAATTTTCCCGTGTCTGGAAGCCACTCGAGAAGGTCTATGACGCCTACTCATTCCAGGTGCTGCCGCGACTCGGCGAGCGGATCGCGGGCGACGCAGCGAGCTACAGGTATCTGGCCGAGTCGATCC
>CAZZKA010000343.1:0-3268 GCA_964654745.1 uncultured Bordetella sp. | reverse complement strand
TCGCCTCGCAGCGCGGGCCGAGGAGCGGCCGAGCCCCACCCGCGGCCGCCCACGCGTCAACGATGGCGTGCGAGCGTAACGTAGCCGTAAACACCGCCTCGCAGCGCTGATCGAGGAGCGGCCGAGCCCCACCCGCGGCCGCCCACGCACCAACGATGGCGTGCGCGCGCAAGGAAGCCGTAAAAATCGCCTCGCAGCGCTGACCGAGGAGCGAGCCTTAGCGGGTGTCCTCAAAAAACCTCAACATCGAGTCCAAGCCGCAATGATTGATTGCGTGGGTCGTCTCGTTGCGTACGACGGGCTTGGCTCGATAGGCAACCGACAGTCCCGATATCGACATCATCTGCAAATCGTTGGCCCCATCGCCGACCGCAATGGTCTGTGCGAGCGAGCAACCAATTCGAAGCGCCGTCTCGCTTAGCGCACGGCGCTTGGCTTCGGCATTGACGATGGGGCCCAGAAGTTTTCCGGTTAGCCTGCCCTCGCTTATCTCAAGCACATTTGAGTGCACATGCTCAATTCCGAGCGAGTCAGCAAGACGGGATGTGAAGTAGCTGAATCCCCCGGAAACCAGCAACAGTTGTAGACCTGCGGTTTTCATCGCCCGGACCAAGTCGCGCGCCCCCGGGGTGAGCCGGACGCGCTCCTCCCAGACTCTGAGCAAAGTCGATTCGGGTAGGCCACTGAGAAGCGCAACCCGGCGTCTCAGGCTATCGTCGTAGTCGGCAATTTCGCCCCGCATTGCAGCCTCAGTGATCGCTGCGACCTCAGCCTTGCGCCCCGCAAAGTCGGCAATCTCGTCGACGCATTCGACCGTTATCAAGGTCGAGTCCATATCAAAGGCGGCAAGTCGAAACTGCTCAAGTCGCAGGTCTGGCGCCACGACCTCCGCATCGACACCTTGCTCGTCGGCTGCCCGATCGAGTGTGGCGCCGTCTATGTGAACACGCCGCCACAGGGCATACGAATCTTTGCGGCGGTCGGGGTCTCGGCCAATCAGACTGACAAATCGTCTTACCGACGTGTTCGAGAGCTGCGGGTGCTGAATGATCAGCGAACTCATGCGAGCGAGGCCAGGATTTCGCGAATGACCCGGACACGCGATTTCAGATCGGGCGTGGCGATCGTAAAGCGAATCCTTTCAGGGCCTGTCATTCTTGCGTCGCGCCGGCGTTGGATCAGGCCAATGATTTTCGCTGCGTCGATCGGGGGCTTTTCTATGAACTGCATGACGATGGTTTCGGAGGCTGCGTCGAGATTGATGATTCCAAGTGGTTTGCACAATATACGCAGCCGATGTGTCTCCATCAGGACCTGCGCCTGCTCAGGCAGGCGTCCAAATCGATCAACAAGTTCTTCCTGAATCGTTTGCAGTGATTCGCTCGAATCGGCGCCCGCTAGCCGCTTGTACAGGCTCAAGCGCTCATGAACATCGCCGCAGTAGTCTGAGGGTAGGAGCGCTGGTTCATGCAACTTGATTTCTGTGGTCGCCGCTAGCGGCGCGCTCAGGTCCGGCTCGCGCCCCGCCTTGAGTGCGCGTACGGCTTCGGCAAGCATGTCTGAGTACATCGAAAATCCGACTTGCTGCATGTCACCAGACTGCGAGTCACCCAGGACTTCGCCTGCACCGCGAATTTCCAGATCATGCATGGCCAGATAGAAACCTGATCCGAGCTCCTCCATGGACTGGATTGCCTCCAGTCGTTTCATGGCATCCCGCGTGATCGCAGATTCATCCGGAATGAGCAGATACGCATAAGCCTGGTGGTGCGATCGGCCCACGCGACCCCTGAGCTGATGCAGTTGGGCAAGGCCGAATCGATCGGCACGATGGATCACTATCGTGTTGGCGCTCGGCACGTCGATACCGGTCTCGATAATTGTGGTGCAAAGCAGTACGTTAAAGCGCTGCTGATGAAAATCGCGCATGACGTGCTCGAGTTCGCGCTCAGGCATCTGTCCGTGGGCTACGGCAACGCGAGCCTCGGGTACGAGATCAGCGAGCCGTTTGCGACGGTTCTCAATCGTTTCAACCTCGTTATGCAGAAAATAGGCCTGGCCGCCGCGCTTGAGTTCGCGCAATAAGGCTTCGCGGATGCTGGAATCCGATTCCCTGCGAACAAACGTGCGGATAGCAAGGCGTTTTTGCGGAGCGGTTGCGATCACTGAGAAATCTCTGATCCCCTCCAGACTCATCGCCAGGGTTCGGGGGATCGGCGTTGCGGTGAGCGTCAGTACATCCACCTCAGCCCGCAGTTCCTTCAGGGTCTCCTTTTGCTTAACTCCGAAACGGTGTTCCTCGTCGATGATCACCAGCCCGAGATCGCGGAACTTCATCTCTCTGGACAACAGTTTGTGGGTGCCGATTACGATGTCGATTTCCCCCTTGGAGATGCGCTCCAGAGCGTCCCGAGTCTCGGTCGCCGAGCGAAATCGCGACAAATCTGCAATCCGGACCGGGAAGTCCGCGAATCGGTCGGAGAAGGTACGGAAATGCTGCTCGACGAGCAGGGTCGTCGGGCAAAGCACCGCAACCTGGCGGCCGTCGGCCGCCGCGATGAAGGCCGCTCGCAGGGCGACTTCCGTCTTTCCGAAACCTACATCACCGCAGACCAGCCGATCCATCGGCCTGGCGGCGATCAAGTCCTGCACCACCGCGTGGATCGCGGCCAGCTGATCGGGCGTTTCTTCAAAGCCGAAACCCTCGGCAAAGGCCTCATAGTCGCGGGCAGTGAACTTGAACGAGTGCCCTGTTCGCGCTGCGCGCCTCGCGTACAGATTAAGCAGTTCCGCGGCTGCATCGCGCGCATGGCGGGCGGCGCGGTTGCGGGCCTTTTCCCATTGCCCCGACCCCAGCTGATGCAGAGGGGCATCCTCAGGCGAGGCACCGGTGTAGCGGCCGATGACATGGAGCTGTGCGACCGGAACGTACAGCGTTGCCTCCCCCGCGTAAACCAGGTGCAGGAACTCGGTAGGTCCGTCGCCGAGATCCATCGTTACCAATCCCTGGTATCGGCCGATGCCATGCTGCGTGTGAACCACAGGGTCGCCGATCTTGAGTTCGGCCAGATCGCGGATCAGTGCGTCTACATTCGTCACCCCCTCGCGCTTAAGGCGGCCAGCGCGCCGGGCGGAGCCTGCGAACAGTTCGCTCTCGGTAACAATTGAGAGCGATCTTTCCTCGAGCGTGAAGCCTTCAAGCAAGGGGCCTACGGTTATTCCGGTCGTCATCGCACCGTCGGCGAAGTCCTTCCACTGGTCCACGACC
>CAZZKA010000342.1:0-3288 GCA_964654745.1 uncultured Bordetella sp. | reverse complement strand
ACGGCCCGCGTGCCCGCATCGACCTCTGCCGGCTCAGGCGCGGTGGGAGGCGCGGCGGGTGCGGCAACGGCCGCTGCCTCGACGGCAGCCGCGTCGATCTCGGTAGAACCGCTTCCCGCGGGCCAGACGAGCCCCTTTGGCGGTGATCGCAGCGCGATTGCGCAGGCCGGGCGGATCTTCGCGGCTGGCTTTGGCGAAACCGCGGGCGCGTCGTCGCAAAATCCCGATGGGCAGGCGGGTTCCGCAGCGCGCGACTTGGCTGCCGTGCTTGGGCGCCATGCGGCTATCGACCCAGCGCTCTCTGGAGGGTCGATACTGCGGGGTGCCGAGGGCGCAATGGCGCGCGCGCTCGCAGCGGTGCCGGCGCAGTGGGTATTAGGCACAGGCGCCGAGCGTTCGGGCGGCGCGCAGGGGGGGGCGCAGGGCCCGGCTCTCCGAGAGGACGATCCGGACGCCTCGTTCGGCGAAGCCCTCGGCGAGGTTGGCCTCGACCACGCAGCCGTGGGCCACCACCGCGCCGCAGCGCCATCCCGCGACGGCGTGTTCCGCGATATGCTCGATTTAACCCAGGATCTGGCCGACGCGGCTCGAGACCGGTCGGAGGACTCGGAACTGGCGAAGCTGTCCCGCAAGGTCTCGGATGGCATCGCGCAACGGATGGTCACCGCGCTTGCCAACGACAATTGGAAGGTGAGGCTGGACCTCAAACCCGCCCACCTCGGCAAGGTATCGGTCGACATGACCGTGGTGCAAGGGCAGATCGAGGCGGTCTTTGATGCATCCAACCCCGCGGCCCGTGCGCTCATTGCCGATGGACTTGATCGCTTGCGCCAAGATCTGCAGCGGTCAGGCATGAACGTTGCTTTTTTGTCGATGAACTCGGGTTCCGGTGGCGGTCATGCCGGAAAATCGACATCGCAACAGCGTGACGATACGGTGAAGCAATCAGGCAAGACTGAAATCGAACGGGTGCAGGCCGGGCCCATGACGAATCGAATCAAAACCGTCGACGGACTCGACGTGCTCGTTTGAGCGAGACTGACAAGGAATCCAAATGGCTGACGAACAGGAAGAAGGCGAAGGCAAAAAGGGTGGTCTGATCAAGATCATCATCCTGGCGGTGGCTGGTCTGGTGCTGGTGGGCGCCGCGATCGCGGCGACGCTGTTCTTTACCGGATTCTTTGACAAGAAGGCTGCCGAAGCCGTCGCCGAAGCGGTCGAAGAGGACGCTGGTGGCGACGCGAAGGGAGAGGGCAAGGCAGGCGCCAAGGCGGGTGATGCACCAGCCAAGGGTGACGCCAAAGGCGATGCCAAGGCTTCGGATGGTAAAGGCGGCGGCAAGCCGGCCCCCAAGCAGCGGGCAACGCCCGAGCGGGTCCGTTTCGAGCAGACCTATCTCGAACTCGAGCGTCCCCTTCTTGCCAACGTGACCAATTCACGCAAGGTCATGCAGATCCGTCTGGCGATCATGACGTACTACGACGAGCGTGTCTTCAATAACGTCAAGAAACACGAATTTGCGCTTCGCTCGGCCATTCTCGATGTAATGCGGCAATCTACTGAGGCTGACATCATCAAGCCGACCTTCCGTACTGAGTTGTCGGAAAAAATCCGCCTCACGATCAACGCACTCCTTGAAAAATACGAGGATTTCGGCGGCGTAGAGGAAGTTCACTTCACCGAATTCGTCGTGCAGTAAGCGCGTTCGACCGAGCTCCTGGAACCGATCATGGCCGAAACTGGCAATCTGCTGAGCGCGGAAGAGATCGAAGCACTCAGCGCGGGTGTCGCCGACGGTTCGGTCGAGGTTGATACCGGTTTTAACGTCGGCGCCACGGTTGCCAAGCATGATCTGGCAAGCGAGGACAGCAGCGTCGGCATCAACCTCGCTGCCATCGATATGATCAACGAGCGCTTCGTCCGGCTGTTCAGGCTGGGGCTGCTCGAGGTCCTGCGAACCAACCCCCGCATCAATCCCGCGCGCGCCCAGCTCGTCAAGTTTCGTGACTATATGAAGATGCTGCGTGCGCCGTTATCGGTGAACGTGGTGCGGATGAATCCCCTTCGCGGTTTTTCGATGTTTGTCATCGAACCGACTGTGATCTTCAGCGCTCTTGACAATTTCTTTGGCGGATTCGGCCGAGGCGTGGGCCAACTCCCCCCGGGACGTCTGTTCACGCCTACCGAGGCGCGGATCATCAAGATGAAGCTTGACGTCTTGTTTCGCTCGCTTCGGGAGGCGTGGTCGCCGCTCATGGAGATCGATTGCGAAGTCTCAAGCTCGGAAATCAATCCCCAGTTTGCCCAGATTGCCGACGAAAACGATCTCGTGATTCTCAATCGCTTCGAGGTCGAGAGCGGCAGCGACTCGAGGGGCTATGTCGATATCGTCCACCCCTACGGATCGCTCAAGCCTATCCGTGATCTGCTGCGCAGCCGCGTGCAGACTGGCGATGGAAATGAAGAGTCCGAGCGGCTGTGGGCCCAGGAGCTTTTTTCCGCGGTAGGCGATTCACAACTCGAGATTTGCGTCTTGCTTGGCAAGACTCAGACGACGCTCAAGCGATTTACTGAACTCAAGCAGGGTGATGTGCTCTATCTGCGCAAACCCGAAAACGTACGCGTGCTCATTAACGAACTACCTGCCTACGAGGCCCAGGTGGGCCGTGCCGGACCTGCCAAGGCGATCCGGATTGAGCGCGCCATCAAACCCGAATGATGATTGGGATGGAGAACCAGCATGACCGAATCGACTGCTGACAGCGTCGCCGAAAAATCCACCCAGATCGACGTGGAGGTCGTCCAGAACGTCCCCGTGACGATCTCGGTCGAAGTCGGCAGGGCTGTGCTCAAGATCCGCGATCTGATCCGGCTGACCCAGGGCAGCGTGGTTGAACTCGACCGCATGGCAGGCGAACCGCTCGATCTTCTGGTGAACAACACCGTGGTCGCGCAGGGCGAGGTGGTGCTTGTTAACGAACGCTACGGGATTCGCCTGACGCGTGTCGTGCCCGCCAACGAACGCCTGCGCAACCTCTGAGCCTCGCCGTGGGACAAACCGTCGATTCGGGGCAGGTTCTGTCGTTGGTGGCCAGTTTTGCGCTGGTTATCGCGCTGTTGTTTGCGACCCTGTGGGTGCTGCGCCGGATCGGGACATCAGGCTTACGTTCGCAGGCAGGCAGGCGTCTTGTCATCGTGGATTCGCTCTGGCTCGGCAATCGCCAACGGATTGCTTTGGTTCGCGCCGACGACAGGGAGTTCCTGGTTGGCGTTTCCGGCCAGACGATC
>CAZZKA010000341.1:0-3295 GCA_964654745.1 uncultured Bordetella sp. | reverse complement strand
CGTGTTTCCCAACGTAAAGGCCGAGCCTGGCTTTGAATGGTTCTATTTCGCGCAGCGCAGCCCGCGTTCGCTGTCCTGAGTAAATGGAGCCATCGCGTATGCAGACCTTCATCAACCGGGACGGACTGTCGCTTGCGTGGCAATCGGATAGTTTTGCTGCGCCGTGGACTCAACCCGATACCGTGTTGCTGCTGCATGCGGCGATGGGCTCGTCGCAGCGCTGGTTCCGCTGGATGCCGCGGCTTACCGCCCGATACCGGGTGGTCAGGCTTGACCTGCGCGGCCATGGCCATTCTCAGGTACCTCGTCCCGAGCAGGCGTTTTCGCTCGACCATCTGGTCGGCGACGTGGTGGAGTTGCTCGACCGTATGGAGCTTGGCGCTGTTCATGTCGTGGGAAATTCGGCGGGTGGGTATGTCGCGCAGCGGCTTGCGATCGAGCACCCGGCGCGCCTCAAGACACTTGCGCTCTACGGTTCTACCCCGGGCCTTAAGCACAGCCACGCGCCGACCTGGGTCCCGCGGATCGGCGAGATCGGCATCCGGCGTTTCCTTGCCGACACGATCGATGAGCGTTTCGACAATTTCGCCGATCCGGATCTGGTGAGTTGGTTCATCGAGCAGGCGGGGAGTAACGATCCTAGCTTTATCGCCAGATTCGTTCTGCACATGTGTACCCATGATTTCATGGATGATCTCGTCGCCGTTCAGGCGCCAACGCTCATCGTGGCGGCAGGAAGGGAGAGGATCGGGCATGCGAGCGCCTATGAGACCATGCACAAGCTTATTGCGGGCTCTGAACTACGGTTCGTTGATACCGCCGCACACAATATCTGCGATGGCTATGCCGATCACTGTCTGGATCTGCTGATCGATTTTCTGGATCGCCACGGAGCACTATCCGGTGACCGCGGGCGGATGCTGGCCTCGCGTTGAGGTCAGTCTTGACTTGCAGGCGCTGTACCGACAACAAGTAAGGAGACCTGATATGCCTATCCCGCTCTCTTCCTTCGGGGAGTCTCGCAGGCGCCTGGTCTTCGCAGCGACCGGCATGTCGGCCCTCGGCCTTGCTTCACCCATCAGTGCGCAGACACCTTTTCCGAACAAGCCTGTCAGAGTGATCGTCCCCTACGGGCCGGGCGGCGGGACCGATATCCTGATTCGGATGATTGCGCCGGCCGTCGGTCAGTCGCTTGGTCAGTCCCTGGTGATTGAGAATCGACCGGGAGCGGGATCGGTCCTCGGGACCGAACTCGTGGTCAGGGCGCCTGCCGATGGCTATACCCTGCTTGCGGTCGACAGCGCGCTGCTCACCAATCCCGGTCTGCGAAAACTTCCCTTCGATACTAAAAAAGAGCTGGCTGGCGTCACTATGATGGCAACCGCGCCGGTTATTCTGGTGGTCCACCCCTCCGTACCGGCCAAGACGCTTTCCGAATTGCTTGAGCTCGCTCGGGTCAAACCCGGCTCGCTCAACTACGCATCAGGCGGCAACGGAGCGTCTACGCATCTTGCAGGGGAGTTGATGAAAATCGCCTGCGGGGTGGATATCGCGCACATTGCCTACAAGGGCACGGGCCCGGCGATGACGGATCTCCTTGCCGGTCATGTTCAGATGCAGTTCGCCGGCATCAGCTCGGTCAAACCGCATGTCGAGGCAGGTCGCCTGCGCGCGATTGCCGTGACGGGCCCCAAGCGTAATCCTGCGATGTCCTCGGTACCGACCTTCGTCGAGCAGGGTGTACAGGGTGTCGACGCCGATACCTGGTGGGGACTCTATGCGCCGGCGAACACTGGCGCCGACCTTGTCACCATACTTAACGACCACTTTGCCAAGGCGCTCAAGAGCGCTGATTTAGCACCCAAACTCGCTGCGGGTGGATTTGTGCCGGTCGCGGGAACGGCGGCTGAACACACTGCGATGATGTCAGCGATGATCGATCGTTGGGCCGAAGTGATTGCCAAGGCGAAAATCACCGCCGACTGACTGAGCGCGGGCGCGAGGTCGCTCTGCCGCGTGGCGCGGCGCGAGCGAGTCGTTGTCACGCCTTGTTGCGGATGTATGCCATGACTGAGTACCAATCCAAGCCAACCGAGCCGATCCCGCGACTCCAGCCGCTCGATGATTTACGGGTGATAGATCTTTCGACCTTTATCTCGGGGCCTTTCGCGAGCGCGCAGCTTGCAGAGTTCGGCGCGGAAGTCATCAAGGTCGAGTTGCCCGGGATTGGCGATGCCCTCAGGCGCTTTGGCACCATCACGGAGTCGGGAGATTCACTGCCGTGGCTCTCCGAATGCCGCAACAAGAAATCAATCACCCTCGATTTGCGCAAAGCCGATGGCGCACGCCTGCTCAAGGCGCTGGTGGAAAAGGCCGATATCCTGGTTGAAAACTTTCAGCCCGGTACGATGGAGAAATGGGGAATAGGCTGGGAGACGCTGAACGCAATGAATCCCCGCCTGATCATGGTTCGAATTTCGGGCTATGGTCAAACAGGACCTTATCGTGACCGTCCTGGCTTTGGCCGTATCGGTAATGCTTTTGGCGGGCTGTCGTTTCTCGCCGGCTATCCTGATCGTCCCCCGGTCACGCCTGGTTCGGCCACGATTCCCGATTATCTGTCGGGTGCGTACGGCGCGATGGGCGTGCTCCTCGCTCTGCAGGCGCGCCACCGTACCGGCCGCGGCCAGTTTATCGACGTCGGGTTGTATGAACCGGTGTTTCGCATCCTGGATGAACTTGCCCCGGCTTACCAAAAGAAAGGCTATGTGCGGCAGCGTATGGGGCCTGGAACCGTCAATGTGGTGCCGCACAGCCACTACCCGACGAGCGATGGGCGCTGGATTGCGATTGCCTGTACCAGCGACAAGATTTTTGAACGGCTAGCCCAGGCCATGGGCGAGCCCGAGCTTGCCGACGCTTCAGCCTGGGGGCTGCTCGCAAATCGCGAGCGCGATCGAGACAAGGTCGATCAGCATGTCGGCGCATGGACTGCGCGTCACTCCCGCGACGAGCTCCTAAAACTGTGCGAGACCTTTCAGGTGCCTTGCGGACCGGTTTACGCGATCGACGAGATTTTTGAAGATCCGCAGTACGCAGCCCGCGGCAACATCCTGCGTGTTACCGACAAGCGGGTGGGTGAGCTGGCGATCCCGAACCTGGTCCCCAGACTGTCCGATACGCCTGGCGAGGTGCGCTCTCTGGGGCCCGAGTTGGGCGAGCACAACGACGAGATCTACCGTGGGCTGTTGGGCCTTGAAGCGGCAGAGATCGAACGCCTCAAGGCCGAGGGCGT
>CAZZKA010000340.1:0-3310 GCA_964654745.1 uncultured Bordetella sp. | reverse complement strand
TGAATGTGGGCGATACCGTCCGAGACATTCTTCTTTGCCTTCTTGCGCGTCCGAGAGGCCGCTGCCGCCTGGGCTGAAGACTGGGTTTTGGTTGCCATAAACTTGTGCTCCGATATCCGGCCAGGGGCTTATTTCTTGAGCGCGACGCCGGCCTTGCGCGGGCCTTTGCGCGTGCGGGCGTTGGTGCGGGTGCGCTGTCCGCGAACGGGCAGGCCGCGACGATGGCGAACTCCGCGGTAGCAGCCGAGGTCCATCAGGCGTTTGATCGACATCGACACTTCGCGGCGCAGATCGCCCTCGATAGTCAGACGCCCGATCTGCTCGCGGATGCGTTCGAGTTCGGCATCGTTGAGGTCCTTGACCCGCTTGCTGTAGGGAACATTGGCTGCATCGCAAATCTCGCGCGCGCGAGTGCGGCCGATGCCGTAGATCGCCGTCAGCCCGATTTCGGTGTGCTGACGGTCGGGAATATTGATGCCCGCTATACGTGCCATGAGACGGTTCCTCTCAACCCTGACGTTGCTTGTGGCGCGGATCGGAACAGATCACACGGACCACGCCGTTGCGCTTGATGACCTTGCACTTGCGGCAGATCTTCTTGACGGATGCCAGTACTTTCATGATTGACCTCGAAAATTTCTTGAACGGGTATCGACAGTCGGATTACTTCGCACGGAACACGATGCGCGCGCGCGACAGGTCATAGGGGGTGAGTTCCACCGTGACCTTGTCTCCCGGAAGAATGCGGATGTAGTGCATGCGCATCTTTCCGGAAATGTGCCCGAGAACCACATGCCCGTTTTCCAGCTTGACCCGGAACGTGGCGTTGGGCAGGTTCTCGATCACCTCGCCCTGCATCTGAATAACGTCTTCCTTTGACATCAACCCTCGTTTGTCGTCGTTTGTCGCCGAACCTTGCCGAAACCTACAGACCCATGCCTTTGGCGCCGGACTTGCGCAGCAGACTTTCATACTGATGAGACATCAGATAAGCCTGAACCTGCGCCATGAAGTCCATAGTCACCACAACAATGATCAATAGCGACGTGCCGCCGAAATAGAACGGCACATTCCACTTGAGCACCAGAAACTCCGGCAGCAGACACACCGCCGTGATGTACACCGCGCCGGCCAAAGTGAGTCGCATCAGAATCTTGTCGATGTAGCGCGCCGTCTGCTCGCCAGGTCGGATCCCGGGCACGAGTGCGCCGCTCTTTTTCAGATTTTCCGCGGTCTCCCGGCTATTGAAGACGAGCGCGGTGTAGAAAAAGCAGAAGAATACGATCGCAAGCGCGTAGAGAAGGATATAGACCGGCTGTCCGGGCGAAAGCGTCGCAGCAAGATCCTTGACCGCCCGGACCACCGCGCTATCGGTGTCGCCGGCGGTGAACCACTGCGCAATCGTCGCCGGGAAAAGAATGATCGACGACGCGAAAATCGGCGGGATCACGCCCGACATGTTGAGTTTGAGCGGCAGGTGCGAGCTTTGGCCGCCGTAGACGCGGTTGCCGACCTGGCGCTTAGCGTAATTGACCGTAATTTTGCGCTGGCCGCGCTCGACGAAAACGACCGCTGCGGTCACCAGAACAACCAGCACGACGATCAGCAGGGAGACGAGGGGATTCATCGCTCCGGTTCGAACCAGTTCGCCCATACCGGCGATCGCGCTCGGCAGGCCCGCTGCGATCCCTGCGAAGATGATGATGGAGATACCGTTGCCGATACCGCGCTCGGTGATCTGCTCGCCCAACCACATCAGGAACATCGTTCCGGTGACAAGCGACACCACTGCGGTAAAGCGGAAAGCCAGGCTGGGATCGATGACCAGGCCCGGCTGCGACTCGAGCGCCATGGCAATGCCGAGCGCCTGAAAGGTCGCGAGGATCACCGTGAACCAGCGAGTGTATTTGGTGATCTCGCGCCGACCTGCCTCGCCCTCGCGTTTCTTGGCCTCGAGAGAGGGCAAGACGACGGTGAGTAGCTGCATAATGATCGAGGCGGAGATGTAGGGCATGATGCCCAGCGCAAACACGGTGAAGCGCGACAACGCGCCGCCCGAGAACAGATTGAACATCGCCAGGATGCCGCCCTGCTCGCGCTGGAAAATCGCAGCGAGTTCGTCAGGGTCGATGCCCGGCACAGGGATGTGCGCACCGATCCGGTAGACGATGAGCGCGAACACCAGAAACCACAGGCGTTTTTTCAAATCGCCTGATTTCCCGGTGCGAAGCGCTGCTGCGGTGGAAGTTGCCACGTGCCTGGACTCGTCCTGTGTGGGATGCGTGCGGTCAGGCCACCGAGCCGCCGGCAGCCTCGATGGCAGCCTTTGCACCCTTGGTTGCGCCCAGCCCCTTGACCGCTACCGCGCGCTCGAGCTTGCCCGAGACAATGACCTTGGCCGTGTGGGCGATCTGGGGAACGATCCCTGCAGCCTTGAGCGAAAGCAGGTCTACCTCGGCGGCGCCCAGGCGTTGCAGATCCGAGAGGCGCACTTCCGCGCAGTGGCCCGCGCTAAGCGACACGAAACCGCGCTTGGGAAGGCGACGCTGCAGCGGCATTTGCCCGCCTTCAAAGCCGACCTTGTGAAAGCCACCCGAACGTGATTTCTGTCCCTTGTGGCCGCGACCCGCGGTCTTGCCCAGGCCCGAGCCAATACCGCGGCCGACGCGCTTGCGGGGATGCTTGGCGCCTTCGGCCGGCTTGATTTCATTAAGTTTCATCATGACTCCTCAGGTTCGGGGCTTTCAGCCCACCCGAACCAGATACGAGACCTTGTTGATCATGCCGCGCACCGCGGGCGTGTCCTCAAGGACGCGGCTCTGATGCATTTTGCGAAGACCGAGGCCGCGCACTGTGGCACGGTGTGATTCGCGCGTACCTGCCGGGCTTCGAACCAGCGTGACCTTGATGGTGGGCTTGCTGCTCATGAGGGCTCTCCGCGTGCTCAGGCGAACAGTTCCTCGACGCTCTTGCCGCGCTTGGCGGCAATCTCGGCGGGGGTGTGCAGGTTGTTCAACGCATCGAGCGTTGCGCGAACCATGTTGTAGGGATTACTTGAACCGTGGCTCTTGGCGACAATGTTGGTGATGCCAAGTACTTCGAACATCGCGCGCATCGGGCCGCCCGCAATGATGCCTGTACCTTCCGGAGCAGGCGCGAGCATGACTGCCGAAGCGCCCCAACGGCCATGCACGGTGTGGTGAAGCGTCCCGCCCTTGAGCGGTACCTTGACCATCTTGCGGCGCGCCTCGTCCATCGCCTTCTGGACCGCCACCGGATCGCGCCCCGCAAACCTGCGGGACTTGCCTGT
>CAZZKA010000339.1:0-3314 GCA_964654745.1 uncultured Bordetella sp. | reverse complement strand
CAGCCTGATCGAGGAGATGGTGCGCTGGCAGCGCGAGGGGCGTGCCCAGCCCGAGGTCATCCTCTGTCCGCACGAGAACGTCGCTGTCCATATGGCGGCGGGTTATGCCGCGGCCACCGGGGAGGGGCAGGCGGTGCTCGTCCATGTCGATGCCGGTACCGCAAACGCCGCGATGGGCGTTCACAACCTGCAGCGTGCTCGTCTGCCGGCACTGCTGCTGGCGGGCAAGGCGCCCTACACATTACGCGGCGAGCTTCCGGGCTCGCGCGACAACTACGTGCATTTCATCCAGGACCCCTTCGACATCGGCAGCCTGGTCCGGCCCTATGTGAAGTGGGAGTACAACCTGCCGACCGCGGTGGTTGCGCGCGAGTCGTTGCGTCGTGCTCATAGCGTGATGCACTCCGATCCGCCGGGACCGGTATTCATGACGTTGCCGCGTGAGGTCCTCGCGGAGACAGTGGCGGTCCCCGCAGGGCAGCAATTCGATGCCATCCGCTATGGGCCATCGCGCCTGGGCGGTGTGGACGAGGCGCGCGCCGCTGTGATCGCAGAGCGCCTGCTCGCGGCCGACAACCCGGTCCTCATCACCTCCTACGCCGGGCGGCGCGCTGAGGCGGTGGCGGCTCTGGAGGATCTCGCGACGCTTTGCGCGGTCCGGGTGGTGGACTACATGCCGAGCAGCCTGGGCATCTCGCGGACCTCGCCTTGCTTTGCCGGCTTTGACCCGGCCGCGGTGCTGTCGGATGCCGATGTCGGGCTACTCGTCGATGTCGATGTGCCCTGGTTACCCCGGTTCGTCAAACCCAACCCTGCCATATGGTGGGTGCACATCGACGTCGACCCCCTCAAGCATGATTGGCCGATGTGGGGCTTTGCGACGGATGTCAGGATGCAGGCTGATGCGGCGACAGTGCTGAGACAGGTGAGCGCGATCGTGCGCGCTCGTGCCGACGCGGCGTTTCGTGAGCGCGTGGCCGCGCGTATGGTGCGACTGGAGCAGGCGGCGCGTGCGCGCCGTGAGTCGGTTGCAAGGAGTGCCCAGGCTCCGGGTAAGGCGGGCGCGCTGTCTCCCGCGCACGTGTGCGCGGTACTCGGTCGCCTGCTCGATCCGACGGACGTCGTGTTGAATGAAGCTGTCCGCAACTCGCCTGCCGTCCTGCAGCAGACGGCGCGCACGCTGCCGCTTACGTTTTTCGGCGGAGCGGGGGGCGGACTCGGCTACAGCGGCAGTATGGCGCTGGGCGTCAAGCTCGCAAGACGCGAGGCGCGCGTGGTCCACATCGTGGGCGACGGGGCCTTTCATCTGGGCACCCCCAGTTCAGTCTATGCGACCGCGCAGCGCTATCGTCTGCCGATCCTCACCGTGGTGCTGGATAACGGTGGCTGGCAGGCCGTGAAGGAAGCGGTGCTTCGCGTCTATCCGGACGGCGCGTCGGCGAGTGCCGACGACTATCATGCGCGGCTCCAGGGCGATCAGCGGCACTTTGAAAAAGTGGGAGAGGCCTTTGGGGCCTACGGCGAGTGCCTGAGTGAGCCGGCCGAAGTCGAGCCGGCGATCCGGCGTTGTCTGGCGGCCATCGACGCCGGGCGGGCTGCGGTGCTCAACGTACAGATCGGATTGCAATAGGGGATGCCTGCGAGCGCCTGTCTGACAGCAGGGCAAAGCGAGTCAACGCGAATCAAGGTGAATTAAGGCAAAGCTGCGCGATTAAGGCAAAGCTGCGCGAAAAAAAACATAGCCAGGCAAAGCAAAGCAACCCGAAGCAGAGCGAAAAAGAGAGAAGCGAAGGGAGATCCATGCACTCATCGTCATCCAGACCGGCAGGGCGCACCATCAGGCGTACATGGCTTGCCTGCGCAGCCGCCACAGCCATTGGCCTCACCGCGCCAGGCGCTCGTGCACAGACGTCCAATGCTTCGAGCGCTGGTGCGGCGGACTGGCCGGTGCGACCGGTCACCATCGTGGTTGGCTATGCGGCCGGGGGAGGCGTCGATTTTGTCGCCAGGCTGCTGGCTGAAAAGCTTACCGAGCGGCTTCGCCAGCCGGTCGTGGTGGAAAATCGGCCGAGCGTCGGTGCGATCGTGGGCAGCACGCATGTCGCAAGAGCCAAGCCCGATGGCTATACGCTGATGATGGGGGCTCCGGGCCCGGTGATTTTCAACCATGCGCTAAACGACAGGCTGCCCTACGCGCCACACGACTTCATACCGATTTCGCCGATGAGCGATTCGCCGCTGGTGCTGCTCGTGAACAGTACCAACCCGGCCAATACCGTGCGCGACCTCGTCGCGCAGTCGCAGGCGGCGCCTGACAAGGCCAACTACGCCTCGAGTTCAGCGTCGTTTCAGCTCATCAGCGAACTCTTCAACCGCCGCACGGGCGCCAAGTTCTCCCATGTGCCGTATAAGGGCGCGAACCAGTCGGTCCAGGCGGTGATGAGCGGCGAAGTCACGATGGCGCTGGCCGATTCGGGACCGGCGATCACCGGCCTGCAGAGCGGCAAGCTCAAGGCGCTCGCAGTGACCTCAGCCGAACGCATGCCCGGCCTGCCGCAGGTCCCGACCATGGGCGAACTCGGTATCGACCTCAAAGCCTCGCTATGGATCGGTCTGCTGGCGCCGGCGGGTACGCCGTCCGCGATCATCGCCCGCCTGCACAGCGAGATCGTGGCGATCAATGAACTCTCTGATGTACGCGCCAAGCTGTTGGCCAAGGGCAGCGTCCCGACCAGCATGACGCCAGCCGCGTTCGCTGCAATGATCGAGCACGAGATCCCCTTCTGGCGGCAACTCGCGCGTGAGAACAATATTCAAGGCAACTGAGCGATGGCCGGAGCGGTTCTTATCGCCGGGGGTGGCCCGGTAGGCATCGGGCTCGCGATCGAACTCGCAGGACGCGGCGTGGCTAGCACCGTCATCGAGCGTCACGCGGTACCGCAGCCCATTCCCAAGGGGCAAAACCTCACCCAACGCACCATGGAGCACTTTCGCGCCTGGGGCGTAGAGGAGCAGATCCGCAACGGCTCACCGATCCCGGTCGAGTTTGGGATCGGCGGGTTGACTGCGTACGGCACGCTGCTGTCCGAGTGGCACTACGACTGGTATCAGCGCGCGCTGGTCAGACCCTTCTATGCCTGTGACAACACGCGTCTGCCGCAGTACACGACCGAAGCGATTCTGCGTGCTCGCGCGAAGTCGCTCCCGCAGATCACCCTGTTGACCGGATGGACCGCGCAGTCGGTGCGCGCAGATGAGGACAGCGTTGCCGTGACGATCGCCAGCCAGGCAGGCGAATCACGCACCCTCGAGGG
>CAZZKA010000338.1:0-3359 GCA_964654745.1 uncultured Bordetella sp. | reverse complement strand
CGCGCGCGCGGCCAATGAAGGCGGCGGGGCCCAGCGCCTCGGTGTAGACCACGCCGTGGTACGACACATCGGGCTCGTTGAGTCTGCGAAAGCGCGCCTTGTGCTCAGCCCAGGGGAACTTACCCGAATCGACGATCGCGCCGCCGACGCTATTGCCATGGCCACCCAGATATTTGGTCAGCGAATGCACGACGATATCGGCGCCGTGCTCGATCGGGCGGCACAGGTAGGGGCTGGGGACCGTGTTATCGACGATCAGCGGCACGCCATGCGCGTGAGCGATCTTGGCAAGTTTTTCGAAATCGGTCACGTTGCCGAGGGGATTGCCGACCGACTCGCAGAACACCGCCTTGGTTCGGGCATCGATGAGTCGCGCGAACTGTTCGGGCTCGCGTGGATCGGCAAAGCGCGTCTCGATTCCCATCTGCGGCAGGGTGTGGGCAAACAGGTTGTAGGTGCCGCCGTAGAGCGTGCTCGCCGAGACGATGTTGTCACCTGCCTCGGCGATCGTCTGGATCGCGTAGGTGATCGCCGACATGCCCGAAGCAAGCGCGAGCGCGGCGATACCGCCCTCAAGCGCGGCAACCCGTTTTTCGAGAACATCCTGGGTAGGATTCATGATCCGCGTATAGATGTTCCCGGCGACCTTGAGGTCAAACAGATCGGCGCCGTGCTGCGCGTTATCGAAGGCATAGGCGACCGTCTGGTACATCGGTACGGCGACCGCTTTGGTCGTGGGATCGGGGCTGTAGCCTGCGTGAACCGCCAGGGTCTCGATTTTCATGGGGTCTGCTCCGTTGGCCCGCGTGGGGCGGGGCCTGTGAGTTGTCGGGCGCCGATGCGCAGGCGCCGTGTTCGTTTGGGGCGCGGGCCATACTGTGCCAGAATTTTCCGATGCTCCGTCAAGCCTTCTGGTGCGTCTGCCTGATCGTATTCTTCCTGTCGATGCCTCCGACGGGCGGCGGGGGCGTCGACATGTCCGGGTTCTGGGACAAACTCAACATTTCCATGACCTTTGCCGGGCTCACGGTGATGGGGCTCATCTGCTACCCCAACCATCCCAAGTGGGTCGTGATCGGTCTGATTGCTCTCGGGCTGCTGATTGAACTGGTGCAGTCTTTCTCGCCCTGGCAGTACAGCGACCCCAACGATCTGCTCGCCGTGATGACCGGTATCGTGGTGGTGCGCGTCTTCTGGGTGGTGACCTTCCGGCGCTAAGGCTACGGCGCCGTCTCAGCGGGCAGCCAGCGTTCAACCAGCCGCGTCCAGTAGGCAGCGCCCACCGTCAGGTTATCGTCGTTGAAATCGAAGCGGGGGTTGTGCAGCAACGCGCTTGACTCGCCGTTTCCAAGGCGCAGGAAGCACCCTGGTTTGTGCTGCAGGAAATAAGCAAAGTCCTCACTTCCCGTGACGGCCGGGAATGGCCAGACGATGCGATCGCTGCCCACCATTTCCTCGGCGACCTGTCGCGCAAAGGCGGTCTCGTTCTCGCTGTTGACGAGCACCGGATAGCCGCGCTCGTACTCGATCTCGGCCTGCGCCCCGTACCCCTCGGCGTGGCTTGTCACCAGTGCGCGGATCCGCGCTTCGAGCCGGTCGCGTACCGCGGCATCAAAGGATCGGACACTCAAGTCCATGCGGGCGGAATCAGGAATCACGTTTGCGACCGTACCGGCCTGGAGCAGACCTATGGTCACGACCGCGGTTTGGGTGGGGTCGATGCTGCGCGACACCACAGTCTGGAGCGCCATCACCAGGCTGCCCGCGACGACCACCGGATCGACGGTCTGATGGGGCCGCGCGGCATGGCCGCCGCGGCCGCGAACCGTGATCTTGACTGTATCGCAGGCCGCCATGAAGGGCCCGGTGCCGAACAGGAAGGTTCCAGCCGCCGCGCCGGGATGATTGTGCAGGCCGAAAATCGCATCACACGGGAACCGCTCGAAGAGCCCATCGGCGATCATCCGCTCGGCGCCGCTGTTCTTTCCGGCCTCCTCCGCAGGTTGGAATACCAGCCGCACCGTGCCTGAAAAGTTGCGTGTCCTGGCAAGCTGTTGTGCCGCACCCAGCAGCATGGTGGTGTGACCGTCGTGCCCGCAGGCGTGCATCACGCCCGGCACCGCGCTTGCGTGGGGCTGATCGCTCTGCTCCTGAATCGGCAGCGCGTCCATGTCGGCGCGAAGTGCGATCGACTTCGGGGATGCGCCGTGGCTCAGGCTCGCGACGACGCCATGCCCACCGATTCCGGTGGCGACCTGCCATCCCCATTCGGTGAGCAGTCTGGCGACCAGTGCCGCGGTCTGTGCTTCCTGAAAAGAAAGCTCGGGGTGGCGGTGCAGCCGGTGGCGGGTATCGCGCAGAAAACCGGCCGAGCCAGCCAGATCGCCAGGTTCGCAGAAGCAGCGCAACGCAGCGGGCATGGGGAAATCCTTAATGGTCGAGGCTTCAATCAGGGCCCTGACATCGGCGGGATCGCTCGGCGCAGATGGCCTAGTCCGGATGTTGCAATGCCTGGGCGATGGCGGCAAGTTATGGCGTAGAATCGATTGCTTCTAAGCGGGAGAGTTGTCCACCTGTACGGGATAACCCGGCGAGACTTCCCCCCGCCTTTACTCCAATCTTGGGGCTGCCCGGGCCCTCTTTTAGTGTTTACCTACCTGCGACTTCCGCCTTTTCTGAATGTTTCTAAAGATGCTCCGTCTGCCCATGTCGCGACTTGACTGGAGCGGCGCATGGCATGGGGATTCCTGTGGGGGTGCGGCAGGGCGATTCCCGGCTTTGCAACCGCAGACCAGTTTGCCCGGTCGGTCGCTGATCGGGCCGTCCCTGACGGGTCGGTCGCTGATGGGGCCGTCACTGACGGGTCGGTCGCTGATGGGTCGGTCGCTGAGGGGTCGGTCGCTGAGGGGTCGGTCGTGGCTCAGGGCACTATGCATTGGTACGGGACTGCTCCTCATTTTTGCCGGCGTATCGTTGTCAGCGTGGGCACAGTCCTCGGCTCCGTCCGGCGCCATGCTTTCCGAGACCGCAACCCCCTCGCTCGAGTCGGTGGCCCCGGCGTTGGCGCCCGACCGCCTGGCCCCGGGTCGCCTGAGCCGGTTGCCCGGCAGCGGGCCAGTGAGTCTGTCCCGACTGCTCGAGGCGACCGTTTCGGCGCATCCCACCGTGCGTGCCAAGCAGGGCGAGCTTCAGGCTGCCGGCTATGACCTGGATGGTGCGCGTTGGGGCTGGTTCCCGACGCTTTCGAGCGAGTTGCAGGCCGACGACGGATCGACGAGGCAGGCAGTGCTGCAGCTGCAACAGCCGCTGTGGACGGGCGGGCGGGTCGAGGGTCAGATCGATCTGGCTGCGGCCAACCG
>CAZZKA010000337.1:0-3387 GCA_964654745.1 uncultured Bordetella sp. | reverse complement strand
GCTGAGCCAGAAAAAGGACTTAATTCTAGCGGTTTCGAGGCGCCGCCCCTGCGGCAGCAGGGGCGTTAGGCCCGGGTGTACCTTAGCGTGCGACGCGCCGGTGTGACAGCCAGCCCAGCGCGAGCATTGCGAGTACGAGCAACCAGATGAGCTTGTCGCCGGTCCTCGCATAGGGGGTCAGTCCTGCCGTCGGCGTAATGGTGAGGCTCAGAACGCCCTCCCTGTAGCCAGGCAGTCGCGACACGACCCGCCCCTGATGATCGATGGCAGCGGTCACGCCAGTATTGGTGGCACGCAGCATGGGCCTTGCAAATTCGAGTGCGCGCATACGGGAAATTTCAAGGTGCTGGGCCTGCGCGTGCGAGTCGCCGAACCAGGCGATGTTGCTTGCATTGACGAGGATATTGGCCCCGCTTCGCACCTGCTCTGCAAGTTCACCTCCGAAAAGATCTTCATAGCAGATGTTAAAGGCGACCGAGCTGCCTGCGACCCGGAGCAGCGGCTGATTTTCGCTGCCGCGGGAAAATTCGCCTAACGGGATTTTCATCATCGCTACAAACCAGCCAAACCCCGCGGGGATGAATTCGCCGAAGGGGACCAGATGCCGCTTGTCATAGCGTGCGATCAACATGCCCCGTCCGTCGACCACTCCGATGCTATTGGTGAATAGCCTGGGATCGGACTGACTCGGAAGCGGCATCCCAACCGCTGCCACGGTCTCTTCGCCAAGGGCCTGGCGCAGTTGTGCTGCAAGAGCGGGTGGTGTCTGACTCCACGGCAGGGTCCAGGCCGTCTCGGGCAGGACCACCAGATCGGCTCGACCGGGCTGTAGCGCGGCGATGTAGGCATGCATGGCGGCAAGCGCGCGCTGGGGATTGAATTTCAGGTCCTGTGGAACATTGCCCTGAGCCAGGTCGACCCGCAGCGCCGTCGGTTGGGGCGTCACCCAACGCACGGCGCCGGCTGACGCAGCGATCACCACGATCGTGACCGCGGTCCCCGCCAAGCCCCACATGCCTTTCCCGCCGGCGCTGGCTCGCAGGATCGCTTCGGCGATAACCGCAGCCAGTGCTGTAGCGAAGAGCCCGACACCGTAGACCCCCAGCCAGGGCGCTATCGAGCTAAAGGGCCCGTCAGCGTGCGCATAGCCCGGCGACAACCAGGGAAAGCCGGTGAATAGCGAACCGCGCAGCAACTCGGTCAGTGTGAACGAGCTGGCCAAGATCGCAGTGCGGATGAAGGATGACGAGTTGCGTGTCGTTGCGCTCAGGCCGCAGGCCAGCGCCGGAAACATTGCAAGATAGCCGCAAAAAAGTATCAGCGCCGATGCAGCGAGAGGGGCTGGCATCTCGCCGTATCGATGCATGCTGATGAACAGCCAACCGATGCCGGCAAGGAACCCGGTAAACCCGAATGCAAAGCCCGTGCTCGCCCAGCGCCGGATCGCGGTGCGCTCTGAGACGGTGGCGCGGGTCCAGGTCGAGGTGCGTAACAGCACGCATAGACCGGTGAAGACCGCTAACTGCAGCCACCAGAGGCCCGGGACAGACAGAGAAACCGCATGAACCAGTCCCAGGGCGCCCGCAAGAGCGACTGCGCTGCCCCCGCCCCGGTCAGCCGGCATTGGGTCCCGAAACGTCGGGTGCGGCTACACGCTCGACCAGGAGCAGGTGCACCTGCCGCGCATCGGCGCGAAGGATGTGGAAACGCACCCCTTCAATGTCGATCGACTCGCCGCGGCGGGGCACCCGCCCCATCTGGTCGGTCACGAGGCCACCGATGGTGTCGAACTCTCCCATTGGCAGCGCCGCCCCTATCGCTTCGTTCAATTGCGCGATGTCGGTGAGGGCGCGGACCCGATAGCGAGCGCCGTGTTCACCGGCTTCAACGCTCAGGATGTGATCGCTCGCTTCATCAAAATCGAACTCGTCCTCGATATCGCCCACGATCTGCTCGAGCACATCCTCGATAGTGATGAGCCCTGCTGTACCGCCATACTCATCCACCACGATTGCAAGATGATGCCGGTCCGAGCGAAAGTCGCGCAACAGCACATTGAGCCGTTTGGACTCGGGGACGAATACCGGCGGGCGCAGCAGATCGCGAATGTCTATGTTGTCGTCGATCTTGAGCCGCAGCAGATCCTTGGCATGGAGGATGCCGACGACCCGGTCTCGGTCGCCATCGACAACCGGAAAGCGCGAGTGCGCCGCTTCGACAACGCGCGGGAGGAACTGAGAGGGGGTTTCGCGGATGTTGATGACCGCCATCTGAGAGCGAGGGACCATGATATCCCTAACCGCGAGCTCCGAGACTTGCAGCACGCCCTCGATCATCGACAGGGCTTCGGCATCAAGCAAATGGCGGCTTTGGGCACGCCGCAGGACTTCGATCAGTTGGGCGCGGTCATCCGGTGTACGCAGCAACATCGACGACAGACGTTCGATAAAGGATCGATGACCGTCGCCAGCAGGTGACACATCAGACATAAACGACAACGAAAGTTAACACCTTCCTAGGATAGCATCAGAGCGCGGGGCTTGGTTCAAGCCCAGGGATCCGGGATCCTGAAGCGGCGTAACAAAGCGGTTTCGCGTTCCTGCATGATCTGAGCCTGATCATGAGTTTCGTGGTCCCAGCCTTGCGCATGAAGCACACCGTGAATCACCAGATGGGCCAGTCGTTGCTCAAGCGCAATACCGGATGCGCGCGCCTGCGCGCGCAGTACCGGCATGCAAAGTACGATATCGGCGTGCAGCCGAACCGGTGCAGCGGTCGATGCCGCAAATCGCGCCGCCGATCCGAGCGGTGCCATCGGGCTGCCCTCTCCCGGGTACACAAAGGTCAGCACATCAGGCGCATAGGCTTTGCTCCGAAAGGCACGGTTTAGCGCAACCGCTTCGGTCCGACCGACGAAACGCAGCGTGAGCTCTGCATCACACTCAAGAGCGGCGAGAACCCAGCGCCGTAGTTGGGCCCGGGTGGCCGGCAGGGCATGCGCTCCGGCGCCGCTCTGAAGCGAGAGCAACAGCGAACGGGCCGGCTTCTTCGGCCCGAGGTCAGCGCTGCGGCGGCGCGTGCCGTTCATAGGCTTCGACGATCCGGGCAACCAGCGGGTGCCGGACCACGTCGGTGCTGTCGAAGTGCGTAAAGGCAATGCCGCGGACCTCAGAGAGAACCCGCCTCGCTTCGATCAGACCTGAAGCCTGCCCCTTGGGGAGATCGATCTGGGTTGCGTCACCTGTGACCACTGCGCGTGAGCCGAATCCGATCCGGGTGAGAAACATCTTCATCTGTTCGGGGGTCGTATTTTGCGCTTCGTCGAGAATGATGAAGGCGTGATTGAGGGTGCGCCCGCGCATGTAGGCGAGCGGCGCAATCTCTATC
>CAZZKA010000336.1:0-3437 GCA_964654745.1 uncultured Bordetella sp. | reverse complement strand
TGCGTTGCGAGTCGCTGGTCCCCGGGATGCTGCGCGACAAGGGGCAGGCGCTGGTTAAGTCGCTGCCGCCGCGGCTGCGGCGTGCCGCGGTCCCATTGGGAGAGTATGCAGAGACCTTCGTGGTGCGATGGGCCGAGCGAACCGGCGAACTCGCGCTCGCCGACGCGATCATCGCCGACCTCGCCGCCCAATTCGGCGCCCGGGCTCAGTTGACCGATTTCAGAGCAGAGAGCGTGCCTGCGCACCTGTTCATGCGGTTCGTGATCGCCGACGCGCATGGGGCGCGGCTGGGCGCCGGCCGGAATTTTGCGCAGCTCAAAGCCGAGCACGGCGAACGCGCGCAGGGGGCGTTTCGTGCCGCGCTGTCGGCGATCGGCGTGGCTGCCGGACGGGCGCCGTCGCCGCGCGAGCAGCATCAAGCCGCCGCACCCGCCGGTAAACCTGGGCGGTCGCCCACGGCAGATGCGCGTGCCGTGGTGGATGCGCGGCGCCCGGAGCGCGCGAACGCCGGGGATGCCAGAGACCTCCAGGCGACCGGCGCGGGCCGAACTCCTCTGCTGCAGGAGGGCGGGCGCTATGTCGAGTGGCGCTTCGGCGCTTTGCCGGAGCTGCTGGAGCTCGAGCAGACCATCGACGGTCGCAAACAGACTCTGATCGGCTATCCCGCGCTGATTGACCGGGGCGATGCGGTCGAACTATCGGTTTTCGATGACGCGGAAGAGGCGCGACGCCAGCATCGCGGTGGTCTCATGCGACTGTTTCGCCTCGCGCTGCGTGAACCACTCAAATTTTTTGAGCGCAACATCGCTGATTTTCAGAGGATGTCGCTGCACTTTGCGACCTTCGGCAGCGCCGAACAGCTGCGCGACGACCTGATAGCTGCCATGCTCGACCGGGCCTGCCTGCAGCAGCCCTGGCCCGATTCCGAGGCGGCGTTCAGGGCGCGAATCGACGAGGCGAGACCGCGTCTGAATCTGGTCGGTCAGGAACTCGCCAGGACCGTCGCCGAAGTCCTCGGGGAGCACGCCAGTCTGGCCCGCCGGCTGCCGCAGCTGCGCGCCTGGCCGGCGGCGGCTGCTGATGTGCAGCAACAGATCGCCGACCTGATGCCCGGCCGATTCATCGCCGCCACGGCTTGGGATCAGCTGCGTCATCTCGCCCGCTATCTTCGCGCGATCGGGATCCGGCTGGATAAGCTGCGCGAGGACCCGGCGCGCGATGCCCGCCTGATGGCCGAACTCGCCCCTCTGCTGCAGAATTTTCGCCGAGCACTCGCGCAGCGCAAAGGCGCGGGCGATCCGCGGCTCGATGAGTTTCGCTGGATGCTGGAGGAGCTGCGGGTCTCGCTCTTCGCGCAGTCTCTGCGCACGCCGATGCCGGTCTCAGCCAAGCGCCTGCACAAGACCTGGGAGTCGATCCGCGGCTGAGCTCGCCACTCAGCGCAAGCCGGTAGCCCAGATTGCAAAGCTGACGGTGAAGACGGCGATCGCGGTTCCGCCGAGCAGGGCCGCGCTGATCGAAGCGGTCGGTATGCCATAGCGCTGGGCGATGATGAAACTGTTGCTCGCAGCGGGTAGTGATGCGCACACCACTCCGGCCGCCGCCAACGCAGGATCCATGGGCAGGATGCCGAACAGCAGCACCGCTGCAACGGCGGGGCCGACCAGTAATTTAATTGCCATCAAGGTTCCTGATTCCCGGTCCAGGGTCAGCCTCCTGCCGCCCAGAGCAGCGCCAATCGCAAAAAGCGCACAGGGCCCCGCGGCGCCCGAGAGCATGCGCGTGAAGGAGTCGAAGACCTGGGGCATGGCGAACCCGGTAAGCGACCAGGCGATACCGGCGAGAATCGATCCCAGGAGCGGAGAAAGCACTACGCTCCTCAGCGCGTTGGCGGCGCCCCGGGCGCGGTTCACACCGGGCTGGGACTCGAGGATGACCAGGGTCAGAGCAATCAGCACGACGTTGTCGACGATGATCGCGAGGGTGACGGTCGGTAAAAATCGTTCGCCAAGTTGCCCGAGCAGGGCAATGCCGAGATACCCCACATTGCCGTGGGCTGCGGCGAGCGACAGCGCGGCCGCTGCGCGCACCGACCGCGGCCCGCCTCCCAGACCGCCCGATCGGGCAAGGCGGTAGGCGAGGGCGAAACAGGCGAGCCCCGCGATCGAAATTCCCGCTGCAAGCCCCGGGTCAAACAGTTCGCTGATAGGTCTGAGTCCGGCCACCCTGAAAAGCATGGCGGGCAAGGCAAACCAGTAAACAAAGGCATTGAGCCCGTCGACCGCACCAACCGGGAGCATATTTCGGCCCGCTGCGATGAATCCGCACAACACCAGAGCGAAAACCGGCAGGGTAACAGCGAGAACCTCGAGCATTTGGCTGCCGAGTGTAGCGGTTTGCGGCACAATCCGGGTTATCTTTAATCCGGATTCACGCAGAGATGTCATCCGCAACAGATGGCGCGCGCAGGCGGCTGGTTTTAGGGGCAGTCGGCTCGGGAGCTGCGGTCGCAGCAGGGATAGTCCAGGCAAGCACTTCGCCGGCAGTGGCCACGGGTCGAAAGCCTGAGTGGGTCTACGTGCTCAATTCCAGGGACGCTTCGGTATCCCTGATCGACAAGTCGAGTCTTGCTGAGGTCCGCAGGGTGACCGTCGGTAAGGAACCGCATCACCTGTACCCGACTCCGGACAATCGTTCTCTGATCGTTGGCAACGCCATGAGCGACGATCTGGTCTTTTTCGATCCGGTGTCAGCCGATATCCAACGGCGGATTGTTGCGATAGACGATCCGTATCAGCTCGGGTTTTCGCCGGATACGCGTTGGTTTGTAACCGCAGCGCTCAGGCTGGACCGGGTCGACATCTACCGCTATGAGGGCGGTGACCTCAAGCTCGCCAAGCGTATCGCGCTGGCCAAGGCGCCGAGCCACATCTGGTTCTCGGCCGACAGCAGCACCGTGTTTGCGACGCTCCAGGACAGCAACGAGATTGCGGCGATCAGCCTCAGGACGCTCGAGCCCATCTGGAAGCTCAAGACCGGCAAGCAGCCCGCAGGCATCCTCATCACTCCCGATGACCGGCATCTGTTGGTGGGTGTGATGGGTGAAAACTTCATCGATGTCATCGATTGGCGCGAGCAGAAGAGCGTCCGCCGGATCGTGACCGGACGCGGCGCGCACAATCTTCGCGGCCTGGGTGACCAGCGGCACGTCTTTGTCACCAATCGCGTTGACAACACGGTGAGCTGCATCGATATGCAATCCTTCAAGGTGGTAAGTTCGTTCTCGGTGCCGGGGGGCCCCGACTGCATGGAAATCACCTCCGACCGCAAAACCATGTGGATTACCAACCGCTTCGCCCGGCAGGTCTCGCTGGTCAACCTCGCCGATGGCCGTATCACCCACACGATAGGCGTTGGCCGTTCCCCGCACGGGATCT
>CAZZKA010000335.1:0-3440 GCA_964654745.1 uncultured Bordetella sp. | reverse complement strand
GAAGCGTCAGCCGAGGCCGGATCCGACGCGGACTGAGGCGCCGCCTGATCGGCCGGGCCGGGTCCGTAAACGGACGACGCCTGAAAGGCAGATTCCCGCTCAGGTCTGGGTGCTGGTTCGGGCGCGTCCCGTCCTGCAATGCGCGGATCGCGCTCAGCTGGGGCAGGTGGCGAGCGGCGTTCTGCGGCGACCGGCGGGGCAACTCGACTGGCTGAGGACGCGTCGATCCGCGCACCGGGGATCATGTCGACGGTGATCGGACGAACCGGCGGGGGTTGGGTCGAATGGCCGGAGTCACGCACCATCAGCCAAACCGCACCGGCATGGAGTCCGATGGCGATCAGCATCACCGCGAACACGGCCGGCGAGGACTGGGTTGAACGGGGCAACGTCGGGGTTGAACGGGGCAACATCGGTTCAGTGTAGGCCATCAGGCGCGCTAAAATTTGATCGGTGCGCATAAACCCTGCCCGACTTGATTTTGATCCGACCGGCGCGCCGTTCAGCCTCGACTTCAACGATGTCTACCGAAGTCGAGAGGGCGCTCTAGCCGAATCCCATGAGGTCTTCGTCGGCGGGACAAAACTTCGCGAGCGCTGGTCTGGCCGCGCTGATTTCACCGTACTTGAGGTGGGCTTCGGTCTGGGGCTCAACCTGCTCGCATCCGCTCAGGCTCTGCAGGGCGACCCCGCCGGGCCGGGTCGACTGCACTATGTGTCTCTTGAAGCCCTGCCGCTTGACCGCTCCGATCTGCTCCGGGCACATCGTGCGCTGGGCGTCGATCGCTCTCCCCTGATGAAAGAACTGGTCGAGCGCTGGCCCCATCGGCTACCCGGCCTGCATCGACTGGAACTCGCGGGCGGCCGACTCATTTGCCTGATCGGGTTTGGCGCGGCTGGCAAACTTTTACCAAAGCTCGATGTGAGGGCTGATGCGATTTATCTCGACGGTTTTGCCCCTGCGAAAAACCCCGATGCATGGTCTCCAACGCTCATGCGGCAACTGGCCCGGCGCTCTGTGAAGGGAACAACCCTCGCAACCTATTCGGCCGCGGCGAGCGTGCGTGTCGCCTTGGCAGAAGCCGGCTTCGAGGTCAGTCTGGTCCCCGGGTTTGCCACCAAGCGCGAGCGTATCGACGCCTGCTACTCCCCGCGCTGGCGAACGTGGCCAGAGCCGCTGCCCGCACCCCGGTGGTCGCAACGACGCGCTGTCGTCGTGGGGGCCGGTCTCGCAGGTTGCAGTACGGCGACTGTGCTGTCAGAACACGGATGGCAGGTCACCCTCATCGAGCAAGCGGCGGCACCTATGACCGGAGGCTCCGGGCAACCGCTCCTTGCTGACCACATTCACCTTTCTCCTGACGACAACCTCACGGCGAGGCTCACGCGGGCAGCGCTGCTGTTGCGGGGTTCTGCCCCAGGCGCCGCACCGATCGGCAGGCTGACGATCGCAGAGTCAGTCGAGGATGAAGCCCGTCAGGACGAGCTCTTGAGGAAATTGGGCTTCCCTGAGGAGTTTGCCCAGGCACTCGATCGGAGCAAAGCGAGTGAAGTGGCCGGAGTGGAACTCCGCCACGGCGCGCTTTGGCTACCAAAGTGTTCTGTAAGTGATCCTCTCGCCATCACCGAATCTCTTTTGCGCCGAAATCACGCGCGGATCGATGCGCTGTCCGGAACCCGTGTTGCAGGGATGGCGAAACCGGACGAACTCTGGCGTCTCTACGGCAATGATGGCGCCGAAATCGCCCGCGCACCGGTCGTAGTTCTGTGCACGGCAACGCTGCCACCCGGCGTTGACTCGCGGTTGCTGCCCCTGCTGCGGCGGACCCGGGGACAGACCAGCTGGGTCAAACATCCGGGCCTCTCGAATCTGAAGACCGTCCTGGGTGGCGCGGCCTATGCGGTGCCTTCAGGCGACCGAGTGCTTGTTGGCGCGACCTACGATGAAAGTTCCGATCCCAGCACGGACCCTCTCAACGATCTCAGCAATGCGGGCCGGCTTGCCAGAGCGCTTGGCTGGGATCCCGCGACCATCGCCCGCTGCTGTGACAGCGCTGTCGTCGGAATGCGTTGGAATTCGCCTGACCGACTCCCGCTGATCGGAGAGCTTCCGGACACTGAACGGGTACTCGCGATGGTTCCTGAGTTACTCAGGAATGACCGGCTACCCGTCCCCAGAAATGCGGGACTGTTCATGATTGGCGCGCTCGGCTCCAGAGGACTATTGTGGAGTGTGCTCGGTGCGCAGATCATTGCCGCGTATCTCGAGGGCTGGCCCTCCCCGATAGAGACCGATCTCCTGCGAGCCGTTGACCCGACACGTCGCGTTCGGGCAAACCTGCGCCATCTGCCCTCGGCGCGATAAGATTACAAGTCGGTGCCACAGATCCCGGCATTCGACCGACCGCCAACCTCTTCAGAGTCCCCATGAGCAAGATCAAGTACGACTGTTCGAAATGTCCGGGTTACTGCTGCAGTTACCCGCGCATCGAAGTCAAAAACAGCGACCTCACCCGACTCGCGCGACATTTTTCACTCAGCATCGAGAAAGCGGAAAAAAAGTTCACTCGCATCTATATGGATGAGGGCAAACCGGAACGCATCCTGCGCCACCAGAAGGATGAGATCTACGGGTCGATCTGCCGCTTTTTCGATACTGATGAGCGACGCTGCACGATTTACAAGGCGCGACCGGCTGTCTGTCGGGAATATCCGGGCGGCAACAAGTGCGGGTACTACAGTTTCATCAAGTTCGAGCGCAAGCACCAGGACGATCCGGAGTTCATCCCCTCAGCCTGATTTCCGAACTCTCCCTGTCCACTCACCGGAATCAACCGACCCAAACCCTCGCATTGCGAAAGAGTCGCATCCACCCCGAATCCTCGCCGGAATCGGACGCGCGCCAGCTCATCTGTACCGTTCGGAAGACCCGCTCGGGATGAGGCATCATGATCGTCGCCCGTCCGTCCGCGCTGGTAAATGCAGTGAGCCCACGCGGTGACCCGTTGGGATTGGCCGGATAGCGGGTAGCCGGAGTTCCGTCCGAGTCGATGAATCGCAGGCTCGCCCTCGCACGGTCACACTGCCCTTCGGTGTCGAAGACCGCCCTGCCTTCGCCGTGGGCCACGGCGATCGGCATCACGCTCCCGGCCATGCCTGCGAAAAATACCGAAGACGATTCGAGGATCTCGACCTGCGCGAGACGTGCCTCGTACTGCTCGGATCGATTCCGGAGGAACCGGGGCCACTCCTCTGCACCCGGGATGATCGATTTCAACTGCGACATCATCTGGCAGCCGTTGCAAACGCCCAGAGACAAAGAATCGGGGCGGGCGAAGAAGGCGGCAAATTCGGCGAGCAGCCGCTCGTTAAAGAGAATGGAGCGTGCCCCCCCCCTACCCCCCCCCACCACGTCGCCACAGGAAAAACCCCCGCCCCCCC
>CAZZKA010000334.1:0-3527 GCA_964654745.1 uncultured Bordetella sp. | reverse complement strand
CTGGGCGCCAGCCGCAGCAGCCAGCGCGAGACCTAGCGCGGCGATCGTCCAACGGAAGAAATTGATCATCGCCTTTATCCTTGGGAAATGGGCAGTTTCAACAGTCTCATGGCGTTACCGAAATAAATTTTTCTGGCATCGGACTCAGGCAGATTAAGCGATTCGATCGATGCGATTCCCTCGCGAATGAACATGGGTCCACCCTCTGGGTCGAACGGACAGTCACTTGCGAACACGACATGATCGGCCCCAAAAAAGGCGAGCCCGCAGGCAAGCGGAGCCGCAGCACCACCCAGCACCGTATCGCCGTAAAACATTCGGAAATAGTCGAGGGGCGGTTTGTCTAGCCGCTTGAGCACATCGGCCTCGTCTGCCGCGGCACTGCGCGAGCCCAGTTGCGCCCAAAGCGTCTCGGCTCGGCCGGCGAAATAGGGAATCATGCCACCGCAGTGGTGCGTGATGATCCGCGCATCGGGGAGTTTCTGAAGCAACCCGGAAAATACCAGGCGGGCCATCGCAGCGCTGGTCTCGTAGGGCCAGCCCAGTACCTGCCAGATCTCGTAGCGCGAACTCGTTTCGCCTGCGTAGTCAGCACGCGTTGCCGGGCGCGCAGGGTGCATCCAGATCGGTACATCGTGGTGACACGTCGCACGCTCAAAGATAGGGAAAAACTCCGGATCGTCCAGCGGTCGCCCCGCGACGCTTGAAATGATCTGTATTCCGCGCGCGCCAAGTTCGCCGATGGCGCGGTCCATCTCGGCAAGCGCGGCCGGGACGTTATTTAGAGGCAGCGACGCGACAAACGCCGGAAACTCCAAGGGATAACGCCTCACCATGTCGGCCATGCCGTCGTTTGCCACCCTGGCGAAACCAGGCGAGGCATCAGGCCCACCGATCAGCTCCGGCGCCGGCAATCCAAGCGTCAAAACCTGGCGGACATCAGGAAACCGGGATCGCAGCATCTCCACACGGTGCTCGATATCCCAAAGCATGCGCAGATTGCTCATGCGCTTGACCATGCCGGGCTCCTTGGAGTGCGTCTTGACGAGCTCCAGATAGGCGGGCGGCATCACGTGATTGAAGATGTCGATTTTTTGCATGGCTTGTTTATAACATCGGCGTAGCCAGGACGAAACTCCGGCGCTGCCCGTAACATCCCGCCGCAGAAGGGGTTTCGGTCAGAAACCCTGCAACAATCCCGATTTCATGCAACACTGGATCGGCTCTCCTCCGGATCGTCCAGACTGCTCGAACGCCGCGACCGCGTGTCCCTTGAAAACCCCTCGTTTCGCCTTCGATTTGCTGATCGGAATTGTCACTCTCGTGACGCTTGCCGTCCCGATCGCCCAGCTCGCCGCCGCCGCGCACATCGCCGCCACTGAGAGCCGCCTTGCACAGCGCTACACCGAGGTCTGCAACGTCGAGGGGAACCTCTGCGCGACCAAAAGCGGACGGGATGCGAGCCAGATATTCGGCCGGCTGTTGCCGGGCAACTGAGCAGGTCGCCGCGAGCCGGAAAATTTCGCTCAAGCGCGAGCCTGCGAGTACCGCTGAGCGGCCAGGTGTCCGGCCACCGCGGCTGGCCACAGGGCGCTAAAATGTTGATATGACCCGCAAGCTCTACATTCGTACTTTCGGCTGCCAGATGAACGAGTAC
This sequence comes from uncultured Bordetella sp., assembly GCA_964654745.1. Taxonomy (GTDB): domain Bacteria; phylum Pseudomonadota; class Gammaproteobacteria; order Burkholderiales; family Burkholderiaceae_E; genus SYIM01. The sequence continues at coordinate 1,870 of CAZZKA010000334.1, read as the reverse complement.
GATTCGGACAAAATGGCCGAAGTCCTCGCGCACAGCGAAGGCGCCGAGATCACGCGCTCGATCGAGGACGCCGATATCGTGCTCTTCAACACCTGCTCAGTGCGTGAAAAGGCCCAGGAGAAAGTATTTTCCGACCTGGGGCGGGTTCGTGCGCTCAAACGTGATCGGCCCGACCTGGTGATAGGCGTGGGTGGCTGTGTGGCAAGCCAGGAGGGCGCCAACATTGTTGCCCGAGCGCCCTATGTCGACCTGGTATTCGGTCCACAGACGCTCCATCGCCTGCCGCAGCTGATAGCGCGCCGGGCACAGACCGGCAAGCCCCAGATCGATATCAGTTTCCCCGAAATCGAAAAATTTGATCACCTGCCGCCCCCTCGCACCGAGGGAGTGAGCGCCTTCGTCTCCATCATGGAAGGCTGCAGCAAATATTGCAGCTTCTGCGTCGTGCCGTACACGCGAGGCGAGGAAGTCTCGCGGCCATTTGAAGATGTGCTGACCGAGATCGCTGGCCTCGCCGACGGCGGGGTGAGGGAGATCACTCTGCTGGGACAGAATGTCAATGCCTACCTCGGCCGAATGGGCGGTGGGGGCGAGACGGCTGATTTCGCGCTTTTACTTGAATATGTTTCCGAGATTCCAGGTATCGAGCGCATCCGCTACACCACGTCCCACCCGCGTGAGTTTTCACAACGCCTGATCGATGCCCACGCGAGCCTCCCAAAGCTTGCCGCTCAGGTTCACCTGCCCGTTCAATCAGGTTCAGATCGCATACTTGCCGCGATGAAGCGAGGCTATACCTGCCTCGAATATAAATCCATCATCCGGCGATTGCGCGCGGCCTGCCCCCACTTGTGCCTGTCATCTGACTTCATTGTGGGCTTTCCAGGTGAGACCGAATCAGACTTCAATCAGACCATGAAGCTCGTTGAAGAAATGGGCTTCGATGCATCGTTTTCCTTTATCTACAGCGCGCGCCCAGGTACGCCTGCGGCCGACCTCGCCGACGACACCCCGGCGGCGGTCAAGCTCGAGCGACTGCAGCGCCTGCAGGCGCAAATCGAGAAGCAGGCGCAGGCTATCAGCCAGGCTATGGTCGGGCATACCGAACGCGTTCTCGTCGAGGGGCGAGCGAAAAAAGACGCCCGCGAACTTAGCGGGCGCACCTCCAACAACCGCATCGTCAATTTCGCTGGTCCGGATCGCCTTCTGCACGAATTTGTCGACGTACGCATCACGGCGGCGCTACCCCACTCGCTGCGCGGCGAAGTGCTCATCAATGAGTGATCGCCCCGCCGAAGGCAGGCCCCGAGGCGGGCGGGGTGGCCGGGCCGAGTTTGAGATTGGCTCGCCTGGTGAGGCAGACAACGCGCGACTCGCCAATCTTTGCGGACCACTCGACGCCAACCTCGCCCAGATTGGCGCGGCCTTTGGGGTGAGAATCAGCCGGCGCAACACCGTCTTCAGTATCGAGGGGCCCGCATCACCCACGCGCGAGGCTCGCGCCGCGGTGGAGGCGCTCTACCTCAGGGCTGCCTCCCCGCTCGCGGTCGAAGATGTACAACTTGGACTGGTTGAGTTGCGTTCGCAAACCCAGGCGGGAACAATCGGCCATGACGCTGACGCGTCGCCCGTCCTGCATACTCGAAGGGTCGACCTCCAGGGTCGAACGCCTCGCCAGCGCGAGTATCTGCGCAACATCCTTGCGCACGATGTGAGCTTCGGGATCGGGCCGGCCGGTACCGGCAAGACCTACCTGGCAGTCGCCTGTGCCGTCGACGCGCTCGAGCGCGACGCGGTCAAGCGTATTGTGCTCACCCGCCCGGCGGTCGAAGCCGGCGAGCGGCTGGGCTTTCTGCCCGGCGACATGAAG
>CAZZKA010000333.1:0-3530 GCA_964654745.1 uncultured Bordetella sp. | reverse complement strand
GAGCCAGGTCGCCGTGACGTACTCCATGTCAAAGGGCGGGTCCTTGCGCATGAGCACCGCATCGAACTGCGACAGCAATGCGTCCGCCTGTGCGTCGAGCCGCCACCAGGGCTGGCGCTCACCTTCGGGGTCGACGAGCGCGAGCCGGGCCACACGCGCCCGGATGCGCGCGCCCGCACTCGCGATCGCCTCAGGCTCGCAGAAAAAGAGCTCGTGCCCGCGCCGCGCCGCCTCGCGCATCATGGCAAAGGTCGAATCTTTGTAGGGCTTGAAGGACCCGATCGGGTCCGCGACAAAAAGCAGGCGCACGGCAGGGCCCCTCTAGCCGTGACGCGACGGGTCGGGATCGGTCTGCTCGAGCTCGACCGACGCCGCAAGCAACGCAAGGCGCGCAACTACGCCGTAGGCATAAAACCGATTGGGCGCGCTCTCGGGTTCGCTTCGCGCATCTGGCAGATTGCAGGCCGAGGCAAACGGCAGCGGCACAAAATGCATGCCCGGCGCGTTGAGATTCTCATCGCGGCCGCGCGCGGTGTTCACGCGGTAGAAACCTCCCACGACATAGCGGTCGATCATGTAGACCACCGGTTCGGCGATGCCGCCTTCGACCGACTCGATCGTGTGGACGCCCTCCTGCAGGATGACATCACTTACCTGCAGCCCCTCCTTGACCACCGCCATTTTGTTGCGCTGCTTGCGATTGAGGTTACGGACCTCGGAGGCGTCCTTGACCGACATGATGCCCATGCCATAGGTGCCGGCGTCAGCCTTGACAATCACAAACGGCGTCTCGTTGATGTCGTATTCGCGATATTTGGCGCGAATCTGGCGAAGCAGCTCATCGACGCCGTCGGCCAAACAACCCTCACCCTCGCGCGCCTGAAAATCGATGCCGGTGCAGCCCGAGAAAAGTGGATTGAGCAGCCACGGATCGATGTCGAGCATCTTGGCAAAGCGCTTGGCGACCTCGTTGTAAGCAGCGAAATGGCGCGTTTTGCGGCGCACCGACCAGCCTGCGTGCAGGGGCGGCAGAAGCACCTGTTCGGCCAGCCCCACAAGAGAGGCGGGGGTCCCGCCCGACAGGTCATTATTGAGCAGGATGGCGCAAGGATCGAAGCCTTCCAGGCGCAGGCGCCGGCCCTCGCGCCTGAGGGGCTCAAGTCGCAAAATCTCGCCCCCGGGGAGCGCGAGCTCCGTGATGGCCGTGATCTCGGGGTTGAGCGAACCCAGGCGGACATCGAGCCCAGTCTGTCTCAAGATCTGCACCAGGCGAACAACGTTTTGCAGATAGAAGGTGTTGCGCGTGTGGTTCTCGGGGATGAGCAGCAGATTGCGGGCGTCGGGGCAGTATTTTTCGATCGCCGCCATCGCCGCCTGCACCGCAAGCGGTAGCATGGGTTCAGACAGATTGTTAAAGCCGCCCGGGAAAAGATTGGTGTCGACGGGCGCGAGTTTGAAGCCGGCATTACGCAGATCGACCGAGCCGTAAAAGGGCGGCGTATGGTCCTGCCACTCGAGACGAAACCACCGCTCGATTTGGGAGCTTGCGGCGAGGACCCGGCGCTCGAGTTCGAGCAGGGGGCCGGACTGCGCAGTGACAAGGTGCGGGACCATGGCGCGGAGGCGAGGGGTTGCCGCGCGCCGGTTTGGCCCGCAAGCCAACCCCACTACCTGGGAGCTTAAGAGACCCTCATTGTACTTGGCCCCGCCCACGCACCGCCCGACTGCGCACCAAACGACACGGGACGCCTTGCGGCGTCCCGTTTCGGCCGGGCCCAGGCCCGGAGAGGGTTCAGGCCGCTTAGCGCTGGTAAGCGGTCTCGCCATGCGAGACGATGTCAAGACCCTCGCGTTCCTCGTCTTCGGCTACCCGCAAGCCCACGACGAGATCAACGATCTTGAAAGCGATGAAGGCAACAACCGCTGACAGGACGATAGTGATCATGACGCCCTGCAGCTGTATCCAGACCTGAGAGCCGATCGAGTACTCGGGGTTGGGAGCGTTCTTCACATAATCGAAGATACCGGTACCGCCCAACGACGGCGCTGCAAACACGCCGGTGAGGAGCGCCCCGACGATCCCGCCCACGCCATGTACGCCGAACACATCCAACGAGTCATCTGCGCCGAGCATGCGCTTCAGACCGTTGACACCCCAGAGACAGAGCACCCCGGCGACGAGACCGATGATGATTGCGCCCATCGGACCGACAAAGCCGCAGGCCGGCGTGATCGCGACCAGCCCTGCAACGGCACCCGAGGCCGCGCCCAGCATTGAGGGCTTGCCCTTGCCCATCCACTCGCCGAAGCTCCAGGACAACATAGCTGCCGCGGTCGCGACCAGCGTGTTGACAAAGGCAAGCGCGGCAACGCCATTGGCCTCAAGATTTGAGCCGGCGTTAAAGCCGAACCAGCCCACCCAGAGGAGCGATGCGCCGATCATGGTCATGACCAGCGAATGCGGCGTGAGTGCCTCTCGGCCGTAGCCCACGCGCTTGCCGATCACATAAGCACCCACCAGCCCGGCAACGCCGGCGTTGATGTGCACGACGGTGCCGCCCGCAAAGTCGAGCGCACCCTTGGCCCACAGGAAGCCGGCAGCGGCGGTGACGGTTTCGAGCGTCTTTTCGTCGGTAATCGCGTCCGGCCCGGCCCAGTACCACACCATGTGCGCCATCGGGACGTAGCAGAAGGTAAACCACAGGACCGAGAAGAGCAAAACGGCTGAAAACTTCACCCGCTCGGCAAACGCGCCCACGATCAGCGCGCAGGTGATCGCTGCAAAGGTCGCCTGGAAGGCAACGAAGATCAGCTCGGGAATCATCACGCCCTTGCTGAATGTTGCTGCCACCGAATCCGGCGTGATGCCTTTCAGGAAGATCTTGTCGAAGGTGCCGTAGAAGCTGCCATCACCGCCAAAGGCAAGCGTGTAGCCATAGACCGCCCAGAGCACGGTGATGAGGGCAAAGATCATCATCACCTGCATCAACACCGACAGCATGTTCTTCGAGCGCACGAGGCCGCCGTAGAACAAAGCAAGGCCCGGGATGCACATGAGAACCACCAGAAGCGTGGCGACGATCATCCAGGCCGTGTCGCCCTTGTTGGGAACCGGGGGAGTTGCCTCGGCGGGCTTGGCTTCGGCTGAGGCCGCCGGAGCGGCAGCGGCAGGCGTTGTCGCCTGGGCGATAAGAAGCGGCGCGGCAGCCGAGGCGGCCGATACCGCGTCGCTCGCGGCCGACGCGACCGGACCCGACACGGCCGTCGCGGCAAGCGCAGCGGAAGCGGGCATAAGGACTAGCGCTGCGAGGAGCGCCAGAATTCGGAACAACGATTTCATGGTGATCTCTCCGTCGGGGCTATCACAGCGCCTGGTTGCCGGTTTCGCCTGTGCGAATCCGGACGACCTGCTCGAGGTCGTAGATGAAGATCTTGCCGTCACCGATCTTGCCGGTACGCGCAGACTTTTCGATGGCTTCAACCGCCTGTTCGGCGAGATCGTCGGCCACGGCGGCCTCGATTTTCACCTT
>CAZZKA010000332.1:0-3591 GCA_964654745.1 uncultured Bordetella sp. | reverse complement strand
CGGGTAAGAGGAAAGCCCCTGCCCGTCGACTTCCTGACGGAAGCGCTCGAGTTGCGCCTCGGACAGGCGCCCCTCGACAAAGGCGCGCCCGTAAATGCCCGGCGCCACGTGCCCCTGGAAATACACGAGGTCACCGCCATGATCGGCGCTCGGCGCATGCCAGAAGTGATTCATGCCGGCGCCGATCATGGTGGCAAGCGAGGCAAAGGACGCGATATGTCCGCCGAGGTCCCCGCCGTCAGGGGGGTTATGACGGTTAGCCCGAACAACCATGGCCATCGCGTTCCAGCGCACATAAGAGCGGATGCGCTCCTCAAACTCTGCGTTGCCTGGCGAACGCGCCTCGAGTTGAGGCGGGATGGTGTTGATGTAAGCCGTGTGCGCCGAATACGGGATGTAGGTCCCGTTCCTGCGGGCGACTTCTATCATCCGTTCGAGCAGAAAATGGGCGCGATCCGGGCCCTCGCGGTCGAGTACGGCCTCGAGGGCATCGAGCCACTCCCGTGTCTCAACGGCATCGGAGTCGCCGGGATCGTTGGCGGCGGGAAGCTGGCTGGGAACGGCAGACATGAACGTCTCCTGAAGACTGCGCGGCACGGGGAAGCACTCAGGCCGCAATTCCGCAACCCCGACTTTGGACAATCGGGTAAAGCACGGATTCTAGAGAGGGGATGCACAAACGACAAGACAAATTTTCATATTCCGGATTATTTTTTCATATTGTGATAAATATGGTGGCGGGCACGACTGTCTGTGTTGGCGTCCCAGGCATCTTCCCCGGTTCCGGGGCGGGCATTGGACGGGCGCGTCTGCGGTGCCTACACTGGAGGGAGAACGGACTCGGGCCAGAAAATCCCGTTCCGTTTGCCCGTCCCCTACCCGCCCGTCCATGCCCAACTCCGCCGAAACTGCCTCCACGCTGCGAGCGATTCGCTGGTTCACGCTCAGCCACGGCGCGGCGATGGGCGGATTTGTGGTGCTGGTCGCTGTCTTCCTGGGATTTGCCCACCTGGATGGCCCCGCGCGCGCCGACTCCCTGCTCGAGGACCCCCTGCGCTTTGCGGTTGGCGGCCTGTCGCTGGCGATGTTGCTCATCTTGTTGCTGCTGGGACGACATGCGCGAAGACGGTTGTCTGCGGAGCTTGAACGCGACCGTTTGTTCACGCTCTCGCCAGATCCGCTTTGCGTGCTCGGCCGCGACGGAGCGCGGGTTCGCGGCAATCCCGCATTCGAACGCTTTTTCGCGCCAGAGCGAGGCGCTGCCAACATCATCGAACGCGCCCACCCTGACGACCAGTCAGCCGTACGTCGAGAGAACGCGTCGGTCACCGAGCCAGGACATCCTGCAACCAGCTTCGAAGCGCGGTTCATGCCCGCGGCGACCGGTGGTGGCGGCGCGGAGTCATCCTGGCGCTGGCTCGAATGGTCGGTAAGGCGCGATCCGCACTCGGCGGGAATGCTGTACGCAATTGCCCGGGACACGACCTCGCGCCGCGAAGCTGAGTCAGCTCTTGCAGCAGAAACCGCGTTTCGGCGTGCCATGGAAGATTCGCTGCTTACCGGTATGCGTGCCTTCGATCGGCGCGGTCGCATCACTTACGTCAACCGAGCCTTCTGCGAGATGGTGGGATTGGCCGAGTCCGAGCTGATCGGTGCAACCCCGCCCTACATTTACTGGCCTGACGGTGACGAGAGCCTTCAGATGGCGCAACTGGATCGCATTCTGGAGGGCGCCGCGCCCCGCAGCGGATTTGAAGTGAAGCTGCGACGCCGGGACGGCTCGATTCTCAATGCCAAGATGTATGTCTCGCCCCTGATCGATGAAAAGGGCGAACATACCGGCTGGATGACGTCTGTTACAGATATCACCGAACCCTTGCGGATTCGCGAGGCACTCGCCGCCGCGCATGAGCGCTTCACCACGGTGCTCGAAGAACTCGACGCTGCGGTATCGGTACTGGCAGACCCGACGGCGCCTCCCGAGCAGGGGAGCTGCGATGCCGAACCTGAACTGCTGTTTGCCAACCGCATGTACCGACAGCTGTTCGGCATCACCGGAATCGGCCATCTGGCGCTGCTGCGGGCGGTCGCCGAGACGGGGGGGAACGAAACCTTCCACCCTGCGCTGGGGCGCTGGTTTGAATTGCGCGCGCGCGAAATCCGCTGGGTGGACGGGCGTGCCGTGCAGATGCTCGTCGCGACTGACATCACCGCTCGGCGCGATGCTGACGAGCAACTGCACAGGCAGGAACTCAAACTGCAGCACACTTCGCGTCTGGTGACCATGGGCGAGATGGCCTCGTCACTCGCGCATGAACTCAATCAGCCGCTCACCGCGATCGCCAACTACTGCTCGGGCCTCAGCGCGCGGATCCGCTCGATCAAGGCACGAGGCGACAACCCCGACGCAGGCCTCCTCCTGGAGACCCTGCAAAAGACCTCTGACCAAGCCGAGCGCGCGGGCGAAGTGATCCGCCGCATTCGCAACTTCGTCAAGCGCAGCGAGGCAGAGCGCCGGACCTGCGAGGTCGCGGACATCACCACCGAAGCGATTGGTCTGGCTCAGATCGACGCAAAGCGGCACCGCGTGCGGATCAATATCGACGTCGGGCGCGACCTGCCCCCGCTCTTGGCCGACCCCATCCTGATGCAGCAGGTGCTGCTCAATCTGCTGAAGAACGCCATCGAGGCGATGCGAGACTCGACAACCGGCTCGGGCCGGGCGGTTTCGCTGCGCGTTCGTCGATTGGGCGATAGCGTCGAATTTTCAGTGACAGACCGTGGCCCTGGCATCCGCGAGGATCTGCAGGATCGCCTCTTTGAACCCTTCGTCACCACCAAGGCCGAAGGCATGGGCATCGGTCTCAACATCTGCCGCTCAATCGTAGAATCTCACCAGGGGCGTTTGTGGGCCGAGCGCCCCGATGAGGGTGGAAGCCGTTTTCGGTTCACGATCCCGGTAGCAGAGGGATCGGTGATGAACGAAGCCGCGTGACCGGGTCAGTAAGTGGCTGCGCGGCGCAGCCGGTGACCGTTTGAGGAACAGCGATCGTGATGACAGCAGCCGGATCCAGTGACGACAGATTGATGTCGCCATCCATGCAGCCGACGGGGGTAGTTCATGTCGTCGATGACGACGAGGCGGTCCGCGACTCGATGCGCTGGCTCCTGGAGGCTAATGGTTTTCAAGTGCGTGCATTTGAGAGCGCTGAGGCTTTCCTCGCCGCCGGACCGCCGCGCGACCCGATTGCCTGCGTCCTGCTCGATGTCAGGATGCCAGGGCTCTCGGGGCTTGCGCTGCACGACGAATTGATCCGCCGCGGCTCGATGATGCCGGTGGTTTTCATTACCGGGCACGGCGACGTGCCCATGGCGGTGGAAACCATGAAAAAGGGCGCGGTCGATTTCCTGCAGAAGCCCTTCAGCGACGAACGACTGTGTGCGCTCGTGCGCGAGTGTCTCGATCGCTCTGCCGACGAGCATCGCCAGGCCTGCGACGCACGCGAACTCGAAGATCGGATCGAGCGGCTGACTTCGCGCGAGCGTCAGGTGCTGGAACGGATCGTCGCCGGCCGGCTCAACAAACAGGTC
>CAZZKA010000331.1:0-3595 GCA_964654745.1 uncultured Bordetella sp. | reverse complement strand
CCGGCGTCGTCGTCGCCGCGCTGCATCAGTGCGTAGCGTCCTGCATCCATGCGCTCGGCGATTTCGTCATCCTCGCGGGCGGTTTCCATGTAGGCCGCGCGCTCGGCTTCAACGAATTCGCGCTCGAAAAGGACCACCTCTTCGGGATAGTAGAACTCAACGAAATTGGTGGTGTGTCTCGGGCCTCGCGGGATCAGGGTCGAAACAACCAGCACGCCCGGATACCACTCAACCATGACGTTGGGATAGTAGGTAAGCCAGATCGCCCCGTGGGGAGGCGTCTGTCCGCCGTATCGACGCAACACCTGCTCGTGCCAGATCCTGTAGGTCGGCGTGCCGGGTTTGCGCAGCGCATCGTGCACGCCAACGGTCTGAATCGAGAACCAGTCGCCGAATTCCCAGTCAAGCGCTTCGCAGGAGACAAACTGGCCCAAGCCGGGATGAAATGGCACGACGTGGTAATCCTCGAGGTAGACCTCGATGAAGGTCTTCCAGTTGTACTTGCATTCGTGGCGCTCGACGTGGTCAAGCATGTAACCCGAGAAGTCGAATTCGGGCCTGCCCGTCAGGGTCGCCAGGTCCCGGGCCACGTCGCGTTGGCCGGAAAACAACAGACCCTGCCAGTTCTGCAGAGGCGAGCGCCCAAGATTGAGGCAGGGCTGCTCCGCAAAATGCGGGGCCCCGAGGAGCTTGCCCTGAAGATCGTAGGTCCAGCGGTGCAGCGGGCAGACGATGTTTTGCGCGTTGCCGCGCCCGCCCAACATAACCGCCTGTCGGTGCCGGCAGACATTGGAAAGGAGCTCGATGCCGCGATCGGAGCGGACCAGAACCCGCCCGTCGCCCTCGGCGGTGAGCGCGTGATAATCACCCGTCTCCGGTACCATAAGTTGATGGCCCACATAGCCGGGGCCTCGAGCGAATAAACGGTCGAGTTCGCGCTTGTGAAGCGATTCATCAAAGTAGGCGTGAACCGGAAGCTGCGCGCGCGACTGAGCGACGTGCTCGCGGCGACCCAGATCCGACATCCTGACCCTCCCGGGAAAAAGCCGAAGGACGGAACCAAGCCTGACCGATCAGGCGCTCTGCGCGGTGATGGCGGTCAAAGGGAGGGCAAGGATACCCGATTTGCAGCCCCGAAAACCGTCCGGGATGCAAACCCCGGTTCGAAGACGGCAGGATCGGGAAAAAATGGCCGCCGGGATAGCGCTTTTCCTGAAAGTTTGAGTAATATCAGTTTATTAGGACACTATGAAACGTCAGACTTCCGTGACATCCGCTACTAGCGAAGAGGCTGATCTGCCCGACAGCTTCGAGAAGGCTGTGGCAGAGCTCGAGGCCATTGTGCAATCGATGGAATCCGGCAGCCTCGCCCTGGAGCAGTCGCTTGCCGCCTACCGTCGGGGTGCTGCCCTGGCGGCGCACTGCCGCAGGCTGTTGGCTGAGGTCCAGCAGCAGGTCAAGATTTTGGAGGCTGATCTGCTCAAACCCTTCGAATCCGGGTCGGAGCCGTCCTGATATGAATGCTGCTGCCGAGCGCGTTATCGGGTCGCCCGCAGACGACGATTTCCCTGGTTGGGTGAGCGATCAGGCGGCACGCGCCGAGCGGGCTCTCGAGGCCGCGCTGCCAGCTGCTGAGCGGCACCCGGCCCGGCTTCACGAAGCGATGCGCTATGCCGTGCTCGGCGGGGGCAAGCGGATCCGACCGCTCTTGGTGTACGCCGCGGGCGAGCTTTCGGGCGCGGCCGCGGGCGCGCTTGATTGCGCGGCGTGCGCGGTCGAGTTCATTCACGCGTACTCACTGGTGCATGACGATATGCCGTGCATGGACAACGACGTCCTGCGACGTGGCAAGCCCACGGTGCATGTGGCGTTCGGTGAAGCGATGGCGATGCTGGTCGGTGATGCGTTGCAGGCGCTTGCTTTCGAGGTGCTCGCCGGCGCGGCGCGTGAGGGCGCACCGCCCCTGGCGGTCGCGACGATGTGCGCCGAGCTGGGCCGCGGCGCGGGCTCGCTCGGCATGGCGGGTGGGCAGGCGATCGATCTGGCCGCCGTGGGCCAGACGCTGTCGCGCGAGGCCCTGGAGGATATGCACCGTCGCAAGACCGGCGCTCTGCTCAGCGCTTCGATTCGGCTCGGTGCCGCATGCGGTCGCCCCCTCGCGGCCGTGCAGATGCGTGAACTCGATCGTTTTGCATCCATCGTCGGGCTCGCCTTCCAGGTGGTGGACGACATTCTTGATGTCGAGGCGGATTCGGCAACCCTGGGTAAGACTGCGGGCAAGGACATCGAAAACAACAAACCCACCTATGTTTCAGTGCTTGGACTGGCCGCGGCGCGATTGTTCGCAGCCCAGCTTCGCGAGCAGGCGCGCGAGGCGCTTGCCGCGTTGGGGCCCGGCGCCTCGAAGCTTGCCGGGCTAACTGACCTGATCGTGCGGCGCTCCTCCTGAGGAATCCTCATCATGTCCTCCGAATCTCAGGGCTCTGCCCTCAATACCCCGCTACTCGAATCGATCGATACGCCTGAGCACCTGCGCGCACTCGATCGCCAGAGCCTGCCGCAACTGGCCGATGAACTGAGGCAGTTTCTGCTGCATTCGGTTGCTGGTACTGGCGGTCATTTGTCCTCAAACCTCGGTACGGTCGAGTTGTCGATTGCGCTCCATTTTGTCTTCCGGACTCCGTTCGATCGGATTGTTTGGGACGTCGGTCACCAGAGCTATCCTCATAAGATCCTCACCGGTCGTCGTGAACGCATGTCAGGCTTGCGACAGTTCGGCGGCATCTCGGGGTTCCCGCGCCGGGTCGAAAGTGAGTACGACACTTTCGGTACGGCCCACTCTTCGACGTCGATCTCCGCAGCACTCGGCATGGCGGTGGCCACGCGCATCGCGGGCGGCAACACCGGCCCTGACCGACGCCGCCACATTGCCGTGATCGGTGACGGCGCGATGAGTGCGGGCATGGCCTTTGAAGCCATGAACAACGCCGGCGTGATGCCAGACGTCGACCTGCTCGTGATTCTGAACGACAACGATATGTCGATCTCGCCGCCGGTCGGCGCATTGCAGCGTCATCTGGCCCGACTGATGTCTGGCCGGTTCTATGCCCGAGCGCGCGACATGGGCAAGGCAATGTTGTCTGTCATACCGCCCGTACTGGAACTCGCCAAGCGCTTCGAAGAGCATGCCAAAGGCATGGTCCTGCCCGGGACGATGTTCGAGGAATTTGGTTTCAACTATGTGGGACCGATCGACGGACACGACCTGGACAGTCTGATCCCGACGCTGCAAAACCTGCGCGAGCGGCGCGGCCCGCAGTTTCTGCACATCATCACCAAGAAAGGCAAGGGATACCGCCGCGCCGAGATCGATCCGATTGCCTACCACGGGCCGGGTAAATTCGATCCCGCCGAGGGCCTCAAGAAATCGCCGGCCCCCGCCAAGCCGACCTTCACTTCAGTGTTCTCCGACTGGGTCTGCGACATGGCGGCGGCGGATCGCCGCCTGGTGGCAGTGACGCCCGCCATGCGCGAGGGATCAGGATTGGTGGAGTTTGAAAAACGTTTCCCGGAGCGGTATTTCGATGTCGGTATC
>CAZZKA010000330.1:0-3602 GCA_964654745.1 uncultured Bordetella sp. | reverse complement strand
GCAGGGGATTCACCGCCGCTCCCATGTCGGTGTACATGTCGACGGCAAGGCCGACAGTGCGGAACTTGGTGCCCTTGATGTCCTCGACACGTGCGATCGGTTTTTTGAACCAGCCGAAAGGCTGAGTCGGCATCGGGCCGTAGAGGTACGAGACGACATCAATGTTGATTGCCTTGTAGATCTCATCGAGCAGTTCTTTTCCGCCACCGTAGTAGTGCCACGAAAGCAGCATGTTGGGGTCCATGCCAAAGCCGGGCCCGGAGCCCCACAGCGCGAGGGCGGAGTTCTTGCCGTAGTGGTAAGCGACGACGCCATGACCACCGTCGAGCGTGCCCTTGGCGACACCTTCGAGAAGCTGAAACGGGGCGACGACCGCGCCGGCGGGCAGCACCTCGATCTTCACGCGGTTGCCGGCCATGTCGTTGACCTTTTTCGCGAAATCGTTGGCGTACTCGTGGAAGATATCTTTGGCCGGCCACGTGCTCTGGAAGCGCAGGTTGATGGTCTGCGCAGTCGAGATCATCGGCGCTGCGAGCGCTCCAGTGGCGACGGCGCCAGTGGCTGCGGATTTCAGGAATCGACGACGCTGGGGCGTCTTGCCTTTCTGGTTCATGGAAGTCTCCTGTGGGTCAAAACTGTCTGAGGGGTGGCCCGGCCGCAACCGACCGCCCTGCGGTCAAAAGTCGAAGATCGGTTCAGCCACCGGCGCGAACACTACACGCCAATTTTGCCTTAAACGGGGGATGTCAGGGTCGGGCCCGGGGGAACCTTCGCGCGGTTGACCGATTCCGGCGGGGGATCTGCCGATCATGACCTATCGCTTGCCCGGCCTGATCAGGGTCCGCCAGCCTCTCGGCGCGATGGCTGCCGTGATGTCAGCGGCCCGCGCTCATCGCGATGAGCACGCTGCAGGGGGCGCTGTCCATCAGGGTGGCACCGATCGAGCCGCGCCACCAGCGCTCTGCCCACCCCTTCGGCCGACGATGACCGACCACGATCAGATCGGCGCCGATCCGGCGCGCCGCTTCGCAGATCTGTTCGACCGGCTCGCCGCGTGCCAGGTGTCCCTCGGCCGAATAACCTCTGTCTTTGAGAATGTTTACGCCTTCCTCGAGCACCCTGCGATGATGTTCGGTGTCATCGCTCGCGTCCGGAACATCGGAGATCACCACCTCGTAAAGAACGGCTGCGGGGACCGGTTGAACCACGGCGATCAGATGGGTCTCGGCGCGAGCCGAAGCCGCGAGATCGGCACACTCCAGGAGCGCCGTGCGGCCGCTCTGCGAACCGTCGTAGGCGAGCAGGATTTTCTTGTACATCGGGATCCTCCGGCGTCAAGGCCAGGTTTGCCGGCCTGAAGGCCGATCTTTGTTCAGTGACATCTACCCGAAGGCAGACCGTTCAATGCTAGCGGCCTTTTCATGACTTGTTGTCGACGGCCGGCGTCTTCGAGGGTAAACACCGAGGTCCCGCCTTTATCAGGAAGGTGGGTGGCGTGACTGGCTGGTGTTGACTGCCAGTTCACTGATTCAAGTCCGGATGGATCGGAGGCAATCATTGGTGACTGTGTGAGGAGGTTCACAAGGCAGACCTGAAATCGGGCCTCTGGGAAATTTTCCCACTATACTGTGGGGATGGGTGATGCTGACGACGAAACCTCTGATCGCGGAGGTCCAGGTGGAGAGCAGGCGGCGGTCCTCGCCGAGGTGCTGACGATTCTGGAGCCGCTCGTCGTGTGGCTGGTGCGATCAGGTGTGGGCTATGGGGTACTTGCCTCGGCGCTCAAACCGGTTTTCCTCGCGCAGGCCGAACGCGAGCTGAGTCGCCTCGGCCGCAAGCAGACGGATTCGGCGCTCAGCCTGCTCTCCGGATTGCATCGCAAGGACGTACGGCTGTTGGGCAGCAGCGCGGCCCGGATTACCGCTGACAATGCCTCCCAGGGCGCCAGCTGGGGCAAGCCCAGCGCGGCCAATCAGGTGGCGACCCGTTGGCTGAGTCTGGACTGGCCCGATACGATCCCGGTCAACGGCGAAGAACCCTCGTTTGAAGCGCTCGCGCGACGCGTCTCGCGTGATTTTCATCATCGGGCGGTGCTCGATGATCTGATCCGCCTGGGGATTGTTCGCGAGGCGGACGGCAGGGTTGAACTGCTGCGGCACGCGTTCACACCCGCTCCGGGGCTGTCCGAGGCGCGCCAGTTGTTCGCCGGCTCGGCGACCGATCATCTGTCTGCAGGCGTGCACAACCTCACCACCGCGAGCCCAGGCCGGTTTCTTGAGCAGAGTGTGTTCGCCGACGGTCTGAGTGAGGCCTCGGTACGCGAGTTGCACGGCCTTGCCAACGAGATCTGGGCCGATGCGCTGCGCAGAGTCGTCGATGCGGCGGTGCCGCTTTGCGAGCGTGATCAGGGTCAACCGGTCGCGCAGCGGTTTCGTCTGGGAGTTTTCAGCTTCAGCGCACCGGAAGAATCCGGGCAAGAGAAGAAGTCATGAATGCCGTCAGCCAGCGCGTCCTCGGGCGCGATTTGTTCCCGTTGCTGCGCCCCTTGCACAGGCTGGCGAACGCTCTGCTCGCCGCGTTTGCGTTGGCGTCTTGTGGCGGCGGCGTCGGTGAACTGGTTAGCGGGGTTGGCAGCGGTGGCAGCGGTATTGCCGAAGGAACCATCACCGGGTTCGGCAGCGTCCTGGTCGATGACCTCCGTTATGACGACAGCCGTGCCCGACTCAAGCGCCAATCCGCAACGGGAGAAACTTCGGTCGACTCCCTCAAAATCGGCCAACGCGTGCGGGTGGTCAGCACGCAAGCGGGGATCGCCGATTCCGTCGAGGTACTGGCCGATCTGCTCGGGCCGGTGCAGGAAGCCGGCGCGGCCGCGGGTGGCGTCCAGTGGCTGCGCGTGGTCGGGCAGTGGGTGCGAATCGAGTCATCGGCCGCGGCGGAGGTCGCGCCGACCGTCTTGGATGACAACGGCGACAACTGCGGCAACGACTGTCGCCCCATTGGCGTGGGTGTTTGGGTCGAAGTCCACGGCGACTGGGTATTCGATTCGGGCAAACAGGCGCATGTATTGCGGGCATCCCGCGTCGAGCGAGCAAGCCCGTCAGACCAGGTGCTCATCAGCGGAATCGCCCAGCAGCGCGGGGCGACCGTTCGAATCAATTCAGCATCCGGAACCGAAATAAAGCTTGCCGGCGATCTCGCAACCGCCGAAGCCAATCAACTCATTCGAGCCTGGATTCCAGCCGAGCCGGCCGTTTGGGCGAGCGTAAGCGCGTCCCGGGCTATCAGGGGCTCGCTCGCCGCGTCGCCGGGTTCAGCGCCTGCAGTCTTGGGCGGTGCGGTCGATGAGGTCGACGGCGATGCGGTTGTCATCAACGGGACGCGGATCGCGATTCCAAAGGGCTTTGCTGGCACCCGCCCGGAGCGTGGACAAACCATTCGCGCCGAGATCGAAAAGACCTCGGAGGGGGGCTGGCAACTCAAGGCGCAGCCGTCCGCACCCGAGGGTTCGTCGCGCGGGGTGGTCAAAATCGAGAGCGAGATCTCGGGCAGTGAGGCTTCCCGCCTGTCGGCAGGACTGAAATTGCGCGGAACAGCGATCG
>CAZZKA010000329.1:0-3604 GCA_964654745.1 uncultured Bordetella sp. | reverse complement strand
TGAATTGGGCGAAGACGAGGTGGCGGTTTATGTAGTGCGAACCAATGAGGACCTCAACGAACAGACACTCACGAAATTTGCTATCGAAAAGATGGCCTATTACATGGTCCCGCGATACATCCAGTTCGTTGCGGACATGCCAAAGACCCCATCCCAAAAGATTGCCAAACACATTCTTCGGGAGCAGGCCCGACGAGACTATCGCTCGATGTGGGACAGGGAAGCACAGGGGATCAGGGTCGACCGTTTTTCAGCGTTGAAAAAGACCTGACGATTTCGTGCCATCGGTCTTGTCCTAACCGAAGCGAGACGTCCTTTGCTGCAGCAACTACCCGGTTTACGGCGCTGTCCCGAGCGTTTTTGTATCGGAATTCAGGCAAGCCAAGAGTCACGCAACCAGCAAGACTCGCATCAGCATCAAAGACCGGGGCCGAAATACCAAATGCGCCTTCAACCGCCTCTTGCTCATTGATCGCGAACCCCTGTTCCCGGACAGCCCTGATCTCCTGTTTCAGCACGTCCCGGTTCGTTTTGGTGTGGCGCGTGATCGAGGCGAGTTTTCCCTGCCCTAAGAGGCTATCAAGGCTTTCTGCAGAGCCGCTGAAGGCAAGAAAGATTTTGCCTGGGCTGGTCGCGTGAAGTGGGCGCAGGTTGCCAAGCTGAAACCTCGCGACCACGCCGGACTCTGCTTCGACGGAATCTGCATATACGATCCCGCGCGATTGGCACACCCCCAGATAAACGTTTTCCCCTGTTGCAGCAGCGAGTTCCTCGATGATTGACCTCGCTTCTTTGACGATCTTCAAACCGGCTCGGACACGGCTGCCGAGCAGCACAAGGCGGGCGCCCTGTATATATCTTCGGTCGTCTACCAGCACCCTAGCGTAGTCGTGCTTTATGAGCTGCTGAAGAAGCGCATGCGCCGAGCTTGTCGGAACCTCAAGCTCTCTCGCGATATCTGTAAGCCGTAGCGGGGCGGACTGGCTTGCCAGAAGTTCTAATGCGCGAAGGACGCGCCCGACCGTCCGCGCACCCTCCGATTTGATTTCTTTACCTCGAGGGGGGAGGCTGCTCATTTGTCCACCCGCATCTCGCGAATGGCAATTTCGTCTAACTCAACTCCTAGGCCTGGTGCGTCGGGTACCTTTACCCTCCCGTTTTCAATGATCAGGGGAGACTTCACGATGTCTCGGGCGAAAGCCCCGCTGATCCCTACTGCAAAGGGCCCAGCTAAAAGCGGTCCAGGCCATGCTGCTGCGAGGTGAACCACCGAGGCCGTAGCGATACTGGTACTTGGATGATTGCCGGGATAGATGCGCATGCCGGCCGCTTCAGCAAGAGTCCACAGCTTGCGCATGTGCCAAATTCCGCCATTTTTTGCAACCTTGGTCTGTATCGATGTAGCCGCTCTGCACTTTATGATGTCAAGGAGATCGTGGATTGAACCTACGCTCTCATCTGCCATGATTGGTATCGACGAGTGTCGCCCGAGCTCGCCCATTCCCTCGAGGTTCCACATTGCAATCATTTGTTCGGCTGCGTCGATTTCGAAAGGTTCAAGTTTTTTGAGAAGCGCTAACGCCGCGTCAAACTCCATTACAGCGTTGGCGTCGACTCTTATCACTGCAAGTGGGAATGTCTGCCTTAGAGTCTTTACGAGTTCGATCTCCATGGTCGGCTTGACGCCGACCTTCACGGTAAAGCTGGTGAACCCGCGATTCCAGAAGTTACGTGCTCCCTCGAGGGTGCCATCGATTGATTCTTTTATCGGCAAAACAGCACACGCCTCTACGCCGTCACGACACTTGCCTCCAAGCAACGCGTATACAGGAACGCCTAAGATTTTACCTTGCAGATCATATAGAGCGTCGAGTATTGGGGCCTTTGCGTAGAACGCTGGCCACAGCGCGTCGTCCATTGCGGCCGAGATGGCAGCCAAGTCAAACGGGGATCGCCCAATGACGCATGGTGCAAGATAATCTTTGATCGCCGCAATGAGGCCCGACAAGGTCTCGACGCTACCTTGCCGGCGCCAAGCTTGCGTTTCCCCGACTCCCACTAGGCCTTGATTGGAGTGGAGGCGAACAATCAACTGCTCACCGACCGAGCGCGGCCCCCCTTTTGCAATCTGAAACGGACTCGCGAATGGAACCGCGATTGGGATCAGTTCGATGTGTTCAATCCGAGTTTTAGCTTTCATCGGCGCTCAAATGCTTCAATAAGATTGCTTCGTTCGAGTAGATAGTCAAGCTCGTCGATACCTCGTAGCAGCAGGTCAGCCGCAAATTCATCGATGTCAAATTGAAAGCAGGCGCTCCCAAATGTGATCGAGCGCGTCCTCAGATTGACAACATATTCCCCGGCGTATTTTTCGAGTTCGGCGTGAGTCGCCTGACCGACCGCGATCGGGAGAAGACCGTTCTGCAGACAGTTGGCGTGGAACGTAGGATTAAAAGACAGTCCGATCAGACAACGAATACCCCACGCACGGGTAGCCCAGGCGGCTGCCTCGCGTGAGCTGCCACAGCCGAAATTTTTTCCTACTAGTAAGATTTCTCGGCCGAACATACCAGGATCGTTTAGAACGAAGTTAAGGTCATAGGAGCGTCTCCCGGCAAAGAATGCCCGGGCTAGAGCCTCTTCGCCGATGGCGTTCACGAACTGCGCAGGGATTATCTGGTCCGTATCCACATCGGATTCGACGAGCCGTATGGCGCGAGACGTGATCGTCTGGAAGGGTGCAGTCATGGAAGGTAGGAACGCGGATCTGTTACGCGGCCGCGGATGGCGGTAGCTGCAGCCGTCAGGGGGCTCATCAGAAGGGTTCGTGCACCTGGACCCTGTCGGCCGGGGAAATTGCGATTGCTGGTGCTCGCGACATAGGCGCCTGAGGGGGCAAGCTCACCGTTCATTCCCACGCACAAGCTGCATCCCGGGCGGCCCCAGAGCGCGCCAGCTTCGATGAAGACCTCGGAAATTCCCTCTGCTTCAGCTTGTTTACGAATAGCTTGTGACCCCGGGACCACCAGCATTTCTACGTCTGGCGCTATTTTTCTGCCTCGCAGGATCGTTGCAGCGCCGCGCAGATCGTCGAGTTGCGAATTGGTGCATGACCCAATGAAAACTTGATCTATCTTTAAAGCGCTCACCGGTGTCCCGGGCGTCAAGCCCATATAGTTCAGGGCTTCGGACTCGGTTTTGTTTGTTGGGATCGGAACGGTTTCGCCGACGCGGACCCCCATAGCTGGTGTCGTTCCCCAGGTGACCATCGGATCTACCTTTGAGGCGTCGAACGAAACGTCGCGTTCATAGCGGGCATCCGGATCCGATACAAGGCTGCGCCACCGATCACACTTTTCCTCGAAATCTACGGCGCGGATGGGCCGACCGCGGAGGTATGCAAAGGTTGTTTCATCCGGGGCCACTAGCGCGGTTCTTGCGCTCAGTTCAGCAGCCATGTTGCAGAGTGTCATACGCTCTGCGATTGACATCGCGCTGACTGCCTGACCCGTGTATTCAAGAGCAAAACCGGAAGCAGCGGCGGTGCCCAAGGACCTTATGATGGCGAGCATTAGGTCTTTGGCGGTCGTTCCGTGATTCATGC
>CAZZKA010000328.1:0-3606 GCA_964654745.1 uncultured Bordetella sp. | reverse complement strand
TCTGGCAGCAGCGATTCGCGTCGATAGAGCGGGATGTCGCGCCACGCCGAATCCACGAAAGCGCGGACTTGATCGGCAGGCGACGGCGCGGCGTGCGGGCCTGATTCCGGTGCGGCGTGGTCATCGGCCGGGTCGCCTAACAGCGAGCGCGCGCGCTCCCCGCCTGCAGTGGCTTCGACGACAGCCGACTCGATCACCAGCGCCCGGCCCTCGAGGAGAAAGGAAAATCGGGAGCGATAGGCAGCCTCAAACTGCGCCCGCATGGCTGGGATCTGCCCCCAGTCGCAGGTCAATGAAGTGTCGGTGCCCTCATAGCGTAACTGGATCCGCAGCCTTAACCGAATCTCATCGGGAGATTCACCTTGTTTCAGCAGATCTTCTCTCGCCGAACGCTCAAGCTCCGCGAAGATGGGCGCCGCAACCGCCAATCCCGCTTCATCAAGCCGGGCTTCCACCGACTTTTCACGCATCGCGGTGGCCTCGGCAAGCCCCATGCCAAACGCCGACAGGACGCCCGCGAAGGGATGGATCAGCACACGCGGCATCGCGAGCGAATCGGCGACTCTGCAGGCATGCTGACCACCGGCGCCGCCGAAGGTGGTCAGGGTATAGCCGGTGACGTCATAGCCGCGCTGAACCGAGATCTTTTTGATCGCGTTGGCCATGTTGGCCACAGCGATATCTATGAATCCCTGAGCCAGCGACTCGGCTGTCATATCCGTTTGGCTGCGGCTCCGGATCTCGCGGGCCATCTCGGCGAACTTGGCCCTTACCACCTCGACATCAAGCGCCTGGTCGCCCCCGGGACCGAAGACCGCGGGAAAGTGCCTGGGCTGAATACGGCCAAGCATGACATTGGCGTCGGTCACCGTCAGCGGACCGCCTCGTCGGTAGCACGCAGGCCCAGGACTTGCCCCGGCTGACTCCGGCCCGACCCGTAGCCTTGCGCCATCAAATTGCAGAATCGAGCCTCCACCTGCTGCGACTGTGTGAATGCTCATCATCGGCGCGCGCATCCGAATGCCCGCCACGACGGTATCGAAGGCTCGCTCATACTCGCCTGCAAAATGCGAAACATCGGTCGATGTCCCGCCCATGTCAAAGCCGATCACGCGGTCGAACCCCGCGGCACGGCTCACCTGAGCCATCCCTACGATGCCTCCCGCCGGCCCCGACAGGATCGAGTCCTTGCCCTGAAAAGCGCGGGCATCCGTCAGACCTCCGTTAGACTGCATAAACTGCACGCGAACACCAGGCATCGCAGCGGCGACCCGATCGACATAGCGCCGCAAAACGGGCGATAAGTAAGCATCGACGACCGTAGTATCCCCTCGCGAGACAAGCCTTATCAGAGGCGATACCTGGTGCGAAACCGAGACCTGCGTAAAGCCAATTTCGGCTGCAATGCGCGCGAGCCGCACCTCATGGTCGGGGAATCGGTACCCATGCATAAGCACAATGGCGAGTGCCCGCAGACCCGCGTCGAAAGCTGACTGCAGCCGCTGTCTGGCGCGGGTCTCATCGAGAGGGCGAATGACCTCTCCGCTCGCGCTCATGCGTTCATCGATCTCGATCACGCTCCGGTACAGCAATTCAGGAAGCTTTATCTGACGCTCAAACAGCCGGGGACGATTCTGGTAGGCGATCCGTAGCGCATCGGCAAAGCCGCCCGTGATTGCAAGTGCCAGCGGCTCGCCTTTGCGCTCGAGCAAGGCGTTGGTCGCGACGGTCGTACCCATCTTGACCGCTTCGACTCGCTCGGGGGTGATCTTTTCCCCCGGTGCGAGGGAGAGCAACCGCCGGATCGCCTCAACTGCTGCGTCGTCGTATTGATCAGGGTTGTCGGATAAAAGCTTTGCCGTCACCAGACTTCCATCGGGCTTGCGCCCGACTACATCTGTGAAAGTACCGCCGCGGTCGATCCAAAATTGCCAGGTTCCTGAGGCTTGAACGGGTGTGGTGAGCATCGCTGGGTTCAAAGATGTGGGCAGGGGGTTGGCGCGCGGCGCCCGGGACGCCACTGCGTTGATGAACGCAAGCCCGAAAGCAAGCCGCCGAGGCTCGGCGTCCAGGGTCTTCAAAGGGTACACTTAAACGCAGGAGAACACTGCCATGCCGGATTTTTCGTTACCCTCCCTGGTCACCCTCGCGCTGGCCGCGCTCGTAGTGGTCGCTTTGCGGGGAGCTATTAAGATCGTTCCCCAGTCGGAAAACTGGCTGGTGGAGCGCCTTGGAAAATATCATCGCAAGCTCGAAGCCGGCCTGCACCTTCTGATTCCGTTCTTCGAGACAGTTCAGCACAGGATACCGATTCAGGAGCGGCAGCTCCCACCGCGCCCGATCAACGCAATCACTCTTGATAACGTAACGATTTCGATCTCACTCGCGGTGCTGTACCGCATCGCGGATGCGTCCCGAACCGTCTACAGGATCTCCAACGTGGACGATGCGATCATCACGATCGTCAACGGCACCGTCCGCAGCGTCATCGGCAAAACAGACTTGGACGGGGTCCAGTCCAACCGCCGGCAGCTGTCGACGGAAATCGAAGAGGACCTCAGGGTAGTTTCCGACGAGTGGGGTATCGTCCTGACCCGGGTGGAGATCCTCGAAGTCGATGTCGATCAGGAAACCCGGCAGGCCATGCAGCGTCAGATCAACGCTGAGCGCGACCGCAGAGCGCGGGTTCTGGACGCGGAAGGCAACCGCAAAGCCACCGAACTCGATGCCGACGCCCAGCTCTATGCGGCACAAAAGCAGGCCGAAGCAGTACGGATTCGGGCCGATGCGGAAGCCTACGCGGTAGGCGTCGTCGCCAAAGCAATTGCTGACGGTGGTGCAAGTGCTGTGGACTTCGAGGTTCGAAAGCTTCAGGCGGGAGCCGTCGAGACCCTGGCCCAGGGCAGCAATTCCAAGATCGTGCTGGTGCCAAGCGATGTCCTCAATGGCTTGACCGGTATCGCCTCCCGGCTTGCCGGCAAACTCTGAGGGCTGCGTACTGTGATGGATGCCTGGCAAATCTCAATCCTCATCGCGGTTCTGCTTGCAATCGGAGAGTTGCTGAGCTTCTCGTTCATTCTGTTGGGATTCTCGCTCGGCATGGCTACGGTAGCCCTCCTCCAGGCCCTCACCGACGGGTTCAGCCCAGCCCGTGATGTCCTTACCTTCGCGATCGCGTCGTTCGCAGCCGTGGTGATTTGCAGGCGTGTATTCGGCCGGCGCTCGGATCAGCAGAAGCTCGAGCAGGACGACATCAACCGTTATTGACGGAGCCTCTGCTTTCGATGAGCGAGTTGTACCTCAGCGGCACGCTTCGAGAGGTTGAAAACAGGGCGCTTTCGCGCGCAGAACCCTTGGCACTGATGTCGCGAGCCGCCGCGGCGCTTGCTGAGGTTTGTACCCGGCGTCTGAGGCAAAGCAGACCCGGCCTGCCGATCATCGCATTGGTTGGTCCAGGCAATAACGGCGCAGACGCGCTTCTCGCGGCGCTGATGATGCGGCAGCGTGGCTTCGACGCCCGCGCCCTGGTCCTTGATGCGTTATCTCCCGTTACCAGCGATGCGGCGCAGGTACGCGCGATGGCACGCTCAGCGGATTTGGCGCTGA